>NZ_CP128404.1:365000-367500 GCF_030345295.1 Stenotrophomonas sp. 8(2023) | reverse complement strand
CGAGGGCCTTTCGTCGTTGCGAGCCGCCTATTATGGCAGGCCTTTCAGCTTTGTCAACAACTTGTTTGAGGAACTTGAAGCTCTTCGTGAAGTTGTTGCCGCAAGTCCAGGTCGAAACCAAGTGCCTGCAAAAAAAGGAAAACCCCGCTGCGCATGCAGCAGGGTTCTCGGGTGTAAACCCTGGCGATGACCTACTCTCGCATGGCTTGAGCCACACTACCATCGGCGCAGCTGCGTTTCACTTCCGAGTTCGGGATGGGATCGGGTGGTTCCACAGCGCTAATTTCACCAGGGAGGCTTTTGGAGCGTCGCACTCGTCCCTGGGGGACAAGGCGCCAGCCTCGCATAGTTCTTGTGACGTAGCGTGCACTTGGATGCTCTTACGACGTTGTCGTAAAGCCAAGGCAACTTGAGGTTATATGGTCAAGCCGCACGGATCATTAGTATCAGTTAGCTCAATACATTGCTGTACTTACACACCTGACCTATCAACCACGTAGTCTACATGGTTCCTTCAGGGGGCTTGTGCCCCGGGAGATCTCATCTTGAGGCGCGCTTCCCGCTTAGATGCTTTCAGCGGTTATCGCTTCCGAACATAGCTACCCGGCAATGCCACTGGCGTGACAACCGGAACACCAGAGGTTCGTCCACTCCGGTCCTCTCGTACTAGGAGCAGCCCCTCTCAAATCTCCAACGCCCATGGCAGATAGGGACCGAACTGTCTCACGACGTTCTGAACCCAGCTCGCGTACCACTTTAAATGGCGAACAGCCATACCCTTGGGACCGACTACAGCCCCAGGATGTGATGAGCCGACATCGAGGTGCCAAACACCGCCGTCGATATGAACTCTTGGGCGGTATCAGCCTGTTATCCCCGGAGTACCTTTTATCCGTTGAGCGATGGCCCTTCCATACAGAACCACCGGATCACTAAGTCCTAGTTTCCTACCTGCTTGATCCGTCGATCTTGCAGTCAAGCACGCTTATGCCTTTGCACACAGTGCGCGATGTCCGACCGCGCTGAGCGTACCTTCGAGCTCCTCCGTTACTCTTTAGGAGGAGACCGCCCCAGTCAAACTACCCACCATACACGGTCCCCGACCCAGATAATGGGCCCAGGTTAGAACGTCAAGCACGACAGGGTGGTATTTCAAGGATGGCTCCGCTGCAGCTAGCGCCACAGTTTCATAGCCTCCCACCTATCCTACACAGACGAACTCAACGTTCAGTGTAAAGCTATAGTAAAGGTTCACGGGGTCTTTCCGTCTTGCCACGGGAACGCTGCATCTTCACAGCGATTTCAATTTCACTGAGTCTCGGGTGGAGACAGCGCCGCTGTCGTTACGCCATTCGTGCAGGTCGGAACTTACCCGACAAGGAATTTCGCTACCTTAGGACCGTTATAGTTACGGCCGCCGTTTACTGGGGCTTCGATCAAGAGCTTCGCCTTGCGGCTGACCCCATCAATTAACCTTCCAGCACCGGGCAGGCGTCACACCCTATACGTCCACTTTCGTGTTTGCAGAGTGCTGTGTTTTTGATAAACAGTCGCAGCGGCCTGGTTACTGCGACCCTCTTCAGCTATAGCTCGCACGAGCCACCAAAAAGGGTGCACCTTCTCCCGAAGTTACGGTGCCATGTTGCCTAGTTCCTTCACCCGAGTTCTCTCAAGCGCCTGAGAATTCTCATCCTACCCACCTGTGTCGGTTTACGGTACGGTCTGCGTAAGCTGAAGCTTAGGAGCTTTTCCTGGAAGCGTGGTATCAGTGACTTCGCCTTAAAGGCTCGTCTCGGTGCTCGGTCTTAAAGGATCCCGGATTTGCCAAAGATCCAAACCTACCGCCTTTCCCCAGGACAACCAACGCCTGGTACACCTAACCTTCTCCGTCCCTCCATCGCACTTACGCGAGGTGCAGGAATATTAACCTGCTTCCCATCGACTACGACTTTCGTCCTCGCCTTAGGGGCCGACTCACCCTGCGCCGATTAACGTTGCGCAAGGAAACCTTGGGCTTTCGGCGTGCGGGTTTTTCACCCGCATTATCGTTACTCATGTCAGCATTCGCACTTCCGATACCTCCAGCAGACTTCTCAATCCACCTTCAACGGCTTACGGAACGCTCCTCTACCGCGCATAACAAAGTTATGCACCCCAAGCTTCGGTTCTGTGCTTAGCCCCGTTAAATCTTCCCCGCAGACCGACTCGACCAGTGAGCTATTACGCTTTCTTTAAAGGGTGGCTGCTTCTAAGCCAACCTCCTGGCTGTCTGTGCCTTTCCACATGGTTTTCCACTTAGCACAAAATTTGGGACCTTAGCTGTGGGTCTGGGTTGTTTCCCTTTTCACGACGGACGTTAGCACCCGCCGTGTGTCTCCCATACAGTCCGTCTCGGTATTCGGAGTTTGCAATGGTTTGGTAAGTCGCGATGACCCCCTAGCCATAACAGTGCTCTACCCCCGAGAGGATACATATGAGGCGCTACCTAAATAGCTTTCGA
>NZ_CP128404.1:0-360000 GCF_030345295.1 Stenotrophomonas sp. 8(2023) | reverse complement strand
ATGCCCCCTACGCTGACAGCCACACCAGCCTGGCGCTGCCGTTGCCGCCGCTGACCATGGCCCGCCAGCAGCAGGTGCCGGGTGACAGCTGGCAGGTGCTGCGCGTGCAGCGTGGCCAGACCCTGAGCGACCTGTTCGACAAGGCTGGCATTCCGGCCACCACCCTGCACCGGGTGCTGGACCACCCCGGCGCGCGTGAGGCGTTGACCAAGCTGCGCCCGGGTGCCGAGATCGCCTTCGACATGCCGCTGTCCGGCGACCTGCGCAGCATCCGTTTCGACCGCGATGCCGACAACCGCGTGGAACTGAGCCTGGCCGGCGATGACATCAAGGAGAAAGTGACCAAGCGTGAGTCCTCCACGCGCACCGTGGTCACCAGCGGCGAGATCACCAGTTCGCTGTATGCCGCGGCCCGACGGGCCGGGCTGTCGCCGTCGGCGATCGCGACGATGACCGACGACATCTTCAAGTACGACATCGACTTCTCCAAGGACCTGCAGCCGGGCGACCGCTTCAGCGTGGTGATGGATGAAACCTGGCGCGAAGGCGAGAAGGTGGACACCAGCAAGATCCTGGCGGCGACCTTCACCACCGGTGGCAAGACCTATTCCGGCTTCCGCTTCGACCGCAACGGCAAGTCCGAGTACTACGACATCAACGGCCGTTCGCTGAAGAAGAGCTTCATCCGCATGCCGATCCCGTTCGCGCGGCTGAGTTCGACCTTCGGCGCGCGCAAGCACCCGGTGCTGGGCAAGATGCGCATGCACAAGGGCGTGGACTACGCCGCGCGCACCGGCACTCCGATCATGGCCGCCGGCGATGCCCGCGTGCAGTTCGCCGGCGTGCAGCGCGGCTACGGCAACGTGGTGATCCTCGACCATGGCCGCGGCCACACCACCCTGTACGGCCACATGTCGCGCTTTGCGAACATCAGGACCGGCCAGCGCGTGGCCCAGGGCACGGTGATCGGCTATGTCGGCTCGACCGGCCTGGCGACCGGGCCGCACCTGCACTACGAATTCCGCGTCAACGGCGAGCACCGCAACCCGCTGACCGTGACCATGCCGCCGCCGGAACCGCTGAAGGGCGCCGAGCTGGTCGCCTTCCGCGCGCAGACCGCGCCGGCGATGGCGCGCATCCAGGGCATGGAGAAGCTGATCTACGCCGACGCCAGCCCGGCACCGACCAGCCGCGACGAGGCTGCGCCCGAGGTGGCCAGCGCCAAGGACAAGCAGGCGACCGGCCGCAAGCGCGGCTGAGCGTCTTGCGTTGACGAAGAAGGACGCGGCAGCCCAAGCTTGCCGCGTCCTTTTTTTATGCCTGCCATGAACACGACTGCCGACGCTGACGCCCCCCTGTACCTTGGCCTGATGTCGGGCACCAGCGCCGATGGCATCGATGCCGCGCTGGTGCAGTTCCCCGCCGGCGGTGGCTGCCGCTTCGTGCACGGCCTGACCGCCCGCTGGGAGCCGGTGCTGCGCGCGCGGCTGGTGGCGCTGGGCGAAGGTGGCCCGCTGGAGTCGCTGGAGGAACTGGGCGAACTGGACGCGCGGATCGCGATCAACTTCGCCGGGGCCGCCAATCAACTGCTGGCCGAGGCCGGCGTGGACCGCAGCCAGGTGCGCGCGATCGGCTCGCACGGCCAGACCGTGCGCCACCGCCCGCTGGCCGACCCGGCGTTCACCGTGCAGCTGGGCGACGGCAACCGCATTGCCGAACTGACCGGGATCACGACGGTATCCGACTTCCGCCGCCGCGACGTGGCGGCCGGGGGCCACGGTGCGCCGCTGATGCCGGCCTTCCACCTGGGCATGCTGGGCACCGCCGACGAAGACCGCGCGGTGCTCAACCTGGGCGGCATCGCCAATCTGACCCTGATCCCGCGCGAAGGCGCGGTGCGTGGCTTCGATACCGGCCCGGCCAATGCGCTGATGGACGCCTGGTGCCAGCGCCATACCGGCCGCACCTTCGATGCCGATGGCGCTTACGCTGCCAGTGGCACGTTGGACGAGGGCCTGCTGGCCGCCTGGCGTTCGGACCCGTGGTTCGCGCTGCCGCCGCCGAAGAGCACCGGGCGCGAACAGTTTCACCTGTCCTGGGCCGAAGCCCACATGGGGGAAGGCGAGTACGCCGCTGCCGATGTGCAGGCCACCCTGCTGGAGCTGACCGTGGCGACCGTGGCCGATGCGTTGCTGGCGCAGCAGCCGCAGACCCGGCGCCTGCTGGTCTGTGGCGGCGGTGTGCGCAACCGGCAGCTGATGAAGCGGCTGGCGGCGCGGCTGCCGGAGGTGCAGGTTGAGTCCAGCGCGGTGCATGGGCTGGACCCGGAGTACGTGGAGGCGATGGGTTTCGCCTGGCTGGCGCAGCGGACGATGGACGGGCTGGCGGGCAACCTGCCGAGCGTGACCGGGGCAACGGGCCCGCGGATCCTGGGGGCGATCCACCTGGCGTGAGGTGGGCCGTCCGCGCAGGTGAGGCGCCGTTGTAGAGCCGAGCCCTGCTCGGCTTAGCGCGGGCCGGGCCGGGCCGGGCCAAGAGCAGCCGAGCATGGCTCGGCTCTACAAAGGCGCTAATCGAAGCCCTGCCCTGCCGGCAGGGCCTGCAGGGCGGCAATCGCGGCGGAGAGGGCGTCCACTTCGGGATCGCCGAAGCCGGAGCGGACCTCCAGTTCACTGCTGAACAGCCCCTGCTCCAGCAAGGCGGCGCAGGTCTGTTCGTGGGTCCAGCCGCGGGCGACCGCGACCCGTCGGATGCGTTCCAGCAGCAGCGGGTCCAGGTCCCGCAGCACAACGTCGGCCATGCTCACTTCCCCGTTCGCAAGGCACCGCCCCCTCGGCGCGTCGGGGGCGATGATCCCGCAGTCCGGGCGGGCAGGCAATCAGGCGACCGGCGGCGGCCCGCGATCGGCGATCCGCGGCCACAGCCACGCCAGCAGCAGCAGGGTTGGCACCACGGTGATCGAGCTGAGGATGAAGAACGTGCTGTAGGACGTGGCTTCGACGATGTAGCCGGAGACGCCACCGACGAACTTGCCCGGCAGGTTGGCCAGCGAGACCAGCAATGCGTACTGGGTGGCGGTGAAGTTGCGGTCGGTCAGCGACGACATGAAGGCCACCAGCACGGTGCCGGCAAAGCCCTGGAACAGGTTGTCGGCACTGAGCGCGGCGTAGAACGCCCACAGCTTGCCCGGATTGTGCGCCATCAGCAGGAAGGCCAGGTTGGACAGCGCCACGCCCAGCGCGGCCACCAGCAGCATGCGGCGGAAGCCGAACGCAGCCACCGCGATGCCGCCAAGGAACGCGCCGCCGATGCCCATCCACACACCGAACAGCTTGGAGACGGTGGCGATGTCGGCCTTGTCGAACCCCGAGTCGAGATAGAACGGCCCGGCCATCACTCCGATCACCTGGTCGGGGAACTTGAACAGGCCGACGAAGGCCAGCAGCACCAGCGCCAGTGCCACGCCATTGCGGCTGAAGAAGCTGGAGATGGGCTGGACGAACGCTTCGGCAATATCGATGCGGCGCTGCACGGCGGTGGCCGGGCGCTGCGGTTCGGCGCACAGCAGGGTGGTGACGATCGGCAGCAGCATCAGCGCGGCCATCGCCAGGTAGGCGACGATCCAGCCTTCGAACTGGGCCAGGTACAGCGCGCCGGCACCGGCCAGGATCAGGCCGATCCGGTAGCCCAGCGTATAGGTGGCGGCCAGCGCCGCCTGGGCGGTCTGCGGCGCGATCTCGATGCGGTAGGCATCGACGGCCGAATCCTGGGTGGCGCCGGCGAACGACGCCACCAGCACCCACATCACCAACGGCCACACGCCCTGTTCGGGCCGCACGAAGGCCAGCGCGACCAGCCCGACCAGCACCAGCACCTGCGACACCAGCAGCCAGGAGCGGCGGCGGCCGAGCCGCCCCAGCAGCGGGAAGGCGTAGCGGTCCAGCAGCGGTGCCCACAGGAACTTGAGCAGGTAGAAGAAGCTGGCCAGGCTGATCAGGCCGATGCTGCCCAGGTCCAGCCCGACGTCGCGCAGGCGCGTGGACAGGGTCTGCGAGGCGATCAGCAGGAACGGCAGGCCACTGCCGAAGCCGAGCATGGCCATGGTCAGCGCCGACGGGGTACCGAAGGCGCGCTTGATGCCGGCCCAGCCCTTGTAGCTGACCGGCGTGGCGGCCTCGGTCACAGGTCGTAGTCCACGGTGAACGGGGCGTGGTCGGAGAAGCGCTCGTCGCGGTAGATCGAGCAGCTGCGCAGTCGGTCACGCAGGCCCGGGGTGATGAACTGGTAGTCGATGCGCCAACCGACATTGTTGGCACGGGCGGCGCCGCGGTTGCTCCACCAGGTGTAGTCCTCTCCGGTGGGGTTGAGCAGGCGGTAGGCATCGGCCCACCCACGGCCGCCGGCGACATCGGTGGTCTGGCCGTGGTCGGCGCACAGCGCGTTGAGCCAGTCGCGCTCCTCCGGCAGGCAGCCGGAGTTCTTCTGGTTGGACTTCCAGTTCTTGATGTCCAGCGCCGAACGCACGATGTTCCAGTCACCGCACAGCACGTAGTCGCGGCCGCTGCGCGCCCACGCTTCGAGGATCGGCCGCAGCCATTCCATCACTTCGAACTTGAAGCCCTGGCGCAGGTCGCCCGAGCTGCCCGATGGGATATAGAAGGAAACCACGCTGAGATTGCCGTAGCGCGCCTCGATGTAGCGGCCTTCGTCGTCGAACGGCGCCCAACCCAGCGAGGTGATGACCTGGTCCGGTTCGCGCTTGCTGTAGATCGCCACGCCGCTGTAGCCCTTCTTGGTGATGGCATCGCGATAGAAGCAGTGGTGGCCGTCCGGACGGAACATCGGGTCGGTCAGCTGGTCTTCCTGGGCCTTGGTTTCCTGGATGCACAGGACGTCGGCGTCCTGGGCACGGAACCAGTCGAGGAAGCCCTTGGTCGCGGCGGAACGGATGCCATTGGCGTTGAAACTGATGATGCGCATGCGGGGGACCTGCGGCGGGAAACCGGGCAAGCATAACGGTTGCCCGCAGGGCTGCGCAGTCCGCCAGGCCGGGCCTGGACGGCTTTCACATGGCGCTGGACGAGCGCGAAACGCCCAGCTGGATTAGGATTTGTGCTCCAAATGAAGATGAATCGAGTTTTGATGAGCGACCACCGCCACCGTTTCCTGCAGCTGGCCCTGACTGCCGACGCCCTGCGCTTCGGCCAGTTCACCCTCAAGTCCGGCCGGCTGAGCCCCTATTTCTTCAACGCCGGTCGTTTCGACTCCGGTTCGCTGCTGTCGCAGCTCGGCGCCTGCTACGCCGATGCCATCGATGCCACCGGGATCAAGTACGACGTGGTGTTCGGCCCGGCCTACAAGGGCATTCCGCTGGCCACCGCGATGGCCTGCGAGCTGGCCCAGCGTGGCCGCGACCTGCCGCTGTCGTTCAACCGCAAGGAAGCCAAGGACCATGGCGAAGGCGGCCAGCTGATCGGCGCCGACCTGAATGGCAAGCGCGTGCTGATCGTCGATGACGTGATCACCGCCGGTACCGCGATCCGCGAAGCGCTGGGCATCATCCGCGCTGCCGGCGGCACCCCGGCCGGCATCGTGGTGGCACTGGACCGCCAGGAGATCGCCTCGGAAGCCGACCGTCGCTCGGCGGCACAGTCGGTGGCCGAAGAAGCCGGCATTCCGGTGATCGCCGTGGCATCGCTGGCCGATCTGCTTGATTTCGCCTCCGGCAACCCGGAACTTGTCGGTTACCGGCAGCCGCTGGAAGCCTACCGGGCCCAGTACGGCGTCCGTTCGATCCGCTGACCGACCAGGGGAAAGGTCATGTCCCGAGTTCCTGCTGTTCTCTTTGCCGGCCTGCTGCTGGCCGTGCCGTTCACCGTGCCGGCGCAGTCGCGCGACGGCGGCAAGGTGGAAAAGAAGCTGTACTGCTGGAACGAGGGCAAGGAGCGGATCTGCAGTGATTCGCTGCCGGCCGATGCGGTAAATCACGCCCGCGAGGAGTTCAACGCGAAGAGCGGCCTGCGCAATGCGCAGGTCCAGCGCGCGTTGACCGACGAGGAGCGCGCCGCAGCCAGCACCGTGGCACAGCAGCAGCAGCTGGACCTGATGGCCGAGCAGACCCGCCAGCGCACCGAGCAGGCGATGCTGTCCACCTATGGCAGCGAGGACGACCTGCGCCGGGTGTTCGCCGAACGCCAGGAAGTGCTGGACAACAACCTGAAGACCGCCGAGTACAACGTCACCAGCCTGCGCGAATCGCTGGTGGCGCTGCTGTCGGCCGCCGGTGACCGCGAACTGGCCGGTGGCAAGGTGGCCGACAAGCAGGCCGAGGCGATCCGCCAGCGGCATATACAACTGCAGTCGCAGCAACGCCTGCAGGCCGGGTTCCTGCAGCAGCAGCAGGCGCTGAAGGCCGAGATCGACAGCACGCTGCAGCGCTATCGCGAGCTGAAGGGCGTGGCGCAGGCGAGCCAGGCGCCGTGATTCGCCTGTAGCGCCGGGCCACGCTCGGCTCCGCGTGACCTTGGGAAAGCATGGGCTCGGCTCTACAGCAGGCGGCGCCTGGTTACGGGTTGGCCCACGGAATTTATGCACTCTTTACGCGTCGGCCCGGTCCGGCGCGTAGTGCGTTTATGGGCGGCAGGACGACGATGACGGCCTGAGGTGGAGGGGTTCCACCAGGTCGCTATTGAAATGTCCCCCTGGCTGTCTTTGTTGTGTGGCGTGCTGGTGCTGGTCGCCGCCGCCTATCTTCTCTATGTCGTGCTGCGGCCCGAATCGTTCTAACGGAGCCGGCCATGACTGAGATGCTTGTCATTCTTGCCGCCAGCCTGCTGCTGGCGTGGCCGCTGGGCCTGTACCTGGCCCGCGTGATGCGCGGCACGCCGATGAAGGTCGACGTGCTGTTCAACTGGATCGAAAAGCCGTTGTACAAGGTGTTCGGCGTCGATCCCTCGCGCGCGATGTCCTGGCGCGGCTACGTGCTGGCCTTCGTGCTGAGCAACGTGGTGGTCGCTGTGTTGACCCAGGCGGTGTTCATGACCCAGGCCTGGTTGCCACTGAACCCGGACCAGATCCCGAACATGCGCTGGGACACCGCGCTGCACACGATGATCTCGTTCCTGACCAACACCAACCAGCAGCACTATTCGGGCCAGGCGCAGCTGTCCTACCTCTCGCAGATGACCGGCATCACCGGCCTGCAGGTGGTGACGCCGATGATGGGCCTGGCGCTGGCGGTGGCGACGCTGCGCGCGTTGTTCTCGCGTGCGCCGCAGGCTGCGGCGGCCACCGGTGCCGGCGATGACCGCCAGGTGGCGGTAGGCAACTACTACGTGGACGTGGTGCGCCTGTGCGTGCGCTTCCTGTTGCCGCTGTGCCTGGTGTGGACCCTGCTGCTGACCAGCCAGGGTGTGCCGTCGACGATGGCCGGTGGCCCGCAGGCCACGCCGATCGATGCCAGCGCCGGCATGACCGGACAGAAGCTGCCGCTGGGCCCGGTGGCGGCGATGGTCGCGGCCAAGCAGCTCGGCGCCAACGGTGGCGGCTGGTACGGCCCGAACAGCAGCTTCCCGCTGGAGAACCCGACCCCGCTGTCGAACGCGCTGGAAATCGTCGGCATCCTGCTGGTGCCGATGGCGGTGATCTTCATGATCGGCGCGTTCACCGGCCGGCGTCGCTTCGGCGCCCTGGTGTTCAGCTGCATGCTGGGCATGTCGCTGCTTTCCACCGGCGCGATGATGTGGAGCGAAGGGCATAGCGCCAGCGCCGCCACCCCGCTGCTGATGGAAGGCAAGGAGGTGCGCTTCGGCGCCGACGGCACGGCGCTGTGGGCGGCGGTGACTACCCAGGTCTCCAATGGCTCGGTGAACGGCATGCACGATTCGCTGGCGCCGCTGAGCGGTGGCATCGCGATGGTCAACATGCTGGTCAGCGCGATCTGGGGCGGCATCGGCTGTGGCCTGCAGCAGTTCATCGTCTATCTGCTGCTGGGTGTGTTCCTGGCCGGGTTGATGACCGGGCGCACGCCGGAACTGTTCGGCCGCAAGCTGGAGACTCCCCAGGTGCGCCTGCTGGCCCTGCTGGTGCTGCTGCAGCCGATCACCCTGCTGGTGTTCACTGCGATCACCCTGGCCGTGCCCGGCCTGGCCGGCACCTCCAACCCCGGCTTCCATGGCATCAGCCAGGTGTTCTACGAGTATGTCTCGGCCTACGCCAACAACGGTTCGGGCTTCGAAGGACTGGGTGACGCCACGCTGTGGTGGAACCTGAGCTGCTCGCTGGTACTGCTGCTGGGCCGCTTCCCGCTGCTGATCATTCCGCTGGTGGTGGCCGCACAGCTGGCCGCCAAGCGCCAGGCGCCGGAGTCTGCCGGCAGCCTGCAGATCGAAACCCCGACCTTCGCCCTGACCCTGGTCTCGGTGATCGTCATCCTGACCGTGCTGCAGTTCATGCCGGCGCTGGTACTC
The DNA here is from genome assembly GCF_030345295.1 of Stenotrophomonas sp. 8(2023). Classification (NCBI taxonomy): domain Bacteria; kingdom Pseudomonadati; phylum Pseudomonadota; class Gammaproteobacteria; order Lysobacterales; family Lysobacteraceae; genus Stenotrophomonas; species Stenotrophomonas sp. 8(2023). The sequence goes on along the minus strand of NZ_CP128404.1, from coordinate 351,532 downwards.
GGCCCGATCGCCGATCACCTGAGCCTGGGACTGCGCTGAGGACACCCTGATGAGTACCCAAGCAAGTTCAACCCGTAGTACCCATGCACCGCGCCCTGCCCTGCTTGATGGCGCCGGCCTGCGCCGTGCGCTGGTCGAAGCAGTGCGCAAGCTGGCGCCGATGCATCTGGTGCGCAGCCCGGTGATGGCGGTGGTGATGGCCGGCACGATCGTCGCCGCGATCGTCACCCTGACCGGCAATGCACCGCTGGGCTTCGGCCTGGCGGTAACCGCCATCCTGCTGGTGACCGTGCTGTTCGGCAATTTCGCCGAGGCAGTGGCCGAAGCGCGTGGCCGTGGCCAGGCCGCCTCGCTGCGCCGTGCCCGCCAGGACCTGGTGGCGCGCCGGCTGGCGGCGCCGCAGCCGGGCGCAGCCGAAGCCCAGGTGCCTGCCGCCGAGCTGCGCCCGGGCGACCATGTGATCGTCAGTGCCGGTGAGCTGGTGCCGGCCGATGGCGAGATCGTGCAGGGCCTGGCCACCATCAACGAAGCGGCAGTGACCGGCGAATCGGCACCGGTGCTGCGCGAGGCCGGTACCGACCGTTCCGGTGTGATCGGTGGCACCAAGGTGCTGTCCGACCAGATCATCGTGCGGGTGACCGCCGAGCCGGGCCACAGCTTCCTGGACCGCATGATCGCGCTGGTGGAAGGTGCCAATCGCCAGAAGACCCCCAACGAGATCGCGCTGACCCTGCTGCTGGCGGCGATGACGCTGACCTTCCTGGTGGTGGTGGCCACGTTGCCGGCGATCGGCGCGGCCGTGGGCGTGCAGGTCGATCCACTGCTGCTGATCGCACTGCTGGTGTGCCTGATCCCGACCACCATCGGCGGCCTGCTGCCGGCCATCGGCATCGCCGGCATGAACCGTGCGCTGGCCGCCAACGTACTGGCCAAGTCGGGCAAGGCAGTGGAAGTGGCCGGCGACGTCGACGTGCTGCTGCTGGACAAGACCGGCACCATCACCTACGGCGACCGCCAGGCCAGCCACTTCCATCCGCTGGCCGGCATCGACGCCAGCCAGCTGCGCGAGGCGGCACTGCTGTCCTCGCTGGCCGACCCGACCCCGGAAGGCAAGTCGATCGTGCGCCTGGCGCGCGAACAGGGCTGCGCCACCGCCGAGCCGGACCGTGCCGACTACCTGGCCTTCAGTGCCCAGACCCGGATGTCCGGCGTCGATCTGGAACATGGGCGGCAGATCCGCAAGGGCGCTGCCGATGCGATCCGCACCCACGTGCAGGCGCTCGGCGGCAGCGTGCCGGCTGAACTGGCCGGCCGCGTCGAGCAGGTCGCGCGCAATGGCGCCACCCCGCTGGTGGTGGCCGAGGGCCGCCACGTGCTGGGCGTGATCGAGCTGTCGGACGTGGTCAAGCACGGCATGCGCGAGAAGTTCGCACAGCTGCGGGCGATGGGTATCCGCACGGTGATGATCACCGGCGACAACCCGCTGACCGCCGCCGCCATCGCTGCCGAAGCGGGCGTTGATGACTACATCGCCGAGGCCCGTCCGGAAGACAAGCTGGCACGCATCCGCCAGGAACAGGCCGGTGGCCGCCTGGTGGCGATGGTGGGCGATGGCACCAACGATGCTCCCGCGCTGGCCCAGGCCGACATCGGCCTGGCGATGAACTCCGGCACGCAGGCGGCGAAGGAGGCCGGCAACATGGTCGACCTCGATTCAGACCCGGCCAAGCTGCTGGCGGTCGTGGAAGTGGGCAAGCAGCAGCTGATCACCCGCGGTGCGCTGACCACCTTCTCGCTGGCCAACGACGTGTCCAAGTACTTCGCGATCCTGCCGGCGCTGTTTGCCGCTGCGGTTCCGGCCATGGCCGCACTGAACGTGATGCAGCTGTCGAGCCCACGCAACGCGGTGCTGGCGGCGCTGATCTTCAACGCGCTGGTGATTCCCGCGCTGATCCCGCTCGCCCTGCGTGGCGTGCGCTTCCGTCCGGCCACGGCCACCGCGCTGCTGCGCCGGAACATGCTGGTGTACGGCCTCGGCGGCGTGCTGTTGCCGTTCGCGGCGATCAAGCTGATCGACCTCTTCCTTGTCCTGGTATTCGGCGCATGAACCGTTCTGCTTCCACCTCCACCTCCCTGCCCCGCGAACCGAAGGCCGAAGCCCGCGTGGCCAGCCTGCAGGACGGCGCCGGCTGGCGCCCGGCGATCGGCCTGGGCCTGGCCACCCTGCTGCTGGCCGGCGCGGTCTACGCCGGCATCGCCACCGGTTTCGCCGGCCTGGCCTACCCCACCCAGGCCGAGGGCAGCCTGCTGCGCGATGGCAGCGGCCAGGTGCGCGGCTCGGCATGGTTGTCGCAGCCGTTCACCGGCGATGGCTACTTCCAGGCACGGCCGTCGGCGGCCAACTACGACCCGATGGCCGCGGCCGGTTCCAACCTGGCGCGCAGCAACCCGGCGCTGGCCGAGCGTGTTGCCGCCAGCACGGCTGCGGTGGCCGCGCGCGAAGGTGTCGCCCCGGCGCAGGTGCCGGCCGACCTGGTCACCCAGTCCGGCGGCGGGCTGGATCCGCAGCTGTCGCCGGCGGCGGCGCAGCTGCAGGTGGCACGCGTGGCACGTGCCCGCGGCCTGCCGGTGGAGCGCGTGCAGGCCTTGGTGCAGGCACATACTGAAGGGCGCCAGTGGGGCGTGTTCGGCCAGCCGCGGGTGAACGTGGTGACGCTGAACTTCGCGCTGGACCATGCGGCCAAGGCGCCGTGATGCCGGCCTGCATCGGCTGCGCGCACAATGGCGGCCATGACAGCGGCCCCCATGACTGATGCGCGTACCCGCCAGGCCGATGCCCTGGTGGAAGGCCTGCAACGCGAAGCCGGTGGCAAGCTGACCGTGTTCCTCGGCGCTGCGCCGGGTGTGGGCAAGACCTACACCATGCTGACCCGTGCCCAGGAGCAGCTGCGCCGCGGCGTGGACCTGGTGGTCGGGCTGGTGGAAACCCATGGCCGCGCCGAAACCCAGGCCCTGCTGGAAGGCCTGCCGCAGCTGCCGTTGAAGGACGTGGCCTATCACGGCCACGCCCTGCAGGAGATGGACCTGGATGCCGTGCTGGCACGGCATCCGGCGCTGGTGCTGGTGGACGAACTGGCCCATCGCAATGCGCCCGGCAGCCGCCATGAGCGGCGCTGGCAGGATGTGATGGAGCTGCTCGACGCCGGCATCGACGTCTGGACCACGGTCAACATCCAGCATCTGGAAAGCCTCAACGACGTGGTGATGCGCATCACCGGCGTGCGGGTCAGCGAGACCGTGCCCGATGGCGTGCTCGATCGCCTGCACGACATCGTGCTGGTCGATCTGCCGCCGCGCGAACTGATCGCGCGCCTGCAGCAGGGCAAGGTCTATGTGCCCGAACAGGCCGCGCAGGCGCTGCAGGCGTTCTTCTCGCCGGCCAACCTGACCGCCCTGCGTGAGCTGGCGATGCAGGAAGCCGCCGACCGCGTCGACAGCAGCCTGCGTGAAACCCGCGCCGCACGGGGCGAAGGCAACCTGCCGCTGCGGCGCGGCGTGCTGGTGGCCATCGATGGCGGCGGCCAGAGCGAGTACCTGGTGCGGGTGGCGCGCCGCATCGCCGAGCGCCGCGACGCACCGTGGACGGTGGTGACCGTGCAGGGCCGGCGCCAGGACGAGGCCACGCGGCGCGAGATCGATGCGGCCTTCGCCCTGGCACGGCGGCTGGGCGGCGACGCCGAACTGCTGCACGGATCGAGCATCGCCGATGCCCTGCTCGACCATGCAGCGCACAACGGCGTATCGACCCTGGTGCTGGGGCGCACCCGTGAGCGCCCGCTGGCGCGGATGTTCAACCGAACCCTGACCCAGCAGCTGATCCAGCGCGGCGCGCACTACGAGATCACCATCATCAGCACGCCGCAGGCCCGGGCGCGCTCGCGCCGCGAAGGTCTGCTGCCACCGATGCGCGGCATCAGCTACGAGCCGGTACAGGCACTGATCGCCACCGCGCTGGCCTGTGCGGTGGCTTGGCTGGCCGAACGCTGGGTCGGCATGGCCGACCTGTCGATGGTGTTCATCGTGGCAGTGGTGCTGGTGGCGGCGCGCACGCGTGCCAGCGTGGCGGTGATGGCGGCGATCCTGTGCTTCCTGGCCTACAACTTCCTGTTCATCGCGCCCCGCTTCACCTTCGCCATCGGTGCGCGCCAGGGCGTGATCACCGTGTTCCTGTTCCTGGCCGCCGCCTTGGTGGCCGGACGGCTGGCCTCGCGCCTGCGCATGCAGGTCATTGCGCTGCGTGCGGCCAATCGCCATGCACGTGCACGCCAGCAGCTGGGCCGTCAGCTGGCCAGCGCCGCTGGCAACGGCGAGGTGGCACAGGCAGGTCGGCATGCCTTGGAGCAGGCGATGGATGTGCCGGCGTGGCTGCGGATCGGCGCGGACACTGCCGCCGGTGGCCGCAGCCAACCCGGCGATACCGACCTGGCTGCCGCCGACTGGGCGCTGCGCCACGGCCAGCCCAGCGGCCGCTTCACCGACACCCTGGCCGGTGCGCAGTGGTGGTTCCTGCCATTGCTGGATGGCGAAGATCGCGCGATCGGCGTGGCCGGCCTGTACCTGCCCGGCGCACAGGCACGCCTGCTGCCCGAACAGCGGCAGCTTGCCGAGGCGATGGTCGATGACATCGCGCAGGCCGCACTGCGTACCCGGCTGGTGGCCGAACTGGAACAGGCGCATGTCAGCAACGAGACCGAGCGGTTGCGCTCGGCCCTGCTCTCTTCGGTGTCGCACGACCTGCGCTCTCCACTGGCGGCGATGATCGGTTCGGCCGACAGCCTGGCCAGTTACGGCGCGGCGATGGACACGGCCGATCGCCGTGCCCTGCTGGACACCATCCTGGTCGAAGGCGAGCGGCTGGACCGCTACATCCAGAACCTGCTGGACATGACCCGCCTTGGCCACGAAGGTCTGAAGATCAACCGTGACTGGATCGGCGTGGACGAACTGATCGGCTCGGCCGCACGGCGCCTGCAGCGCTACCAGCCCAAGGTGCGGCTGGAGCTGGACATTCCGTCCACGCTGGCGCCGATCTGGGTACACCCGGCACTGGTCGAACAGGCCGTGTTCAACGTGATGGAGAACGCGGCCAAGTTCTCGCCGCCCGACGCCGCCGTGCAGGTGCAGGCGCGCGAACTGGACGGCCAGCTGCGCATCGACGTGATCGATGCCGGCCCCGGCATTCCCGACGACGAGCGCGCGCGCATCTTCGACATGTTCTACAGCGTCGAGCGCGGCGACCGCGGCCGCCACGGCACCGGCCTGGGCCTGACCATCTGCCAGGGCATGATCGGCGCACATGGCGGCAGCGTGCAGGCGCTGCCCGGACGCGACGGTCGCGGTACCCTGATCCGCATCACCCTGCCCCTGCTCAAGCCAGCCTCCCACGATGAGCCCGACCCCGATTGATGCCAGCGTGCCGGCCGCGCGCGTGCTGGTGATCGATGATGAAACCCAGATCCGCCGGTTCCTGGACATCAGCCTGCGCGCGCAGGGCTACCAGGTGCGACAGGCCGCCACCGGCCAGGAAGGCCTGCAGCTGGCCGCCAGCGAGGACATGGACCTGGTGATCCTGGATATCGGCCTGCCGGACATGGAAGGCCACGAGGTACTTGAACAGCTGCGGCAGTGGAGCCAGGTGCCGGTGATCATGCTGACCGTGCGCGCCGGCGAAGCCGAGAAGGTGCGCGCACTGGATACCGGCGCCAACGACTACGTGACCAAGCCGTTCGGCACGCAGGAACTGATGGCGCGGGTGCGGGCGCTGCTGCGCACGCGCAGCGTACCCAGTGATGGCACGCCGCCGGTGTTCGACGACGGCCACCTGCGCGTGGACCTGGTGCGCCGCGAAGTCGCCCTGCAGGGTGAACCGGTGGCGTTGACCCGCAAGGAATACGCGTTGCTGTCGCTGCTGCTGCGCAATGCCGGGCGGGTAGTGACACAGCCGCAGATCCTGCAGGAGATCTGGGGGCCGACCCACCAGCACGATACCCATTACCTGCGCATCCTGGTCGGCAAGCTGCGGCACAAGCTGGGCGATTCGGCGCTGGATTCACGCTACCTGTTCACCGAACCGGGCGTGGGCTTGCGATTCAAGGGGTGAGGGTGTGCCGAACAACGGTCGGCACCCACCAAAGCAAATTCGGAAGAGCATCCACGCATGGCGTGGATCTCTGCTGTGTCGACCAAGGTCGACACCTACCAAGAGCAGTTCATGCGGTTCGGACAGATCGCGGAAATCTGTCGAAGGCGGGGTGGGTCCGGTTGCGGGGGCGTGAGCCGCATGGGCCCGAGGTATGCCTCGGGCGGGTTGGGCAGGACGCCCAACCCCGGTCTTGCCATGTGCGCACGACTGCGCACACGAGCAAGCGGCGACCGAGCTTACATGGGTGAGGGCGCTTTGCTTGCGAAGCACTGCTTCGCAAGCGCCCGAACGCCCAGCCGCCAGCGGCTGGGCCGGGCCCCGGAGGGGGACTTGCAGCGTCCCCCGTAACCGGACCCACCCCGCATCCTACGGATAGCCGGCCTTTGACGTTGACGTTGATTCGGCGGGTGCCGGGCGCCGCCCGGCCCCACCTCAGAACCCCAGCGGGGTGTCGCCCAGCACCGGCTGCAGCTGGCTGCGGAACAAGGCCTTGATGCGCTCCAGTGCGGCATCGTCGTTGCCTTCGAACCGCAGCACCAGCACCGGCGTGGTGTTGGAGGCGCGCACCAGGCCCCAGCCATCGGCGAAGTCCACGCGCAGGCCATCGATGGTCGACAGGCGGCCCCCCACATACGGGTTGTCCGGCGACTGCGCCGCCGCCACCAGCATCGCCACCAGCGCATGCGGCGTCCCGTCGGCCACCGCTACCTTCAGCTCCGGCGTGGCGACCATTTCCGGCAGTTCGCCCAGCACTTCGTCCGGGGTTTCCTCGCGCTGGGCCAGGATCTCCAGCAGGCGCGCAGCGGCGTACAGGCCGTCGTCGAAACCGAACCAGCGTTCCTTGAAGAAGAAGTGGCCGCTCATCTCACCGGCCAGCTCGGCATCGGTCTCGCGCATCTTCGCCTTCATCAGCGAATGCCCGGTCTTCCACATCAGCGGGCTGCCACCGTTGCGCAGCACATGGTCGGACAGCTTGCCGGTGCACTTGACGTCGTAGATCACCATCGCGCCCGGATTGCGCATCAGCACGTCGGCAGCGAACAGCATCAGCAGGCGGTCGGCATAGATGATCCTGCCTTCGCCGGTGACCACGCCCAACCGGTCGCCATCGCCATCGAAGGCTACGCCGAGGTCGGCGCCGAAGCGCTTGACCGTCTGCACCAGGTCTTCCAGGTTGGCCGGCTCGCTCGGGTCGGGATGATGGTTGGGGAAGGTGCCATCGACATCGCAGTACAGCGGAATGACGTCGGCGCCGATTGCTTCCAGCAGCTGCGGGGCCAGTGCGCCGGCCACGCCATTGCCGGCATCGGCCACGACCTTCAGCGGACGGTCCAGCTGCACGTCATCGGCGATGCGCTGGATGTAGTCGGCACTGACATCGCGCTGCTGGTAGTCACCCGGCTCGGCGGACTGCACCAGGCGGCCCTCGACGATGCGCTGGTAGAGGTCGGTGATCGCATCGCCGGACAGCGTCTCGCCGCCGATCACCACCTTGAAGCCGTTGTACTCGGGCGGGTTGTGGCTGCCGGTGACCGCCACGCAGGTGCCGGTACGCAGATGGAAGGCGGCGTAGTACACGAGCGGGGTCGGCGCCAGGCCGATGTCGATCACCGCGCAGCCGGCACGGCGCAGGCCCTCGGCCAGCCCGGCCGTCAGCTCGGGTCCGGACAGGCGGCCATCGCGCCCGATCACCACCTCGCGCAGGCCCTGCTCCAGTGCCACGGTGCCGATGGCCTGGCCGATCAGCGCCGCGGTCTTCGGTGTCAGTTCGCTGCCCACCATGCCGCGGATGTCATAGGCGCGGAAGATGCCGGCGGCCAGCTCTTCGGCAGGCACCGGCGGTGGCGGCGGTGGCGTGGCATCGCCACTGCCGGTCACGGCGGCCACCGGTGGCGGCGCCTGCTGCAGGCTCTCGCTCAGGGTCGGGCCATGGTCGGCCTCGGACGCGGCGGCGCGGCGCGGCAACGGCAGCGACTTCGGCAGCCGGTCGCGCCCCACCACCAGCAACACGGCAATGAACGCCAGCAGCAACGCCACAATGGCGCTGGCCAGCGCGCCCAGGCCGAGCGGACCGGCCTCGACATTCGGCACCGACGCGACCAGCCGCAACGGCGTGCCTGCAACCGGGCGCGCCAGCGCTTCCGCGCTTTCGGCCAGGCTCGGGTCGCCCTGGGTGACCAGATCGAATGCTCCCTGGCGCAGGCCGAGGAAGCCGGCGGACGGCGCGCTGACCTGGTCGAGCGGCGACGTCAGCCGCAGCAGCGGTTGGCGGACATAGATGACGGCCGGCCCCAGGCTGCCCAGCTGCACCGGCGCGGCCAGGCCCAGGCGGTTGCCGCCGCCGTCGCGGACCACGCGCAGGCTTGGCCTGGCCTCGGCCAGCGCCGCTTCCAGCAGCGCCAGGCGGGAATACCCGAAGGTGGCCGGATCGGCATAGGCGTTGGCCAGATCGGCCGCCAGCACCTCGACCTGCTCGACCCCGGTCCAGCTCTCGCGAACGGCCAGCGCCGCCGCAGCGGCGTCGCCGGCCTGCAGCGCCTGCTGCACGCGATCATTCTTCAACTGCTGCTGCAGCTGCTGCAACTGGCCTGCAGCAGCCTGCTGCAGGCCCTGCACGGCCTGGTCACGCGCCTCTTCCAGCGCCTGCCCGTTGGCCTCCTGCCGCCATTGCTGCACCGCGCTCCATCCGAACCAGCCGGCCAACAGGATCAACAGCACCCCCAGTAGAGGTGCACTGCGACCCAACGACCGTCCCCGCTGTCCTTCCCCGATGCCGCTCATCGATGTCCCCTGTCAACGCACCCCGGTATGGCCGAATCCACCCGCGCCCCGCACGCTGTCGGTGAAAGTATCCACTACCTGCAGGCTGACGCGGGCGATCGGAACCACCACCAGCTGCGCGATGCGATCGCCCGGCTCGATGGTGAAGGCCTCGCGGCCACGGTTCCAGACGCTGATCAGCAGCGGCCCCTGGTAGTCGGCATCGATCAGGCCGGTGCCGTTGCCCAGCACGATGCCATGCCGATGGCCCAGCCCGGAACGCGGCAGGATCACCGCGCACAGGTTCGGGTCGGCAATATGGATGGCCAGGCCGCTGGGCACCAGCGCGGTGTCGCCCGGCTGCAGGGTCAGCGCGGTATCCAGCGCCGCGCGCAGGTCCATGCCGGCACTGGCCTCGGTGGCATAGGCCGGCAGCGGCCAGCTGTCGCCGAAGCGCGGATCGAGCAGCTTGACCTGCAGCGGGTGGGAAATGGATGCCTGGGTCATGCCTGGAGTCTCCGCGCGATCAGCGCCAGCAGTTGTTCGGCCAGCTCGCGCTTGGAAGTGGCCGGGAATACCTGTTCGCCGTCCTGCCAGAAGGCCGTGGCGGCATTGTTGTCGCTCTCGAAACCGCCGCCACTGATGCCGACCTGGTTGGCGATCACCAGGTCCAGGCGCTTGTCGACCAGTTTGCCGCGCGCGTATTTCTCCACGTCGTGGGTCTCGGCGGCGAAGCCGACCACCAGCTTCAGCGACTGCGTCTGTGCAGCGACTTCGGCGAGGATGTCCGGCGTGCGCACCAGTTCGATCACCAGCGACTGGCTGTCGGCGGTCTTCTTCAGCTTCTGCGCGGCGACCTGGCGCGGCGTGTAGTCGGACACCGCGGCGGCACCGATATAGATGTCGGCGGGCAGCGACTTCAGTACGGCATCGCGCATCTGCGCGGCCGAGCGCACGTCGATACGCTGCACGCCCGGCGGCGTCGGCAGCTGTACCGGACCGCTGACCAGCACCACCTGCGCGCCCAGCGCGGCAGCAGCGGCGGCCAGGGCAAAGCCCATCTTGCCGCTGCTGCGGTTGCCGACGTAACGCACCGGATCGATGTCTTCGTAGGTCGGGCCGGCACTGATCAGCAGGCGCAGCCCCTGCAGGGCACGGGTTTCCGGCGCGGCAACCGTCGCAGCGGCGCCGCCATTGGCGGCCAGCGCGGCCACGATGTCGCCGGGTTCGGCCAGCCGGCCGGGACCGGATTCACCTTCGGCCAGCGGGCCATCGACCGGGCCGATCACCTGCGCACCACGCTGGCGCAGCAGGGCGATGTTGGCCTGGGTGGCCGGATGCAGCCACATGCGATGGTTCATCGCCGGGCAGATCGTCAGCGGTGCGGTGCTGGCCAGGCACAGGGTGCTGACCAGGTCATCGGCATGGCCCTGGGCCAGCCGGGCCAGCAGATCGGCGGTTCCCGGCGCGACCACGATGCGGTCCGCCCAGCGGGCCAGCTCGATGTGGCCCATGGCCTGTTCGGCGGCGCTGTCCCACAGCGTGGTGCGGGTCGGCTGCCCGGACAGGGCCTGGAAACTGAGGGGGGTGACGAACTGCTGGGCGCCGGCGGTCATCGCCACCTGCACCTGGGCGCCCGCATCACGCAGGCGTCGCACCAGTTCCAGGGCCTTGTAGGCCGCGATCCCGCCTCCGACGCACAACAGCAGTTTCTGGCCTTCCAGCGCGCGGCCGGGCGCGGGGGAAGCGTTGGGGGAGTCAGCCACCTGGAATTCCTGTGCAAACGAGGGCATTAGCTTACCCGATGGTCGGTAATGTCCCGGTGCACAGCGCACATAGCGGGCAGCTATCAGCAGATGGGACTTGCACCACAGCGCTTCCGGGGTTCAAGACACTGCGATTCGGAACTTTCCTATACCTGTAGGCCGGCCACGTTTGCAGAATCATCAGTGGCCGCCGCAGGTGTGCCGCTTCGCTTTTCGAGGATTCCGCGTGCACCCGCGCATCATCATCGCCGACGACCATCCCGTCGTCCTGCACGGCATCCGCATCGTGCTGCAGACCCACCTGATGGAGGTCGTCGGCAGCGCGCGTGACGGCGCCGAGCTGCTGCAGCTGGTCGAGCACCACGGCTGCGACGCGGTGCTGACCGACCTCTCCATGCCGGGCACCGGCCCGGATGGCCCGGAACTGATCGCTGAACTGCGCGCACGCCACCCGCGCATGCCCGTGGTGGTGCTTACCGGCGCCCGCCACCCCGGCCTGCTCGATGGCCTGCTGCGTGAGGGTGTCAGCGGCCTGGTCGACAAGTGCGCCGATTTCGGCGAGTTGCCGCAGGCCTTGAACGCGGCCATGGCAGGGCAGGTGTTCGTCTCGCAGCAGCTGCGCCACCACCTGCAGGCGCGCGACCTGATGTTCGCGCGCGAACCGGCGGCGCTGTCCGCCCGCGAACAGGAAGTGCTGGACCTGTTGGCCGCCGGGCTGAAAGTGAACGCCATCGCCGTCCACTGCGGCCGCAGCCCCAAGACGATCAGCCGGCAGAAGGCCGAGGCCAAGCGCAAGCTGGGGCTGCAGAACAACCAGGAGCTGTTCGCCTACCTGCAGTCGCGACGCGACTGAGGCAACGGCCGACCCGGGCATGCGTCCTGCCCTGATGGGCCGCATCGCCCCCACTGGCGATGATGCAGGCATGCCCATCCACGACTGGCCCGAACAGGAACGTCCCCGCGAGAAGCTGATCGCACGCGGCCCCGCCACGCTGTCCGACGCAGAACTGCTGGCACTGTTCCTCGGCTCCGGCTTCGGTGGACGCGATGCGGTGCAGACCGCGCGCGACCTGCTGCAGGCGCACGGTCCCCTGCGTGTGCTGCTGGACCGCCCGGCCCGCGAGCTGGCCCGGTTGCCGGGGCTGGGCCCTGCTCGAAGCTGTGCACTGGCCGCCGGGCTGGAACTGGCCCACCGCTATCTGGCGGCCGAACTTCAGCAGGGCGAGGCCGTCGGCAACAACCCGGCTGCGGTCGGCCGCTATCTGCAGCACCGCCTGCGCGGCCAGGCCCGCGAGATCTTCATGGCGCTGTTCCTGGACAACCGCCACCGCCTGATCGCCTGCGAAGAACTGTTCCAGGGCACCATCAATGCCGCCCCGGTCTATCCCCGCGAGGTGGTGCGTCGAGCCCTGCTGCACAATGCGGCAGCGGTGATCCTCAGCCACAATCACCCTTCCGGCGACCCCGAGCCCTCCGGCGCCGATACCCGCATCACCGATGAACTGCAGCAGGCGCTGGCACTGGTGGACGTGCGCCTGCTCGACCACTTCGTGGTCGGCGAGGGCCGCCCCGTTTCATTTGCTGAACGGGGCCTGCTGTCCCCGCCCCAGCCGCGCCTGTTCGGCTGAACGGCCCTGGTCAGGGCCGGGCGGGCGCCCCGCAGGCATGTCCTGGTCAGCGTGGGCGCGGGCATCTGCGCTAAAATGGGCGATTCCGCCGCTCATTCTCACAGCAGGCCTCGTGAAAAATCTCCTCCGCGCCCTGATCAGCCAAGGCATCGAAGCCTTGCGCGCCAATGGCACCCTGCCCGCCGACTCCCTGCCGCCGGACTTCGTGGTCGAGCGCCCGAAGACCCGTGACCACGGCGACTTCGCCACCAACGCCGCGATGCTGCTGGCCAAGGCCGCGCGCAGCAATCCGCGCGCACTGGCACAGGCGCTGGTCGAGGCGCTGCCGCGCAGCGAGGACGTCAGCAAGGTCGAGATCGCCGGCCCCGGCTTCATCAACTTCCATCTGGCCCCGGCCGCGTACCAGCGCGAAACCGCCTCGGTCATCAAGGAAGCCCACGACTACGGCCGCAACCTGTCCGGCAATGGCCGCACGGTGGGCGTGGAGTACGTGTCGGCCAACCCGACCGGCCCGCTGCATGTCGGCCATGGCCGCGCAGCGGCGATCGGCGACTGCGTGGCCCGCGTGCTCGATGCCAACGGCTGGAACGCCAAGCGCGAGTTCTACTACAACGACGCTGGCGTGCAGATCGAGAACCTGGCGCTGTCCACCCAGGCGCGGATCAAGGGCATCGCACCCGATCAGGACGGCTGGCCGGAAGGCGGCTACCGCGGTGAGTACATCGCCGATGTCGCCCGCGCCTACATGGCCGGTGCCAGCGTCGACCTGGAAGGCAGCACCGTGGTCGGCGCCAAGGACCCGGACGACATGCAGGCAATCCGCCGCTTCGCCGTGGCCTACCTGCGCAACGAGCAGAACCTGGACCTGGCCGCGTTCGGTGTCGACTTCGACATCTACTTCCTGGAAAGCTCGCTGTACGCCGACGGCAAGGTTGCCGAAGCGGTGGCCAAGCTGCAGGCGTCCGGCCACACCTATGAGGAAGGCGGCGCGCTGTGGCTGCGCAGCACCGACTTCGGTGACGACAAGGACCGCGTGATGCGCAAGTCCGACGGCACCTTCACCTACTTCGTGCCGGACGTGGCCTACCACCTGTCCAAGTGGCAGCGCGGCTACGAGCGCGCGATCACCGAACTGGGCGCCGACCATCACGGCTCGCTGGCGCGCGTGCGCGCCGGCCTGCAGGCGATGGAAGTGGGCATCCCGCAGGGCTGGCCGGAATACGTGCTGCACCAGATGGTCACGGTCATGCGCGGCGGCGAGGAAGTGAAGCTGTCCAAGCGTGCCGGCAGCTACTTCACCCTGCGCGACCTGATCGAAGAAGCCGGCCGCGATGCGACCCGCTGGTTCCTGATCGCGCGCAAGCCCGATTCGCAGCTGACCTTCGACATCGACCTGGCGCGCCAGCAGAGCAACGACAATCCGGTGTTCTACGTGCAGTACGCGCACGCCCGTGTCTGCAGCCTGCTGCGCCAGGCGCAGGAAAAGGGCCTGGTGTACGAGCAGGGCAATGGCCTGGCCAACCTTGGCCACCTGGCCGACGATGCCTCGCTGCTGTTGATGAACGAGATCTCGCGCTATCCGGAAGTGGTGGAAGCGGCCGGCGTGGCGCTGGAGCCGCACCTGGTGGCGCAGTACCTGCGTGAATTGGCGCATGCCTTCCACACGTGGTATCACGGGACGCCGGTGCTGGTGGAAGACGCCGCCGATCGCAACGCCAAGCTGACCCTGGCCTGCGCGGCGCGCCAGGTGCTGGCCAACGGCCTTGAACTCCTGGGCGTGAGCGCCCCGGAAAAAATGTAAGCATCAGGAGACGCAGTACACATGGCAGCACGACGCGGCAAAACCCAGGCACGACGCAACAGCAGCAGCCAGGGCACACCCGGATGGGTGTGGCTGGTGGCCGGTGTGGCGATCGCCGCCGTGGTGTTCCTGGCGGCGCCGAACCTGTTCAAGGGCGAAGGCGACGGCTTCCTGCGCGCCGGTCCGCAGCCGAACCCGAACGCGCAGCCGGCCCCGGTTGCTGATGCAGACAGCGATGTCGGCAGCCAGCCAGCCGCGCAGCCGGCCACGCCGAAGCCGGCCGAACCGGAGAAGCCCGCGGCGACGCAGTACGACTTCTACACCCTGCTGCCGGGCAAGGAAGTGGAAATGTCCGACGCCGAACTGGCCGCCAGCGCGCGTGCCGAGGACCAGCGCCGGGCCAAGGCCGAAGCGTCGCGCGCGCAGGCCGCGCTGGAGGGCAAGCCGGTGCCGCCGGCGAGCACGGCCACGCCGGCACCGACCGCAACGGCCAGCGTCGCCAGCATCGCACCGGTGACCGCGAGCAACCGTCCGCTGCCGGCACCGCTGAGCGAGCGCCCGGCCGCGGCAACCCCGCCGGCCAGCACCGCACCGGCGTCGACCAGCACGGCCGCCGCCCCCGCGCCGCGCGCGGAAGCCGCGCCCACCGCGCCGGCGACCACTGCCGCACCGGCGCCCGCCGACAACGCCCGCTACATCCTGCAGGCAGGTGCCTTCGGTGCGTCCGGCGACGCCGAAGCCACCAAGGCCAAGCTGGCCATGATGGGCCTGGCGGCACGCGTGGAGTCGGCGCAGATCAACGGCAAGACCGTGTATCGCGTGCGCATGGGGCCGTACGGCAGCGCCGGCGAACTGTCTGAAGCGAAGCAGAAGCTGGATGGCACCGGCCTGCAGGCGATGGCCATCAAGGCGCAGTGACGTTCTGCGGGACTGCATGAAGAAAGCCGGGCATTGCCCGGCTTTTTTTGTTTCTGCCGAGTCGAGCATGGCTCGACTCCACACACGGCGTCAGCCCTCGCGGGCGACCTGGAACCCGGCGAAGGACTGGCTGACCGGCATCAGCTCCAGGCGATTGATGTTCAGGTGCGGTGGCAGCGTGGCCACCCAGAAGATCTGTTCGGCGATGTCTTCGGCGGTCATCGGATTGGCACCGCTGTACAGCTTGTCCGATGCATTCTGGTCGCCATGGGTGCGGACCACGGTGAACTCGGTCTCGGCCATGCCCGGCTCGATCGTGGTCACGCGCACGCCGGTGCCGTGCAGGTCCGAACGCAGGCCCAGCGAGAACTGGCTGACGAAGGCCTTGGTGCCACCGTAGGCGTTGCCACCCGGGTACGGGTAGACGCCGGCCACCGACGAGATGTTGATGATCGCGCCCTTGCGCTCCACCAGCTGCGGCAGCAGGCGGTGGGTCAGGGTCACCAGCGCGGTGATGTTGGTGTCGATCATCGTGGTCCAGTCCGACAGCCTGGCGCTCTGTGCCGGTGCGGTGCCCTGCGCCAGACCGGCGTTGTTGACCAGCAGGTCGATCTCGCCGAAGGCCGGCGGCAGCGCCAGCAGGGCCGCCTCCATCGCCACCGGATCGCGGATGTCGAAGGCGGCGGCGTGCACCACGTCCTTGCCATAGCGCTCGACCAGCGGTTGCAGGCGTTCGCCGCGGCGGCCGGTGGCGATCACTTTCCAGCCGGCCTGGGCGAAGCGGTGGACAGCGGCGGCGCCGAAGCCGGATGTGGCGCCGGTAATCAGGACAGTGCGGGTCATCAGGCAACTCCAGGGGGAAAACCAGATCCCCATTCTGGCACCGTCCGGCAGCACCCGTGTTGCCGGATCGGCCGGATCCGGGGTCAGATCCCTTTGCGGAGCAAAGGGGTCTGACCCCGGCGGCGACCCCACGTGTCGGGGTGACCGGTACAATTGCGCCATGATCAACAATGATGTCCTGCGCAGCGTGCGCTACTCCCTGGACCTGGGTGACCAGCACGTGGTCACCCTGTGCCAGATGGCCGACCCGGCCTTCGCCGTGGATACCGAGCAGGTGAAGGCTTGGCTGCGCCGCGAGGACGAAGCCGGTTTCGAGGCGATGAACGACAGCGCACTGGCGCACTTCCTCGATGGCCTGATCGTGCACCTGCGCGGTCGCGACGAGAGCCAGCCGCAGCGTGCGGTGGAAACCCGCATCGACAACAACCTGGTGCTGAAGAAGCTGCGCGTGGCCTTCCAGCTGCGCGACGTGGACCTGATGGAGATCTTCGCCAGCGCCGGCTTCAACGTGTCCAAGTCGGAAGTCGGTGCGTTGTTCCGCCAGCCCGGGCACACCAACTACCGGCGCTGCCTGGACCAGATGCTGCGCAACTTCCTCAAGGGCCTGAGCCTGCGCCTGCGCGGCTGAGCACGGCCTCGACGAAGGCGCGCGCGGCTGGCGTCGGCAGCCGCTGCCAGACCAGGTGTACGCGCCGGGTCGGGGTCGGCTGCAGTGGAATCTGAACCACGCCCTGGAAACCTTCGGCGATCAACGCCGGCACGATGCCGACCGCCAATCCGTGGCGGACGAAGCGCTCGACCAGTTCCATCAGGTTGACCTCGAAACGCACCGTGTGCGGCAGGCCAGCGGCGGCGAAGGCATCGTCGGTCTGCCGGCGCGCACCGGTACCGCGCGGGAAGTCGACCAGCGCTTCATCCTGCAGTGCGGTCAATGGCAACCGCGTGCGCCCGGCGAGCCGGTGCGACGGCGCCAGTACCGCTACCAGATCCTCCTCCTGCAGCACCTGGTGGCAGACGCCATCCAGCGCTGCCGACGGCGCCAGGCCGACCAGTGCCACATCCAGCGCGCGCGACTGCACCTGTGCGATCAGGTCTTCGCTCTTGTCCACGCGCAGCTGGAACTCCACCTGTGGGTGCACCCGCTGGAAGGCCGCCAGCATCGCCACGACGTCGATGTCGGTCAGCGAAGAAATCTGCCCGATGGCCAGCAGGCCACGCACTTCGCCACTGACGGCGGCCACGTCGGCGCGCAGGTGGCGCAGGCTGGCCAGCACCTGGCGTGCGTGCACCAGCAACGCCTCGCCGGCGGCGGTAGCCCGCACCTGGCGTGGCAGGCGCTCGAACAGCGTGGCACCCAGTTCCTGTTCCAGGTGGGCGATCTGGTGGCTGAGCGCGGACTGCACCACGTGGCAGCGCTCGGCGGCACGGGTGAAATTGCCCTCCTCGGCCAGGGCGACGGCAAACTCGAGCTGCTTGAGGTTCATCCAGCTATCTTGTTTTCAGATGACAAGGATGATGATGATTCATTTCCATCATGACCGCAGCAGGCGGACACTGTGCACCCCGCTTCCTGGAACACCGCGTGAGCCCGTCCCTTCCCCCTCTGCACCGCTGGCAGGTGCTGCTGATGTCGGTCGCCACCGGCGTGGCCGTGGCCAGCAACTACTATGCGCAACCGCTGCTGCACACCATCGCAGATGCCTTCGGCGTGCCGTTCGGCCAGGTCGGCATGGTGGTTACCGCAGCACAGCTGAGCTATGCCGCCGGACTGATCCTGCTGGTGCCACTGGGTGACCTGTTCGAGCGCCGCCGCTTGATCGTGGTGATGAGCCTGCTGTCGGCCGGTGGCCTGGTGATCAGTGCCTGCGCGCCGTCGCTGGCCTGGCTGCTGGTCGGGACCGCGATCACCGGACTGTTTTCGGTGGTGGCACAGGTGCTGGTGCCGTTCGCGGCCACGCTGGCCGCGCCGGAACATCGTGGCCGCGTGGTCGGCACGCTGATGAGTGGCCTGCTGCTGGGCATCCTGCTGGCGCGTACCGTGGCCGGCTTGCTTTCCAGCCTGGGTGACTGGCGCCTGGTGTATGCCATCGCTGCCGGCACCCTGGTGCTGACCGCACTGGCATTGCAGCGCGGCCTGCCGCGATTCCACCACAGCGCCGGCCTGGGCTATTTCGCCTTGCTGCGCTCGATCGGCGTGCTGTTCGTGCAGGAGCCGGTGCTGCGCCAGCGCACCCTGCTGGGTGCCTGCAGCTTTGCCATGTTCGCGATTTTCTGGACCCCGCTCGCGTTCCTGCTGGCACGGCCACCTTACGCCTACAGCGATGCCACCATCGGCCTGTTCGGGCTGGTCGGTGCAGCCGGCACGCTGGCGGCCGGCCTGGCCGGGCGCATGTCCGACCGCGGCCAGACCGGACGCGCCACTGCCATCGCGCTGGTGCTGTTGCTGCTGTCGTGGCTGCCACTGGGGCTGTCGGCCCACTCGCTGCTGGCGCTGCTGATCGGCGTGGTGGTGCTGGACCTGGCCGCACAGCTGCTGCACGTCAGCAACCAGAACCTGATCTATGCGCTGCAGCCCGCGGCGCGCAACCGCCTCAATGCCGGCTACATGACCGGCTACTTCATCGGCGGCTCGCTGGGTTCGCTGCTGTCGGCGCAGGTCTACCAGCGCTACGGTTGGACCGGCGTCTGCGTGGCCGGTGCCGCCGTGGCCGTGCTGGCCCTGCTGCTGTGGCTGCCCGGCGCGCTGCGCGCGCGCCAGGCGGCATCGTCGAACTAGAAGCTGCCCTGCAGCGCCAGCTCCCAGCGTCCACCGGCATTGCCCGGGAACAGTCGCTTGGCCGCGCTGTCGGTGTCATGCACGGTGGCGCGCAGCTCCCATGCCGGAGTCAGCGTGGCAATGGCACTGAGCTGGCCATGCAGGTAATCCGGGCCCTGCGCGGTGGCCAGCCAGTACTGGCCCACCGCTGCTTCCAGGCGGACGCGTTCGTGCAGCGGCACACGCACGCCCAGCTGGGCATAGGTTCCGCGATGGCCACCGGCCAACGCATCGTTGGAATGCGCGACCTGCAGCCAGGCGCGCTGCTTCCAGGTCACGGTGGTGTTGAGTTCGGTCCAGTCCAGCGCACGACCGGTACCCGGATACACATAGCGGGTCAGGTTCGCATCCAGCGTCCAGTCCGGTGCCAGCGCGCCGGACCAGCCCGCCACCAGGTCGAACTCGCTGCGCGCGCCATTGTCCGGCTTGAACGAGACGTTGGACCCCCACACGCTGGCGTACCAGCCCGATGGGATCGAGATCTTCGCGCCGGCCTGCACCGCCGGGTCACCATCGCTCTGCGAGCTGCCGCGCCACACGTAGTCACTGGTCAAGGCCGCACTGCCACTGACCTGCACCTGTGCCTGCGCGCTGCCCATGCCAAGCAGCCCTGCCAGGGCGGCCACCACCGCCGCCATCATCCCCTTGCTGTTCACTGCACTGTGTTCCTCGTCGAAGGCGGTCACGCCGCCGGGACGGCAGTGTCCAGCGCGTGGCCGTAACGGATCGAGGGTGCGGCCCGGCCCGCGGCGCAAATTCGGCGTAAATCCCGTGGATCGGGGCCATGCGCCAGCGGCGCGGTATCATGGCGCCCTGTTTCCAGGAACCAACCGCGTGGACGCCATCCTGACCCCGGTATCGATCGGCGAGCTGATCGACAAGATCACCATTCTCCAGATCAAGGCCGAGCGCATCGACGATGCCGCCAAGCTGGCCAACGTGCGCACCGAGCTGGACGGCCTGCTGCCCCTGTTGCAGCAGCAGCTGCAGGCACAGCCGGCCCTGGCCGCGCTGCAGCAGCAGTTGAAGGCGATCAACGAGCGTATGTGGGACATCCAGGACCAGCTGCGCGACAAGGAAGCGGCCCAGGTGTTCGATGATGCATTCATCCAGCTGGCACGCGGCGTCTATGGCACCAATGGCGAGCGCGTGCAGGTGAAGAACGAGATCAACCGCGTGGCCGGTTCGGCACTGGTGGAAGAGAAGCAGTACCAGGGCGAGTAACGCCGCTCATCCGCATTCCAGCAGGTGGCGGAAGCGGAACAGGTCACCGTCCCCGCGGATGCCGAGCTTGCGGTAGGCCGAGGTTTTCTGCGAGCTGATCGTGCTGGCTGAACGCCCCGATCGCAGGGCCATTTCGCTGGTGCTGACCCCTTTCAGCACCAGCCCGAGCACTTCCCGTTCGCGCTGGCTCAACGGCACCAGTGCCGGGGCCGGCATTCTGCGTGCACGCGTGCCCGGCAGGTTCAGTTCCGCGCGCAGCTCCGGTGGCACGAAGCGCCCTCCCCGGGCGACCACATCAATGGCACGCAGCAGCACGTCCGGTGGCGTCGACTTGGACAGGAAGCCGCGCGCACCGGCACGCATCGCGGTGGCCACCGTGCTGGCATTGCAGTGTGCCGAGAGCACCAGCACCGGCAGTGCCGGCCAGCGCTGCGACAGCACGTGCAACAGGGCCAACCCATCGCCCAGGTCGCCCATGGGCAACGCATCGATCAGCAGCAGGTCGACACACGTCGGGCTGCGCTCCAGCAGGTGCAGCAGGTGCGCCTCGCTGGACAGGCTCACCCGTACCTGCACACCCGCGTGCTGGCGCAGCAGCACTTCCACGCCCAACCGCAGTACCGGGTGCGGGTCCAGCAGCGCCAGGCGTCGTGGCCGATCAGGCAGCAGAGGCGGGAGGGTCAGCGGCATTGCGGCATGTCCAGGCAACATGGGACATCCAACGTAGGTCGGTGCCCGCAGCGGCGGAATCCAATTCCTTGCAATGGCTGGCCCGCGCATTCCGCCAGTCAGACAGCATTCCGGTTTGCCACGGCGCAAACGCAACAGGCCCGGCAAATGCCGGGCCTGTTGGGGCGTCTTCAGCGCGCAATCGCGCCGAGGCAGCAATTACCAGCTGAAGCGCGGGCCGACGGTGTATTCCTTGTCGCCGTGGCGGTTCATCTTCAGCTCGCCGTTCAGGCCCCAGTTCTGGTTCAGCTTGACCTGACCACCCAGGCGGCCGTACCACTGGCCATCCGGATTGACGCCGTGCTTCTTGGCGTAGTCTTCGTAACCGACCATGCCGTAGACCTCGGCGTGGGCGCCGAAGGCAGTGCGGATACCGGCTTCAGCGCTGTAGCCGTTGAAGTCCAGACCGTGCTTGCGGTCGAACTTCTGGTAGGCAACGCGGGCAACGAAGTCGGTGCTCGGAGCGATTTCAACGTTGTAGCCGGCACCGACCTTCCACTGGTCAACCTTCAGGTTGGTGTGGTCGATTTCCTGGCGGCTGTATTCGCCGAAGGCGTGGAAGTTCGGCAGGAAGCCGTAGGAACCCTTCACGCCCCAGCCGTCGGCCTTGATGCCTTCAACGTCGGTCTTGGCGTAGTCGGCTTCGGCGTAGTTGTAGGACAGGTTCTCAGCAGCCGAAGCGGTGAACGGCAGGGCAGCGGCCAGGGCCAGAGCAATCAGCGAATTCTTCATGGGGGTACACCTTTACTTTCTTATGGTGTGCAGCAGCGCCAGGGCGCCATCGCATCGGGAATGTAAATTCTCCGTTATTCGCCACAACGCTCCCTGAAAACAGCGGTCTTCGCATTGCTGAATTTTTTGGCTTGATTCAGGCTGCGTCTGGCATACGCGCGCGGCGCGCGTGCATTCGAATTCCGCTGACCCTTGCAACAGGAGGTTGCCTTGCACGTACCTGCCCCGCTGCGGTTCCGGTTCTGCGCCGCCGTCCTCGCCTTCATCGGCGTGCTTTCCACAGCATCGGCTCGGCCGTTGCAGCCCTCCGATTACCAGCGCGCCGAGCGCGTGCACGACAGCCACCTGCGCGGTGCGCTGCGCAATGCCTCGCTCCTGCCGAACTGGCTGGCCGATGGCCGCTTCTGGTACGAACGCGAAGACGGCCAGGGCCGGCGCGAGGGCGTGCTGGTCGATCCGGCGCAGGCCTCCCGGCAGATCCTGTTCGATCGCGCTGCGCTGGACAGCGCTGCGGGGGCCCTGGGGGTGAACGGGCAACGGTTGCGGTTGGTCAATGTGCAGGTGCTGGCCGATGGCCTGCGCCTGCGCTTCAGCGGTGAAGCCGGCATCGACTGCCAGTGGCCACGTTGGCAGTGCCTGCGGACGCAGGGCGCCATGCCTGCTGCCGATGCACTGCCCGCACCCGACGGCGAGGCCTGGCTGCAGGTGCGCGACCACAATCTATGGCTGCAGCAACGCCGACAGGCACCGCGGGCGCTGACCACCGGCGGTGTCGCCGGCCATGGCTATGGTGTATTGCCCGATTTCACCCTGCGCGGTATTCCACGCAGCCAGGGCCGGATGCCGGCGCGGCCATTCGCCGTCGGCTGGTCGCCCGATGGACGCTATGTTGCCGGCGTCCGCTACGACGAACGTGCGCTGCGGGACTACCCCTATCTGGAAAGCACCCCGGCCGGCGGCGCGCGGCCCCGCGTGCACACGGTGAAACTGGGATTGCTGGGCGATGCACAGCAGGTGCGTGACAGCCTGTACATCGTCGATGTGCGCAGCGGCCGGCAGCAGGACATCACCCTGCCCGAGGGCTGGAACACCCTCAGCGAGGCCGGCCTGCTGGGCTGGGACGGCCACCGGCTGTATGCCGCGATCGCGCACTTCGGCGCGCCGCGACGACTGCGCCTGGTGGAGATCGATGCCGGCAGCGGTGCGCTGCGCACCGTGCTGGAAGAAGCCGGCGACGCGCGCCTGCAGCTCAGCCTGTATTCCTACAACCGTGCCTCGGTTGCGATCCTGCCCGGCCAGGACACCGCCGTGTGGTTCTCGCAGCGTGATGGCTGGGGCCATCTGTACCGGGTGCGCCTGTCCGACGGCAAGGTGATGCGCCAGCTCACCCGCGGCCGGTGGGCGGTGCGTGACCTGCTCGGGGTGGACAGCGCAGGCGCTTGGGCATACTTCAGTGCTGGAGGTGTCGAGGGCGGCGATCCCTACGTACGTGGCCTGTACCGGGTAGCACTGCACGGTGGGCCGGTGCAGCGCCTGGCCGCCGATGGCAGCGACCACCTGGCCGATGCGGGCACCGGCATGCTGTTCGGCGGACGCGCGCCGCAGGCGCTGTCGCCCGGCGGCAGCTATCTGGTGGATACCGTGTCCAGCCTCGCGCAGCCGCCGCGCACGGTGCTGCGCGCCAGCGACGATGGCAGCGAAGTGATGGTGCTGGAGGCTGCGGATGCGCAGGCGATCATCGCTGCTGGCTGGCGGCCGCCGCGGCGCGAACGGCTGCTGGCCGCCGACGGGCGCACGCCGATCTTCGCCACCGTCTACCTGCCCCGCGACTATCGCGATGACGGCAGCTTCCCGGTGATCGACGCGATGTACGGCGGTGCCTTCATCAGCAATGCGCCGGTGACCTATGCCGAAGCGGTTTCGGCGCAGAACCCGGTATCGCGCGCCAGCCTGGCCGAGCTCGGCTTCGTGGTGGTCAGCATCGATGCCCGCGGCACCGGCGGCCGCGACAAGGCATTCCATGACAGCAGCTTCCTGCACGGCGCCGATGTGCAGCTCGATGACCATGTGGCCGCGCTGCGCCAGCTGGGCGAACGCTACCGGGGCATCGACCTGCAGCGGGTCGGCATCTACGGGCATTCGTTCGGTGGTTACAGCGCGGCGCGTGCACTGCTGCGCCACCCGGCGTTCTACAAGGTGGCTGTGGCCTCGGCCGGCAGCCACAATTTCCAGGGCATGTACGGCGGCGCCCTGCACGGCATGGACCGGCTGTTCGGTGGCGTGGTGCCAGCTACAGCCATGGCCGATGGCGTGCCGGCCCCCTTTGCCGGGCTCGACAATGCGGCACTGGCCGGCAACCTGCGCGGGCATCTGCTGCTGGTCTATGGCGAACTGGACGAGAACGCGCCACCGGCGCTGACCCTGCAGCTGGCCGCGGCCCTGAACAAGGCCCAGCGTAGTTACGACCTGCTGTACCTGGCCCGGCAGGACCACGAACTGTTCCGCAACGACGCCACCTACACGCACCGCATGTGGGACTACTTCGTGCGCCACCTGGCCGGCCAGCAGCCACCGGATACGGTGCTGGCCCCGCTCCCGGGTGGCCCGGGCTGAACAGGCGCACGCGGGATGTCGATTCCCTACGCGCTGGTTCGTCGTGTACCTGAAGGCCGTGCATGTGGCACGGTCCATCCGGAGGCAGGCAATGAGCTACATCGACGGTTTCGTCCTGGCGGTGCCCACCGCCAACAAGGAGAAGTTCCTCGCCCATGCACGCACAGGGGATCCCGTTTTCATCGAGTACGGCGCGCTGCGCGTGGTCGAGTGCTGGGGCGATGACGTGCCGCACGGCAAGACCACCGACTTCTTCGGCGCGGTGAAAGCCACGCCGGATGAGACGGTGGTGTTTTCCTGGATCGAATGGCCGGACAAGCCGACCCGCGACGCCGGCATGAAGAAGATGATGGAGGACCCGCGGTTTGATCCAACGAAGAATCCGATGCCGTTCGACGGCGCGCGGATGATCTACGGCGGCTTCGTGCCGCTCTACGAGCTGACGCGCTGAACCCGGCGGACGTGCTCAGCGCGCGTCCGTTTCATCGCTGGCAGCAGCATGGCCGGCGCCCAGTGCGGCGCCGGCACCGAGGCCCATGCCGCCCATGCCGGCGCCCATTCCACCACCACCGCCACCGCCTGCACGGCCGCCCTTGGCATCGCCGTCGTTACGGCCCTTGCCGCCACCACTGGCAACGGGCCGGGTCGGCCCCTGCGGTGGAATCTGCAGATCGGCCGGAATCGGGGCCAGATCCAGCGCTTCGCGCACGAAGTCGCGCAGCGAGACCACCAGTTCGTGGGTATGCACCGGCCGCCCCTGTGCCAGTTCGTTGGCGGCACGCGTGGCCAGCCGCACCTGTTCGTCGGTGCCCAGCAGCAGGATGTCCGACAGCGCGGCCTCGACCGCATCGCGGATGCGCCGCGCACGGTCCGAGCGCGGCTCGGCGATGCCGTCGGCATCTTCGCGCTGGCGCAGGTCGCGACGATGGCTGGGATCCACGCCCAGCTCGCCGGTGAACGAACCGCCCAGGGTCTTGTAGGCGGCCATCAGCGTGCGCAGCCGTTCGTTGATCTGCCGGTTCTCGCGCTCGCGGCGCTGCTGCAGGGTCTGCATCACCAGCAGGCGGATGCCGACGCCGAGCAGGGTGATCAGGACCAGGCCGGCCAACGTGGACAGCACGCCCTGCCAGGAACTGAAGTCGATACCGCGCATGGTCGGGGCTCCGGCGGGAAGAACCTGCATCTTGCCCCAGGTAGCGCCCCAGAAACGCGAAAGGCCCTACCACCCGGTGGGTGGCAGGGCCTTCGGTCACGGCGCGATTACTTGCGCTTGGCGACCTTGCGCACGGCCTTCTTGGCCGGAGCCTTCTTGGCGGCGACCTTCTTCAGCGGCGCAGCCTTCCTGGCGACCGTCTTGCGGGTGGCGGCAACCTTCCTGCCCACCGCCTTCTTGGCGACGGCGGTCTTCTTGCCGACAGCCTTCTTGGCGACGGCGGCCTTCTTGCCAACAGCCTTCTTGGCGACGGCAGCCTTCTTGCCGACAACCTTCTTGGCGGCCGCGGTCTTCTTGGTGGCGACCTTCCTGGTGGCGGCAACCTTCTTGCCGACAACCTTCTTCGCAGCCACGGCCTTCTTGCCGGCGACCTTCTTGGCGGCGACGGTCTTCTTGGCCACAGCCTTCTTGGCGGTGGCGACCTTCTTGCCGACCACCTTCTTGGCGGCCACGGTCTTCTTGGCAACGGTCTTCTTCGCGACGGCGGCCTTCTTGGTGGCGGCCTTCTTCACGGTGGCGACCTTCTTGGCGGCAGCCTTGGTGGCCTTCTTGGCGGCAGCGGCCTTCTTGGTCACAGCCTTGCCTGCAGCGGCCTTCTTCTTGGCCACTTCCTTCTTCAGGGCAGCGGCTTCGGCCTTGGCGTTCTTCTTGGCCGCTTCCAGCTTCTTCTTGGCATTGGCAACGGTCTTGCCGACCGACTTGGCGGCCTTGTCGGCCTTCTTGGCAACGGTCTTCTCGACCTTGGCCACGGCCTTCTTGGCCTTGGCAACGCGGGTACCGGCCGCCTTGGTGGCGCGCTTGACGGTCTTCTTGACCGACTTCACGGCGTCTTCGGCGGCGTGGGCGATGGTCTCGCCAACGTTGGTGGCGGCTTCTTTGACGTTCTCGACAGCGTCGGTCACGACCGACACACCATTACCGTTGCTCATGTTGCCCTCCTGGGGGCCTTAAGTATCAAAACGGGGCGATGCTATACCGACATTGACGATCGTGGAACGGGGCACGCGCCCGCAATCGCATCTGATGCGACGGCCATGGTGTAGCCCACCACTGCCGCAGAAGCGGCGGGTTGACAGGAAACCCCTTTTTTTAAGGACTACGCCACAGCAAGCGCGTGGTCGAAGATGGCCGTTGCGTGCCGCTGCACGGACGCGGCATCCGATGCGTGCTGTGGCGCATTGCGGCACCCGGTTGCGCGGAACTGCGCAGGTATCGGTCTGTGTCGGCGCCCCCGGCGATCGTCTTCGGTGGTGCAGGCGTCGCCTGTGCGGTGTCGCCACAGCCATGCTGTCAGCCTCCTCACTCGCCTTTCGCGGCCTGCGGTTTTCATGGCGCATTTATCCAGATCGCGACACACTCATTCAGCTTGTTTTACCGTAGGGCCGAACCGCCCCCACCCACGCCAGCGAACCGACAACCATGCGACCGCTTCCCACCCTGCTTACGCTCGCAATCGCCGCCGCCTTCGGTGGCTTCGTTGCCACCGGCATCAATGCCCACCTGGACAACCGTGCCGATGCAGCACCGCTGCCAGCGGTGCTGCCGACCACCGCCGCGTTGCCGGCCGCGGTGGCCGGACAGGCGGTGCCTTCGCTGGCGCCGATGCTGGAAAAGGCGATGCCGGCCGTGGTCAGCGTCAACACCAAGCAGGTGGTGCGCGTGCGCAACCCGTTCTTCAACGACCCGTTCTTCCGCCGCCTGTTCCCGGATATCCCGCAGGAGCGCATCAACGAATCGCTGGGCTCGGGCGTGATCATCGACGCCAAGGAAGGCCTGGTGCTGACCAACCACCATGTCATCGACAACGCCGATGACGTGCAGGTGACACTGGCCGACGGGCGCACGGTGAAGGCCGAGTTCCTCGGTTCGGACCGCGATACCGACATCGCGCTGATCCGCATCCCGGCGCAGAACCTGACCGACATCAAGCTCGGCAACAGCGACCAGCTGCGGGTCGGTGACTTCGTGGTGGCCATCGGCAACCCGTTCGGCTTCAGCCAGACGGTCACCTCGGGCATCGTCTCGGCGGTGGGCCGCAGCGGCATCCGTGGCCTGGGCTACCAGAACTTCATCCAGACCGATGCGTCGATCAACCCGGGCAATTCCGGTGGCGCCCTGGTCGACCTGCAGGGCCAGCTGGTCGGCATCAATACCGCCAGCTTCAACCCGCAGGGCAGCATGGCCGGCAACATCGGCCTGGGCCTGGCGATTCCGTCCAACCTGGCGCGCAGCGTGGTCGACCAGCTGGTCAAGCACGGCGTGGTGGTACGCGGCACGCTGGGCGTGGAGAGCCAGAACCTGACCGCGCAGATCGCCCAGGGGCTGGGCCTGGGCGAAACGCGCGGTGCGCTGATCACCCGCGTGCTGGCCGGTTCGGCGGCCGCCGCGGCCGGGTTGAAGCCGGGCGACGTGGTGGTCTCGGCCAACGGCCAACGCGTGGACAGCGCCGAAGCCCTGCACAACGTGGAAGGCCTGGCTGCGGTCGGCAGCCCGATGACGCTGGACGTACGCCGCGAAGGCAAGCCCGTGCAGATCAAGGCCACGCTGAAGGAACAGGCGCGTGCGGTCACCGGCGAGAGCCTGGACCCGCGGTTGACCGGTGCCACCTTCGTCGACCTGCCCGAGTCGCTGCGACAGTCGGGTGTCGGCGGCGTGCTGGTCAGCGAGGTCAAGCGTGGCAGCCGCGCGGCCAGCAACGGCCTGCAGCAGGGCGACATCATCACCGACGCCACCGTGGGTGAATTCGCCGACCTGGCCAGCTGGCGCGCCAACTTCCAGCAGCGCCCGCCGACCCTGGTGGTGCGCGTGCTGCGCAACAATGGCCAGCAGCAGGGCCAGCTCGTGATGCGCTGATCGCCCTGCCGTAACACCCCCTATACCCCGGCAATGCTATTGCTGTCAGTCCAGGTCGGCACCGCCGACACCCGTTCCCCCATCGCAACAGGAGTGATTCGATGAGCCCCACCAATACCGAGAACCTGAAGGAACACCTGGGTGAAGCCGGTTCCCACCTGAAGCAGGCCGCCACGGCCGCCGGCGGTGCGATCAAGGGCGCAACCGGTGCCGCGACCGACGAGCTGCGCATCGGCAAGGCCAACGTCAAGGCCGAACTGTCCGACAGCGCACTGTCTGGTCTGGCCGCCGCCGAATTCGGTGGTGCCGCTGCCAAGGAACAGGTTGACGCGTTGATGGACAAGGGCAAGGACCTGATCGACAGCGCCGCCGAGTTGATCCGTGAGCGTCCGCTGGCTTCGTTCGGCGTCGCCTTCGCTGCCGGCTGGATCATCGCCAAGCTGGCCCGCGGCAGCAGCGACAAGTAAGCCGCGGCGTGAGCGAAGACAACGCGCAAGCCCCTGATCCGGCGGCCACCCCGCCGCTGGATGAGAGCATCCGCCAGGTCGGCGCGGCCGGTCGTGCCGCCGCCGATTCGGCCAAGCACACCGTGCGCTCGCTGCGCCGGCTGGCCTCGGCCGACTTCGCCCTGGCCCGCAGCGCCTTCGGCCGTGCGCTGGCCTGGGCCGGCGTGGCGATCGTATTTGGTGCCTCGGCCTGGCTGCTGATGGCGGCCACCCTCATCGCCCTGCTGCAGAGCTGGGGCCTTAGCTGGCTGCAGGCGCTGCTGATCACCTCGCTGCTGAGCCTGGCCGTCACCGGCTACGCGATCTGGCGGGTGTCCTACTTCTTCCACCACACCGGCATGCATGCCACCCGGCGCCAGCTGTCACGCCTGGGCCTGTTCGACGAGCCCAGCGAAGACGACCCCGATGCCGGCGTGCAGCTGCCCGAGGGCAAGCCATGAAGTTCGGCGCGCTGCAGCGGCGGGTGAAACGCTGCGAACAGGTGGTGACCGTGCGCCTGGGCGAGACCCAGGACCACTGGTCCACGCTCAGCGACGTCTGGCGAAAGGGCTGGTCGCCGTTGCGCATCGTGGTGGTCGGCCTGGCCGGTGGCTTCATCGCCGGCAAGCTGGAAGTGCCCGGCAAGGTCAACGGTGCGCGCTGGCTGCAGATGGTCGGTTCGGTCTCGAACCTGTTCGCCAGTGCCCAGGCGGCGTTCGCCACGGCGATGGCGGCACAGGCTGCAGCAACCGCCGACGACGCGGCCGAAGAAGCCGACGATGCCAGCGAACAGGCACAGGCGGCGGCCTCCGCCGCCAACGCACGGCCGGCACCTGCCCCCCGCCCGGAACCCGAACCGGAACCGCGCGAACCGCGCCCGGCCGAAGCCGCCACCGAGCTGTCCGAACGTTGATCCACGCACTCCGCCGCGCCGATCGCGGCCGGCGGATAATGCGCTCCCCTTCCCGGTTGGTGCGTCGATGAGCGAGTCCCTCCTGTCCCCGTCACCAGCCGATCCGCAGGGTGCGGAGGCGCCGCTGCCGCCCCCGTCGCGTCCACGCGGGCCGATGTCGCTGGTGGTCCTGGCCACCCTGGCGGTGGGCTACACGCTGTGGGCCGCGCAGGACATCATCCTGCCGGTGCTGCTGGCGATGTTCTTCGCACTGGTCGGCAACCCGATCCTGCGCCTGCTGCAGAAGCTGTGGATTCCGCGCGCGCTGGGCGCACTGCTGATCCTCGGCGCCGGGCTGGGCGTGACCGGTTCGCTGGCGGTGCAGTTGATCGGTCCGGCGATGGAATGGGCGCAGGAAGCACCGCAGCAGCTGCGCAAGGTGGCCCGGCAGGTGCAGGACCTGACCAAGCCGGTGCAGCAGGCCAACCAGGCGGCGGAAAACTTCGCCCGCGTGGCCGGCGGTGACAGCAACCACAAGGTGCAGGTGATCCGCACCCAGCTGGACGATCCATACCGCATGCTGACCCGTGCACCGCGCCTGGCCGCGTCGGTGCTGGCGGTGGTGCTGCTGACCCTGTTCTTCATGATCTACGGGCAGAGCCTGCAGCGCGCAGCGATCGCCCTGTTCCCGAACCGCCAGCAGCAGCGGTTCACCACCGACATCCTGCGTTCGATCGAACGGGAGGTCTCGCGTTACGTGCTGACCATCAGCGTCATCAACACCCTGGTCGGGCTGGTGTTCGCCGGCGTGCTGATGCTGCTCGGCATCGGCCTGCAGGAAGCACTGCTGTGGGGCACGGTGGCTGCACTACTGAACTTCGCCCCGTATGTGGGCCCGCTGATCGGCGTGGCGCTGATGCTGTTGATGGGCTTCGTCGAGTTCCGCGACCCGCTGCAGGCCCTGCTGCCGGCCGCCGCCTACCTGGGCCTGCACACCCTGGAAGGGCAGATGGTGACCCCGATCGTGCTGGGCCGTCGGATGAAGCTGTCGCCGCTGGTGCTGATCCTGGCGCTGATGGTGTTCGGCTGGGCCTGGGGCATGATCGGGCTGCTGCTGGCAGTGCCGCTGCTGGTGTGCATCAAGCTGGTGCTGGCACGCCTGGATGGCATGCAGGGCTGGGCACGCCTGCTGGAGTGACGGCATCAACAACGGATGGACGCAGGTGGCGGAACCAGAAACAGGGACGAAGTGGCAGACTATGGCGCCCTACCCGGATGGATCCGCTCGTATGAACTCTCTCGCCACGCGTTGCCTTGCCTTGGCCTGCATTGCCGCTCCCGCGTTCGCCGCGACACCGCCGACTGCCGATCAGGCGCGCACCCAGCTTGCTGAGGCGGTTACCTGCAAGCGGCACCTCACGCCCATGCAGTTCGACGCCATGGCCCGGATGCTGGCACCGGCCCCGGCAAGGGCGCAGGACGGCGAATCCAGCGGCGAGTTCCGGCTGACCACGCCCTTGATGGTGCTGGGCCAGCCCGTGAACCGGCTGCAGTCCTATGACGGCGACAGCGGCGAGGATGGCATCGACAGTTTCACCGCGTACTTCAGCTCGGCCAGTGTGGAACAGGTCGCGGCACTGGCGAAGATGTCCGACCCGGTAGCAGGCACCTACACGAAGGAAGTTGGGCGGCACAACCTGGACGTGCAGCAGTTCGACGGCCAGACCACCATCGCCTGCTCGTACAACCTGCGCTGACCCGGCCCAGCCACAGTGCCCACCCGCCCGCCGCGTCGCATGAAAGCCCGCGCGGGCAGGGGTAGAATGGCGAGGTGAATTTCCCCGTCCAAGCCATCACCCTCGACCTTGACGACACGCTGTGGCCGTTCGCTCCGATCGGCGCCCGCATCGAACAGGTCCTGCACGCCTGGATGTGCGAACACAGCCCCGCTACCGCCGCGATGTATCCGGTGGAGGCGATGCGCGAACTGCGCGAGCGGCTGTACCACGCCCATCCGCACCTCCACCACGACCTGAGTGCGCTGCGCCGGCTGACCCTGCACGAAGCACTGCACACCAGCGGTGCCAGCCTCGATCTGCTGGAGCCTGCGTATGAAGTGTTCTACGCCGCGCGCAACCAGGTGGAGTGCTATCCCGATGCGATCGACGCGCTGGCGCGCATTGCCGCACGGGTACCGGTGGCGGCGCTGAGCAACGGCAACGCCGACCTGGAGCGGATCGGCCTGGCCCATCATTTCGCCTTCCAGCTGGGTTCGCGCGAACACGGCGCGGCCAAGCCCGAAGCCAGCATCTTCCATGCCGCGTGCACCCGCCTGGGTGTGGCACCGGCACAGGTGCTGCACGTCGGCGACCATGCCGACATGGACGTGGCCGGGGCGATTGCCGCCGGCCTGCGCGGCTGCTGGATCAACCGCGACGCAGCCACCTGGACCCATCCGCAGCTGCAGCCGGACCTGCAGTTCGACACCCTTACCGGCCTGGCCGACTGGTTGGATGCCAACCTCGACGCCGCCGCACCCCGGAGTACCTGACGCATGAGCGAGATCACTGGTTTCACCGCCGACACCGCTGCGGCGCTGCCGTTGTACGTGCTGGACCGCGAGCAGTTCGCCGCCTGGAAGGACAGCCAGCCGGCTGCCACGCAGGCGTGGCTGGCATCGCAGGGCTTCAACGCCGGCGCCCACAGCGTGGCACTGCTGCCGGGCGCCGATGGCCTGGCCGGTGCCGTGATGGGCGTGGGTGATCGTGCCGATGCCTACAGCTATGCGCATGCGCCGCACGCGCTGCCGGAAGGCAGCGTCTGGCAGCTGGCCAATGAACTGCCGGCCGCCGAACTGGCGCTGCTGCAGCTGGGCTGGGGCCTGGGCAGCTACCGCTTTGACCGCTATCGCAAGCGCAACCGCGCACCGGCGCAGCTGGTGGCCTCGCCGACCGGCGAAGTGGCCGACCTGATCGCCGCCAGCCTGCGCGTGCGCGACTGGGTCAACACCCCGACCGAAGACATGGGCCCGCAGCAGCTGGAAGACGCCGCGCGCGCGCTGGCCGATGCACATGGTGCGCAGGTCGAGGCGATTACCGGCGACGAACTGCTGAAGCAGAATTTCCCGGCCATCCACGCCGTGGGCCGCGCTTCGCATCGTGCGCCGCGCCTGGTCGTGCTGCGCTGGGGCAGGGAAACCGACCCGGCGCTGGTGCTGGTGGGCAAGGGCGTGTGCTTCGATACCGGCGGGCTGGACATCAAGCCGGCCGACGGCATGCGCAACATGAAGAAGGACATGGGTGGCGCCGCGCATGCACTGGCCCTGGCCGGCCTGGTGATGGCACGTGGGCTGCCGGTGCGGCTGACCCTGCTGGTGCCGGCGGTGGAAAACGCGATCGGTCCCGATGCCTTCCGCCCGGGCGAAGTGATCGCCACCCGCAAGGGCCTGAGCGTGGAGATCGACAACACCGATGCCGAAGGCCGCGTGATCCTGTGCGATGCGCTGACCTTCGCCGGTGAGCAGAAGCCGGACCTGGTGCTGGACTTCGCCACCCTCACCGGTGCCGCGCGCATCGCACTGGGCCCGGACCTGCCGGCACTGTTCAGCAACGACGACACGGTGGCCCAGCAGTGGCTGCAGGCCGGTGACGCGACCCGCGACCCGGTCTGGCGCATGCCACTGTGGCGCCCCTACCTGCGCTACCTGAGCAGCGGCATCGCCGACCTGGCCAACGCCGGTTCGCGCATGGCCGGCTCGGTGACCGCCGCGCTGTACCTGGAACGCTTCCTGGAAGACGGCCAGCGCTGGGCGCACCTGGATGTGTATGCCTGGAACGACGGCGAGCGCCCGGGCCGTCCGGCCGGTGGCGAAGCGCTGGCGCTGCGCTCGGCGTGGGCGATGCTGAAGCAGCGCTACAGCTGATCGGGTGGGTGCCGACCGTTGGTCGGCACCCCGTCCCCGGAAAATCTGACGAAAAATTGAATTTCGGCCCCGGCCGGGTTCTGCGAGGATGTGTGGGTCGACCACCCACACGCTCCGTGAAGGCAGGACTCCGACCATGTCGCTCTTCCGCTACACCCGCGCTGGCCAGACGCCGGGCGCGCCACGCAAGCATTCACCCCTGCTCTGGATCGCACTGATCGCACTCATTCTGGGTGCGGTCGCGCTGGCCTTCGCCTGGCTGGCCGGCTGGATTGGAAACCGCCTGACCGCGCAGCGCTTCACCGACACCATCGAGGCCACCGGCCCGGCCCACCCGGGCTTCCGCCGCGCGCACAGCAAGGGCATCTGCGTGAGCGGCTGGTTCGAACCCAGCGCGCAGGCGCCCACCCTGTCCAGCGCACGGGTGTTCTCGCAGCGCCGCGTGCCGGTGATGGGCCGGTTGTCGATCGGCGGCGGCGACCCCTACGGCGCCGACAACACTGCACGCGTGCGCAGCCTCGCGGTGCAGATGGTCAGCGATGATGGCCAGGAATGGCGCATGGCGATGAACAGCTTCCCGTTCTTCGCCGTGCCCAGCGCCGAGGCGTTCTACGAGCAGACCCGCGCCTCCATTCCCGACCCGGTCACCGGCAAGCCCGATCCGCAGAAGATGGCCGCGGTGCTGGCCAAATACCCCAGTGCGCAGGCTTTCCAGCAGTGGGCCAAGACCGCGCCGTGGACCAGCAGCTGGGCCGACACCACCTTCAACAGCGTCAACAGCTTCTGGTTCACCAATGCGCAGGGCCAGAAGCGCGCGGTGCGCTGGCGCTGGCAGCCGCAGGCGCCGGTGGTGGAGATGGATGCGGAAACCCGCAAGCAGGCCAGCGTCGATTTCCTCAGCCAGGAACTGCAGCAGCGCCTGGCCAGCGGCCCGGTGCGCTGGAACCTGGTCGTGACCACCGCCGAGCCTGGCGATGCCATCGATGATCCGTCGGTACCGTGGCCCGAATCGCGTGATCAGGTAGTGGCCGGCGTACTCAGCCTGGACCGCATGCAGTCGCAGGAACAGGGCGCCTGCGGGCAGATCAATTTCGATCCGCTGATCCTGCCCAGCGGCGTGCGTGGCAGTGACGATCCGATCCTGGCGGCCCGCTCGGCCGTGTATTCGCAGTCCTTCAACCGCCGCGAACGCGAGCGCGCCACCGGCAACGTCGAGCAACGGAAGGAGGCCGCACGATGAGCACCGGCAACGGCCACTTCAACCTGCTGGCGCGGGTGCTGCACTGGTCCATGGCGCTGATGATCGTCGCCATGCTGTTCATTGGCGTGACCATGGTCGCCTCGCTGCACCTGCGACCGATGCTGATCGACCTGCACCGCCCATTGGGCATCACTATCGGCGTACTGGTGTTGCTGCGCCTGTACAACCGGCTGCGTCATCGCCCACCGCCGCTGCCGGCGGATCTTCCTGTGTGGCAGGTGATGGCGGCCAAGGCCTCGCACTGGATGCTGTACGCACTGATGCTGGCGATGCCGCTGATCGGCTGGGCGATGCTGTCGGCCGGCGGTTACCCGATCGTGCTGTGGGGTGGCCTGCACCTGCCGCCGATCGTGCCGCATACCCCGGCGCTGTATGCCGCGTTGCGCAATGCGCACAGCCTGCTGGCCTATGTGTTGTTTGCCACGGTGCTGATGCATGTGGGTGCGGCGCTGTTCCACCTGTGGGTGCGGCGTGACGGGGTGTTCCAGGCGATGGCGCGCGGGAAGAATTGAAAGGATTCGCCGGGCGTTCCCGGCGGATTGTTTCCGCGACCGCGGGGGGTGTCACTTTCTTTGCGCGCAAAGAAAGTAACCAAAGAAACGCTCCGCCGGCCGCGAGCCGGCGTGCTTCGCACGCCGGTGCCCTGCGCTCCTCGGTCCGTCGAGGGACGGCGCGGGAACTCGCTGCGCTCAGACACCCGCGCCTCTTCGCCCTCGCCGGTCCTGCGGTGCTCGGCTCGCTCAAGGCGGACTGGAAGGTCAAGATCAACAGCAAGAGCATCCACGCATGGCGTGGATCTACCGGGTGCAGATTTTGCCTTTGACGTTGGGTCCGCCTTGAGCGAGCCGAGCATCGCAGGGGAATCAGGGGGCGCAGAGGCGCCGGTGTCTGAGCGCAGCGAGTTCGGCGCCGTCCCCTGATTCGCCGAGAAGCGCAGGGAACCGTCGCGTAGCGACGGCTCGCGCTCTGGCGGCGTGTTTCTTTGGTTACTTTCTTTGCACGAGCAAAGAAAGTGACACCCCTCCGCAGGCGCGGAAATGATCCGCTACAACCACCCCTTCTGCCGCGCCAGCCGGTACGCCTCGATCCGGTTGGCCACGCCCAGCTTGCCGATGCACTCGGACAGGTAATTGCGCACCGTACCGTGCGACAACCCCAGCTGCTCGGCGATCTCGCTGGCGGTGCGGCCCTCGCCCGCCAGCCGCAGTACGCGGCGCTCGCGGTCGGTCAGCGGATCGGCCTGCGACCACGCATCCAGTGCCAGCTGCGGGTCGATCGCGCGGATGCCCTGTTTCACCTTGCGCAGGGCATCGGCCAGGTTCTCGGCCGGTGCATCCTTCAGCAGGTAGCCCAGCACGCCGGCTTCCAGCGCGCGGCGCAGGAAACCGGCGCGGGCGAAGGTGGTCACGATCACCACCTTGATCGGCAGCTCGTGGCGCGCGATGCGCTGGGCAAGCTCGAGCCCGGACAGGCCGGGCATCTCGATGTCGGTGACCAGGATGTCCGGTTGCAGCTGCTGCAGCATCCGCCACGCGGTTTCGCCATCGGCGGCGCTGCCCAGCACCTCGATATCCGGCTCCAGGCCCAGCAACGCCGACAGTGCACCGCGCACCATCGCCTGATCCTCGGCCAGCAGGATGCGGATCATGCGGCACCGTCCTGTGCCAGCGACGGCGGCGCTCCCGGCGGCAACGGTGTGGTCGCGGCAGCCAGTGGCACGCGCACGGTCAGTCGCGTGCCCTCGCCCTTTGCGGACTGTACCTGCAGGCTGCCCCCCAGGGCGGCCACGCGTTCGCGCATGCCGCTCAGCCCGTTGCCCTCGGCCTGCACGCCGCCACGGCCATCGTCGCGGATCTGCATCGCCAGCATGCGTCCCTCCAGCATGAACTCCACCCGTGCCTGTGTCGCCTGTGCATGGCGCACGATATTGGTTGCGGCCTCGCGCAGCACCAGCGCCAGCCCGCGTTCGACATCCACCGGCATCGCCGGTGGTGGTGCGTATTGAAGGTGGACCTGCTGGCATTCCAACAGCAGCCGCGCCGATGCCAGCTCACCGGCCAGGTCGCTGGCGCGGATGCCGGTAACCGCGCTGCGCACCTGTGCCAGCGCTTCGCGGGCGATGGCCTCGGCCTCGCCGATCTCCAGCCGCGCGCGCGCGTCGCCGCGGTCGTGCAGCTTGCGCGCCAGCTCCAGCTTCAATGTGATCAGCGACAGGGTGTGGCCGAGCAGGTCATGCAGGTCGCGGCCGATGCGTTCGCGCTCGGCAGTGGCCGCCAGCCGCCGCACCTCGTCCTGCGACAGCTGCAGTGCCGCATCCTTCTGCTGGTTGAGCGCTTCCACGTTCACGACCAGCCCCACGATGTAGGACACGGCCGGGATCCAGACCAGGCTCTGCCACGGGTACTGGAACAGCAGCGCGAGGCTGCAGAACAGAAGGTTCAGGCCAGTGAGCTGCAGCAGATACTGCCACCAGCCACCGCGTCCGCTCACCCGCAGCAGCACGCAGCCGAACACGAAGTAGGTCAGCCCGGACGGATACCAGGGCAGCAGCACCAGCGACATCGCGATCAGGCCCAGCGCATAGCGCGGAGCGTGATGGCGCGGCGCCACCATCACCTTGGCGTACAGCAGCAGGAACACCGGATAGCTGGCCAGCGTCAGCAGCAGCCAGCGCAGGGTGAAGCCGTGGCCAAGCAAGGGCGTCAGGAAGATCCACACCGACCACAGCAGGTGGACTGCCTCGCTCCAGGGCGATTTTCCCCGGCGCAGCGTATCGGCCACCGCCGAGTCCGGCGCGGGGCGCAGCAGCGAGGCAAGCCATGTCGACGGCACGGGCGGTTCCAGGCGGGGACGATCGCCGCCGATCATGCCAGTTCAGCCGCCTGCGCGCAGGCGCCACCACCGGCCGGGCGGCACCGGCGCAACCGAGCGCGGATCACGGTACGCTTGGCGGCGCGGCTGTGGCGGGCCAGCGACGGGGTGATCGGATCCATGGGCGGTACCGGTAGCGGGGACGTTGCCATCCTGTGCCGCCGTGGTCACGTTTCGCAGTTGCCGCCGTCAGTGTCATCGGGTGACAGCTGTCACTGCCGTCATCGCTGTGTCTGCCTGCATGCTGTGCCGCACGCTCCACCGCCGGAACCGCCGCCGTCCGCCCTTCCGGCCACACCCGCCCAAACGCCTGTGATGGAACGAATGAACGCTTCTGCCGAGCTGTTGAAGGAACTCCGTATCGACCGCAAATCGCCGCCGCCCGCCTCCGGCGGCAGTGGCGGTGGCCGCCGCTGGCTGTGGATCGCGATCATCGTGGTCGTGTTGTTGCTGGCCGCTGTCGGCTTCGCCCTGTTCGGGCGTACGCCGGCAGTGGACGTGGAAACCGCCCCCGCCGTGGCCATCCAGCAGGGCAGCGCCAGCAGTTCGGTGCTCGATGCCAGTGGCTACGTGGTCGCCCGGCGCATGGCCACGGTATCGGCCAAGATCACCGGCAAGGTGCGCGAGGTGATGATCGAGGAAGGCATGCGCGTGGAACAGGGCCAGATCATGGCCACCCTGGACCCGATCGATGCCGACGCGCAGCGCAGCCTGTATGCCTCGCAGCTGCAGGCCGCACGCAGCCAGGTGGCCGGGCTGGAAGCGCAGCAGAGGCAGGCGGCCGCTGAAGCCAGCCGCCTGCAGGCACTGGTCGGCCAGCAGCTGGTGTCGCGCTCGCAGTACGACCAGGCGGTGGCCCAGCGTGACAGCCTGCGTGCACAGCTGGACACCGCACAGCGCAACGTCAGGGTGGCCAACGACCAGCTGGCCATCGCCGATCTGGGCGTGGACAACAACATCGTGCGCGCGCCGTTCTCCGGCGTGGTCACTGCCAAGGCCGCGCAGCCCGGCGAAATCGTCTCGCCGCTGTCGGCGGGCGGTGGGTTCACCCGTACCGGCATCGGCACCATCGTCGACATGGACTCGCTGGAGATCGAAGTCGAGGTCGGCGAGGCCTTCATCGGCCGCGTGCAGCCGAAGATGCCGGTGGAAGCCACGCTCAACGCCTATCCGGAGTGGAAGATTCCGGGCGAGGTGATCGCCATCATCCCCACCGCCGACCGCGGCAAGGCCACGGTGAAGGTGCGCGTGGCGCTGAAGGTGAAGGACCCGCGCATCGTGCCGGAGATGGGCGTGCGCGTCAGCTTCCTGGAGCAGGCGCAGCCGCAGGCGGCCGCCAAACCGCAGGGCGTGCGCGTGCCGGCGGGCGCCGTGGTCCAGCGCGAGGGCGCCTCGGTTGCCTTCGTGCTGGGTGACGAAAGCCGCGTGCAGCAGCGCACGGTCGAGGCCGGCCAGGCGATGGGCAAGGACCGCCAGATCCTTAAGGGCGTGAGCGCAGGTGAATCGGTGGTGCTGAACCCGCCGGACACCCTGCGCGATGGCGCCAAGGTGCAACAGAAACAAGCGCAGTAGCGGCCTGGCGCCCACGGGCGCCGCCGGCAGCACCGCTCGACGCACGCCTGCGGCCCCTGCCGTGGCGCTTCCCCGTTTCCCGCCTTCCGTGGAGAACCACCCATGTCGACCCTGGTTTCACTGCGCAACATCACCAAGACCTACCAGCGTGGCCCCGAGAAAGTGCAGGTGCTGCACGGCATCGACCTGGACATCGCCAGCGGCGACTTCGTCGCGCTGATGGGCCCGTCCGGCTCGGGCAAGACCACCCTGCTCAACCTGATCGGCGGCCTGGACAACCCCAGCGGCGGCGAGATCAGCATCGAGGGCGAGCGCATCGACCAGATGAGCGGCGGCCAGCTGTCGACCTGGCGCAGCCACCACGTCGGCTTCGTGTTCCAGTTCTACAACCTGATGCCGATGCTGACCGCGCAGAAGAACGTGGAACTGCCGCTGCTGCTGACCCACCTCAATGCGGCGCAGCGCCGCCGCAACGCCGAGATCGCGCTGACCCTGGTCGGCCTGGCCGACCGCCGCAGCCACCGCCCGAATGAACTGTCCGGCGGCCAGCAGCAGCGCGTGGCAATCGCCCGGGCGATCGTCTCCGACCCGACCTTCCTGATCTGCGACGAACCGACCGGCGACCTCGACCGCCAGTCCGCCGAGGAGATCCTCGGCCTGCTGCAGCAGCTCAACCGGGAGCATGGCAAGACCATCATCATGGTCACCCATGACCCGAAGGCCGCCGAGTACGCCACGCACACGGTGCACCTGGACAAGGGCGAGCTGGCCGACGCGCCGCTGGCCCACTGACGGAGGCCACGGCGATGAAATACTTCTCGTTGGTGTGGGCGCAGCTGTTCCGCAGCCGTACCCGCACGTTGCTGACCCTGCTCTCCGTGGTGGCCGCGTTCCTGCTGTTCGGCATGCTCGATTCGGTGCGCGTGGCATTCACCTCCGGCGGCAGCGTGGAAGGCGCCAACCGCCTGGTGGTCGCATCGCGGCTGTCGATCACCCAGTCGCTGCCGATCCGCCTGGAAGCCCAGGTGCGGCAGGTGGCCGGCGTGCGCGACGTGGCCTATGGCATGTGGTTCGGCGGCATCTACCAGGACCCGAAGAACTTCTTCCCGAACTTCTCGGTGTCCCCCAACTACTTCGATGTCTACCGCGAGCTGCAGATCGACCCGGCACAGCTGGAAGACTGGAAGCAGACCCGTACCGGCGCCATCGTCGGCGAAACCCTGGCCAAGCAGTTCGGCTGGAAGATCGGCGACACCATCCCGCTGCAGGCCACGATCTTCCCGCGTGGCGGCAGCAACGACTGGCCGCTGGTGCTCAAGGGCATCTACCGTTCCAAGGACCGTGCGCTGGCCGCCAACGAAGAACGCCAGTTGATGATGAACTGGAAGTACTTCGATGAATCCAACGACTACATCAAGAACCAGGTGAGCTGGTACACGGTAACGCTGGACAACCCGGACCACTCTTCGCGGGTGGCGCAGGCGATCGACGCGATCTCGGCCAACTCCGACCACGAGACCAAGACCCAGACCGAATCGGCGTTCCAGCAGGCCTTCGTCAAGCAGTTCGCGGATATCGGCATGATCGTCACCTCGATCATGGGCGCGGTGTTCTTCACCCTGCTGCTGTTGACCGGCAACACCATGGCGCAGGCCGTGCGCGAGCGCGTGCCGGAGCTGGCCACGCTGAAGACGCTGGGCTTCAAGGACAGCACCGTGCTGACCCTGGTGATGGTGGAATCGGTGCTGCTGATCGGCCTGGGCGGCCTGATCGGCATGGGCCTGGCCGCGCTGATCCTGCCGGCCATCGGCCCGAAGAGCATGGGCATGCTGCCGCCGCACGTGCCGACGCCAACCTGGCTGATGGGGCTGGGCCTGATCGTGGTGATCGGCATCATCGTCGGCCTGTTGCCGGCGCTGCGTGCCAAGCGCCTGAAGATCGTCGACGCACTGGCCGGTCGCTGAGGAGAACACAGACATGTTCAAGAGCAAACTCAAGAAGTGGCTGGG
Source organism: Stenotrophomonas sp. 8(2023) (assembly GCF_030345295.1). Lineage (NCBI taxonomy): Bacteria > Pseudomonadati > Pseudomonadota > Gammaproteobacteria > Lysobacterales > Lysobacteraceae > Stenotrophomonas > Stenotrophomonas sp. 8(2023). The sequence goes on along the minus strand of NZ_CP128404.1, from coordinate 310,423 downwards.
CAACGGCGTAACAGTGCTGCTGCTGGCGGTCGGCCTGGCGCTGTGGATCAGCCTGCCGTGGACCGGCGTGCTGGCCGTGACCGTGCTGGTGGCCCTGTGGCTTCTGCTGACCCGCGGGGGGCGACTGGCGCTGGCCGCCACCCGTATCGGCGTGGCCAGCCTGCCGCAGCGCTGGGGCGCGTCCTCGGTGATCGTGGTCGGCATCGCCGGCGTGGTCGGCGTGCTGGTGGCAATGCTGGCGATGGGCGAAGGCTTCCAGGCCACGCTCAACAACACCGGCGATGACACCACTGCCATCGTGCTGCGCGGTGGCTCGCAGGCCGAGACCAACTCGGTGATCACCCGCGAGCAGGTACCGATGCTGTCCACCCTGCCCGGCATCAGCCGCGATGCGCAGGGCCGGCCGCTGCTGTCGCCGGAGCTGTCGCAGGTGGTCAACCTGGTGTCGAAGTCCGATGGCACCGACGTCAACGCGCAGTTCCGCGGCGTGGGCCCGCAGGCGTGGGCGGTGCATGACAAGGTCAGGATCGTCGAGGGCCGCAAGTTCGCCACTGGCCTGCGCGAGATCGTGGTCGGCCAGGGCGCCAAGGGCCAGTTCCGCGACATGGAGGTGGGCAGGACACTGACCCTGGGCAACCAGACCTGGACCGTGGTGGGTGTGTTCGCCACCGGCGATGCGCATGATTCGGAACTGTGGACCGACGCCGATACGCTGGCCACCACCTACCAGCGCAGCGCCTGGCAGTCGATCAGCGTGCGCACCGAGGGCAAGGCAGGCTTCGATCAGTTCAAGGCCGCCGTCGCCGCCGACCCGCGCCTGAAACTGGACGTGGAAACCACCCGCGTGTACTACAGCAAGCAGGGCGGCGGGCTGACCAAGTTGATCGACATCCTTGGCAAGGTGATCGGCACGATCATGGCGGTCGGTGCGGTGTTTGGGGCGCTCAACACCATGTATGCGGCCGTCGCCACGCGCGCCCGCGAAATCGCCACCATGCGTGCGATCGGCTTCCGCGGCCTGCCGGTGGTGACGGCAGTGATGCTGGAGACGATGCTGCTGGCGCTGCTCGGTGGCCTGCTCGGCTGTGCGGTGGCGTGGCTGCTGTTCAATGGCTACAGCGTGTCCACCATCGGCAGCAACTTCAGCGCAGTGGTGTTCAAGTTCCATGTGTCGCCGGAACTGCTGTGGACCGGCCTGAAATGGGCACTGGGCATCGGCCTGGTCGGCGGCCTGTTCCCGGCCCTGCGCGCGGCACGTTTGCCGATCACCACGGCGCTGCGCGAAACCTGAGCATCGCGCAGCGGTGGACTGCGCATCACGCAAGGGGACGGAGCGAAGGCTCCGTCCCTTTCACGTTGCCGAACTCAGAAATCCGCCGCCGCAGCATCAGACGGCGGGGCCGCGCGCGGCCAGATGCTGGCGAAGGACCTCCTCGGGCGGATACGCCGTGCCCAGCGCGTGCTGCTCGCCTGTGTGCCGGTCGACGAAGATCGGCCCATTGCCGGCCAATGCATCCGAGATTTCGCCGGATTGCAGGTAGCGCAGCGACTGGAAGCAGAACAGCCAGCCTTCGACCACTTCGCGCTCATGCGTGATGGCAACCGGCTCATCGTCGCTGGCAAGTGCAGCCTCCACGCGACGGCGTGCTTCTTCAAGCTGGATCATTCCTTCGTCTCCTGCCTTCGATGACAAGGCGAAGAGCATTTCATGCGGGCAGGTGCATCACAACGCCTGCGCGCCTGCATACAAGCGCGTACTGCGACGCGTTGTCGCAACCACTCAAGCGTGCCAGCTTCGTGCCGCTATCGATGCCTCTGCCCATCGCAAACGCAGCGCGCGTGACGCTGCGCACAGCGCATCTGTGGATTGTTGGTTGCGATTCATTTTCGCGCACTTCCAGCAGCGCCGAGACAAACAGTTACGAATGGAAACATTCTAGAATCGCGCCCCCCACGTTGGTTTGCAGCACCCCACGCGCCCATAGAACGGGCGCTTGTTTTTACTGAAACACGAGATTTCACGGATGTCCCTGAAAACCAATCCGCTGCGCAACGCGATCGTCATCGCGCTGGCCGCCAGCTGCACCACCCCCGCCTTCGCACAGAGCGCCGGCGATACCCCGACCAACCTCGACCGCATCGAAATCACCGGCTCGCGCATCCGCCAGGCCAGTGTCGAAACCGCACAGCCGGTGGTCGCGCTCAACCGCGCCGAGATCGAGAAGAAGGGCTACGTCAACGTCGCTGACATCCTGCAGGACATTCCTGCCGCCGGTGCGCCGAGCATGAGCCGCGCCTCGTCGCTGACCTCCTCGCGCGACTTCGGCGGCATGTACGTCAGCCTGCGCAACCTGGGCCCGGAACGCAGCCTGGTGCTGATCGACGGCCGCCGCATGGGCGTCAGCGCCGGCGGTTACTCCGACCTGGCCTCGATCCCGTCGTCCATCGTCGAGCGCGTGGAAGTGCTGACCGACGGCGCCTCCGCGCTGTACGGCTCCGATGCCATCGCCGGCGTGGTCAACATCATCACCCGCAAGAATTTCGATGGTGGCGAAGCCAGCGTCTATGTCGGCCAGTACGGCCAGGGTGACGGCCAGAAGCGCGCCTACAGCGCGACCTTCGGCAAGACCTTCGAGCGCGGCTGGTTCAGCGTGGGTGCCGAGCGCACCAAGGAAGATGAGGTGCTGGGCAAGGACCGCGAGTTCAGCCGTTACACCAACGGCCCGCGCCACCCCAACGATGGCCTCAATGGCAACACCCCGTGGGGCTACGTCACCGTCGGTGGCAAGAACCTGACGGTGGGCCCGGGCGGCGACCCGGGCAAGGCCGGCAACTTCCATGCGCCGGACCCGGCTGATGGTGCCAACACCAAGTCGAACATGAGCCTGCTGACAGGCCTGGAACGCACCTCGGTGTTCGCCAACGGTGGCTTCTCGATCACCGACAACCTGCGCATCGTCGCCGACGCGTTGTACAGCAAGCGCGAGTCGACCAAGCACCTGGCCGGTTACCCGTACTCGGTCAGCGCCGCGCAGGCCCGCAATGGCAGCCGTGCCGCCCTGTCCAAGGACAGCGCGTTCAACCTGTGGGGCCAGGATGCGCTGTTCGCGCACCGTACCGAGGAACTGCCGCGCGGCACCGAGAACAACCTGGAAACCAAGCGCGCCAGCATTGGTCTGGAAGGCAGCTTCGAAACCGGTTCGCGGTACTGGGACTGGAACGTCAACTACATGTACAACCGCAACGAAGGCGAGCGCATCGGTACCGGCAGCATGTACCAGCCGCACGTCAACCTGGCCGTCGGCCCGTCCTTCATGGACGGCAACGTGGCCCGCTGCGGTGCGCCGGGCGCGGTGATCGCCGGCTGCGTGCCGTGGAACCCGGCCGCCCCGATGGGTTACACCGGACCCGGCTCGCTGAGCAACCAGGACGTGCAGGACTACCTGTTCACCCGCTTCGTCGACAAGATGCAGAGCACCACCAAGGTCGCCAGCGGCAACATCTCCGGCTCGCTGTTCACCCTGCCGGCCGGCGACATCCTGGCCGCGATGGGCTTCGAGCACCGCAGCGAAGAAGCCGGCTACACTCCGGACACGATGGTGCAGAAGGGCGAGATCGCCGGCACCAGCGGCCAGCCGACCCGCGGCAACTACTCGCTCAACGAGGTCTACCTGGAACTGCAGGTGCCGCTGCTGGCCGACCTGCCGTTCGCCCGCGAACTGTCGCTGGACATGGCCGGCCGCTACTCGGACTACAACAACTTCGGTTCGACCACCAACAGCAAGTTCGGCCTGAAGTGGAAGCCGATCGACAGCCTGCTGGTGCGCGCCACCTACGGCACCGGCTTCCGTGCGCCGACCGTGGATGACCTGTACGGCGGCACCGTCAGCAGCCGCGACTCGTTCACCGATCCGTGCGATACCTCCTTCGGTACCGCCGCCACCAGCCCGACCGTCGCTGCCCGCTGCCAGGCGCTGAAGGTGCCGGCCAACTTCCGCCAGCTCAACAGCGATGGCAGCGTGGCCACCAAGCCCGGCCAGCAGGCCACCACCGATTTCAGCTCGGGCTCCAACCCGGGCCTGAAGCCGGAAACCGCCAAGACCTGGACCGTCGGCCTGGTCTACAGCCCGGACTTCGTGCAGGGCCTGGACGTCAGCCTGGACTGGTGGAAGATCCGCATCGACAACGCCATCGTCGGTGAGTCGGCCACCAACATCCTGGAACAGTGCTACGTGCAGGGTTCGGATGCCGCCTGCGGCCGCTTCACCCGTGGCAGCAACGGCCAGGTCAACTCGCTGGACCGCTCGCTGGTCAACGCGGGCTACCGCGAAACCGCCGGCTATGACATCAACGTGCGCTACCGCCTGCCGGAAACCGCGTTCGGCAAGTTCGCCGTCAACTGGAACACCACGTACACCGACTACCTGGAGCAGCGCAACGACAGCGCCGCCACCACCCCGGTGGAACAGCGTACCGGTTGGGCCGGCGACTTCCGCGTGCGCTCCACCTTCAACCTGGATTGGCAGTACGGCGACCTCGGCATCGGCTGGACCGCGCGCTACTACTCCAGCATGAAGGAGAAGTGCTCGTACATGGATGAGTGCAACATGCCGGGCTTCAACTCGTCGTACACCAGCGCGTCGCCGACCAACAAGGTGGGCTCCAACACCTTCCACGACCTGCAGCTGCGTTACAGCCTGCCGTGGGATGGCACCGTGTCGCTGGGCGTGAACAACGTGTTCAACCACCAGGGTCCGATCATGTACAGCCAGCCGAACAGCAGCTTCACCTACTACGGTGGCTTCGACATCGGCCGCTTCATGTACATGAAGTACCAGCAGCGCTTCTAAGCCTGCAACCGCGTTCCCGCCACGGCCATCCCTCTCTCCTGGCCGTGGACGGAAGCAGAACGGCGCCCCTCGGGGCGCCGTTCTTTTTTGGGTGGAAGCGGCTCGGATCCCTTCGCCCTGCGAAGGGCTCTGACCCCACGCGACGGATAGAACAGGGTCAGAGCCCTCCGCATTGCGGAGGGATCCGACCCCGCAGCCCCGCCGGCGCTAGCGCTTGGCGCGCATCGTGCGGATGTTGTCGCCGACGAACAGGATCAGGCCGGCCCAGATCGCGGCAAAACCGATCGCCTTGGCGGTATCGAACGCTTCGTGGAAGAAGAACACGCCCAGCAGCAGCTGCAGGCTCGGTGCGATGTACTGCAGGATGCCGACCAGCGACAGCGGAATGCGCTTCACGCCGTAGGCAAAGCCGATCAGCGGTACGGCGGTGACTGCGCCACCGAAGATCAGCAGCAGGTCGTTGCGCCAGCCCCAGCCATGGAAGAACGCACCGCCATGGCCGTTTTCCGCCCAGATCGCGAAGGCCAGCGCCGGCAGGAACAGGTACATGCTTTCCACGCCCAGGCCGGCCACCGGGTCGACCGAGACCAGCTTGCGCAACAGCCCATACAGGCCGAACGAACAAGCCAGGCCGAGCGCGATCCACGGCGGTGTGCCGGCGTCGATGGTCAGCCAGGCCACGCCCACCGCCGCCATCGCCACCGCCACCCATTGCAGGCGGCGCAGGCGTTCCTTCAGCACCAGCACGCCCAGCAGCACGTTCACCAGCGGGTTGATGAAGTAGCCCAGGCTGGTCTCGATGACATGGCCGGCGTTGACCGCCCAGATGTACAGGCCCCAGTTGAAGGCGATGGTCAGGCTCGACACCAGCAGGATCGGCAGCGCGCGCGGCTGCGCGGCGATCTTCTGCCACCAGCCCAGGCGCGAGCTGATCAGCAGCCAGCCCAGCACCAGCACGGTGCTCCAGATGATGCGGTGGGCGATGATCTGGAACGAAGGCACCTCGTTGAGCAGGTGCCAGTACACCGGCACCAGGCCCCAGATCACGAAGGTGGACGCGGTGACCAGCAGGCCCCGGCGTTGTTCTTTCTCGTCCATGCTCATCTCTTTCGCGTCCTTGCCATCGTCAGTACCACCACACCCAGGAGAATCACCGCCATCGCCAGCAGGTCGCGCCAGCCGAAGCGTTCACTGTTGAGCAGCGCGCCGAGCAGCACCGCGATCACCGGGTTGACGTACGCATAGCTGCCGGCCAGCGCCGGACGCACGTTCTGCAGCAGCCACACGTAGGCAGTGAACGCGACGATGGAGCCGAACACGCACAGGTACGCCATCGCCAGCAGGCCACCGGTATCGGGCAGCGTGCTCGGGCGCTCGCCGACCGCCAGGCCGATCAGCACCAGCAGCACGCCACCGCAGATCATCTGCCCGGCCGCGGTCATGAACGGGCCCGGCAGGTCCAGGCCGCGTGCCCACACCGAACCGAAGGCCCAGCCGATCGGCGCGATCAGCAGCAGCACCAGCCCGGTCGGCGAGGCGGTCAGGCTGCTGCCGGCATTGAGCCAGACCACACCGAGGAAGCCGATGGCGATGCCCAGCCACTCACCGCGGCTGGCATGCTGCCCGCGCAGCGCCGAGAACAGCGCCATCCACAGCGGCACCGAGGCCACCGCGGTGGCGGCCAGGCCCGAGGACACCTCACGCTCGGCCAGCACCACCATGCCGTTGCCCAGCACCAGCATGGTCACGCCCATGATGACCAGGTTGCGCCATTCCCGCAGGGTCGGGTTCGGCAGCTTCCAGAACAGGCGCAGCGCCAGGAACATCAGGCCGCCGGCAATGATGAAGCGGCTGCCGGAGACCATCGTCAGCGGCAGTGCGCCGCCGTGCAGGGCCTTGGCGATGCCCAGGTAGGTCGAGCCCCAGACCACGTAGACCAGCAGCAGTGCCAGCGCGACAAGGCCACCCCGGGGGGCAGCCGCAGACGAAGAGGGGGGAGCCGACATGACACACCAGGGAGCCGGGGGAAGGCGGATTCTAGGACGTTTTGAGTATGGTCCGGGACCCCATGCGGTGGCACGCTGTCATCCATCCATGCACCCTGCTCTGGTCTGCTACCCCGTGTTGACGGTCGATGCAGTACCAAGAGGGCTGCCCGGCCGCGCCGCCCCAAGGCCGGGCGCCGTTTTCCCTGCGCACGGACGCGCCGCATCGAGGATTCCCACCCAGATGAGCACCACGCCCCAACCTGCTGTCCCCGCGAACGACCGCGCCGCCCTGCGGCGGTCGATCTCCAACACCCTCAAAGGCTCCGCCGGCAACCTGGTGGAGTGGTACGACGTCTACGTGTACTCGGTGTTCGCCGTGTACTTCGAATCGCAGTTCTTCTCGCCCGACGACAAGAACTCCACCATGTACGTGTGGGCGATCTTCGCCGCGACCTTCCTGATGCGCCCGATCGGCGCCTGGTTCTTCGGCCGCTTCGCCGACCGCCATGGCCGCCGCCTGGCGCTGACCGTCTCGGTCACGCTGATGGCGCTGTGCTCGTTCCTGATCGCCATCACCCCCACCGCCGCCAGCATCGGCATCTGGGCCGCGGTCATCCTGCTGTTCGCACGGCTGCTGCAGGGCTTCGCCACCGGTGGCGAGTACGGCGCCAGCGCCACCTACATGTCCGAAGCCGCCATTCCCGGCCGCCGCGGCTTCCTGTCGTCCTTCCACTACGTCACCCTGGTTGGCGGCCACGTGCTGGCCCAGCTGACCCTGCTGCTGATGCTGACCTTCTGGGGCAAGCCGGAAATCTCCGAGTGGGGCTGGCGCATCGCCTTCGGCATCGGCGGCATCGCCGCGGTGGTGGTGTTCTGGCTGCGCCGTGGCATGGACGAGTCGCTGTCGGAGTCGTCCATCGAGGCCGCGCGCGAGGGCAAGGCGCAGAAGTCCGGTTCGATGTACGAGCTGTTCGTGCACCAGTGGCGACCGCTGCTGCTGTGCTTCCTGATCACCGCCGGCGGCACCGTGGCCTTCTACACCTACTCGGTGAACGGCCCGAAGATGATCCAGAGCGCCTTCGCCGGCAACGATCCGATGACCGGCACCCTGATCAACCTGGGCGTGCTGGCCTTCCTGATGGTGCTGCAGCCGGTCGGTGGCTGGCTGTCGGACATCATCGGCCGCAAGACCCTGCTGGTGTTCTTCGGCGTCGGCGGCGTGCTGTACAGCTGGTACCTGATCACCCAGCTGCCGCACCAGCATGACGCCACCCTGGCCTTCCTGACCCTGGCGCTGGCCTTCGTCATCCTCACCGGCTACACCTCCATCAACGCGGTGGTGAAGGCCGAGCTGTTCCCCACCCACGTGCGTGCACTGGGCGTGGGCCTGGGCTATGCGCTGGCCAACTCGCTGTTCGGTGGCACCGCCCCGCTGCTGTACCAGGGCGCGCTGAAGACCGGCCACGTCGATTGGTTCGCCCTCTACGTGACTGCCACGATCGCGGTATCGTTGGTGGTCTATGTGTTCTTCCTCACCAACAAGGGCCCGAACTGGCTCGACGGCACCCGCAAGTAAGCGCGTTGCCCTGATCGCGGCCACCGGTGCAATGCCGGTGGCCGCTGCGTCTCCCGCTCCTCCACTGATGTGGATCGCGGTGACGCTGGCCGCAGCCACGGCACTGGCCTGGCTGCTGCGCCGCCCCAGCGCACAGGCCGCATGGCCACGTATCGGTTTCGGGATCGCCCTGCTGCTGTTCTGCGCCGCACTGGCGCTGCAGCTGGCAGTGGACCTGGGCAGCGGCCACAGCTCGCTGCAACTGCGCCTGCATCGCGGCGTCAACGGCGGATCGCTGGTCGGCCTGCGCACGATGGTGGCGTGCTATCTGGCAGCGCTCGCCGCCAGCGGCTGGGGCGCCTGGAAGCTGCTGCGCCGGCGCTGACGAACACCCGGTCGTGCCGGCCGCTGGCCGACACCTCCACATTCCTTTGGTAGTGCCGGCCGCTGGCCGTCAACCTCATGAACCTCCGGAAAGAGCAGGCAGTTGCCGGCCAGCGGCCGGCACTACCTCAGCGGCGGGCCGCTTCGCTCTTGTCGCGCGCGCCGCGGAACTCCGATTCCTTTTCCCACGTCGGCCAGCGGCGGCTGTTGGCCAGCTCCGCGCCCAGGTCGTAGACCAGCAGGGTATCGGCAGCGTGGCCGCTCGGGTCCCAGCGCGGCGTCCAGGCATCGCAGGCCTGGTGGTAGCAATCGGCGAAGTACTTCTCGCGCAGCGCGCGGCCGGCTTCAACCCCACCGTCCAGCTTGTCCAGGCCCGGGCCGATGGTGATTGCCGGCACGCCCAGGCGGGCGAAGGCGAAGTGGTCAGCGCGGTAGAAGAAGCCCGCTTCCAGGTTCGGGTCCGGGCTGTAGCTGCGGCCACGGGCCTTGGCCACGCGTTCCAGGTCGCCTTCCAGCGAGACCCGGCCCTTGCCCCACGACGCGATGTCGCGGGTCGGGCCATCCGGGCTGAACATCTCGATGTTCAGCACCGCGGCGGTCTTGTCCAGCGGCGCCAGCGGGTGCGCGGCGTAGTAGCTGGCGCCCAGCAGGCCCTTCTCTTCGGCGGTCAGCGCCACGAAGTACAGCGTGCGCTGCGGCTGCGGGCCGGCGGCGAACACCCGGCCCAGTTCCAGCACCGTGGCCACGCCGGTGGCGTTGTCGATCGCACCGCGGCGGATGCGGTCGCCCTTGGCGTCGGGCTGGCCGATACCGAAGGCATCCCAGTGCGCAGAGAAGATCACCGCCTCGTCGCCATGCTCGCCACCGGGCAGCTTGGCCACCACGTTGCGGGTCACCACCTGCTCGCGCTTCAGCGCGAAGTCCACGCTCAGCTTGGCGTTGTCCAGTGCCACCGGGCGGAAGTCGGCGCGCATCGCCTTGTGCTTCTCCGCAGCAAAGTCCAGGCCGGCGTCGGCGAAGATCGCCTCGGCCAGCTCGCGCTGCATCCAGCCACGCAGCGGCGTGTGCTGCGCCATCGCCTCGTCCTGGCCGCGCTCGATGTCGAACAGCGGCGATGTGCCCGAGCTCTTCACCGTGGCCCAGCCGTAGGCGGCCGGCGCGGTCTCGTGCACGATCAGCACGCCTTCGGCACCACGGCGTGCGGCTTCCTCGAACTTGTAGGTCCAGCGGCCGTAGTAGGTCACCGCCTTGCCGTCGAATGCGCCCGGTGCATCGGCTTCGAAATCGGCATCGTTGATCAGTACCACGACGATCTTGCCGTGCAGGTCCACGTCCTTGTAGTCGTTCCACTGGCGTTCCGGCGCATCGATGCCATAGCCGACGAACACCAGCGGTGCATTCCTGATCTGCACGCGCTTGCGCGGCTGCAGGCTCTGCAGGGTCACGTCCACGCCATTGGCCAGCGCACGCTTGCCCTGCTTCAGCGACAGGCTGGCCTTGGCCGGGCCGTCCAGCTGCGCGCGCACCAACGGGACCGGCTGCACCCAGCTGCCATCCACGCCGCCGGGCTGCAGGCCGTAGCTGCGGAACTGCTCGATCAGGTACTGCACCGTGCGCTCTTCACCCTCGGTGGCCGGCGCGCGGCCCTCGAATTCATCCGACGCCAGAACGCGCACATGGCGCGACAGCGCCTGCGGATCGATGCCGCCACCCGGCAGGTCGTTGGCCGCATGGGCAAGGCCACCGACGAACAGGCAGGACGACAGCAGCAACACGCGCATCGGATTCACGGCAGTACCACGGCTAGCTTGGAAGTCACCAGAGTGTAACGTGGTCGTGACATCACGGCGCGGCTTGGGCCCGCGTCATCCACGCAGGGCGTGGATCTACCTGCTCATGCGATCCAGCCAGCAGGCCAGGCCCTGTGCGTTGAGCTCGATATCCATCGCCAGCACGGTGGTCACTGCCGCATCGTCCAGCGCACAGCCATGCAGCTGTGCACGTTCCAGATACAGCGCCTGCAACGCGGCCAACAGGCAACGATGGCGGTCCGGTCGACCGTCGCACTGGCGGCCGATGGCGGCCATCGCATCGATCTGCTCGAACAGGTCGCCGGCCAGTTTCTCCACCTGTTCCACACGACCGTAGTGGGTCAGGTACATCGCCTGCGGGCCGTAGCCCAGCATGCGCTGGATCGAGGCCTTCATCGCCTCCGGGTCGAACTGCACCGGCGAGGAGGTCGGGAAGATGAAAGCGCCCTGCACGCTGTCCAGCTCGCGGTAGGAGATACCGAAGGTATCGCCGGTGAACCAGCTGCGGCTGCGCGCATCCCATACGCAATAGTGGTGCAGCGCGTGACCCGGCGTGTGCAGCAGCACCAGCTCGCGGCCGGCCAGATCGATGCGGTGGCCGTCTTCGGCCACCACCACGCGCGACTCCGGAATCGCCTCGATGCGGCCATAGCTGCGCGCGATCTCGTCGGCGCCATACACCGCCGTGGCACCGGCGATCAGCCGGGTCGGGTCGATCATGTGCGGCGCACCGCGCGGGTGCAGCACCGCCTTTGCGTTGGGCAGCTGCTGCATCAGCAGGCCGGCGCCGCCGGCGTGGTCCAGGTGCACGTGCGTGAGCAGCAACCAGTCCACCGCTTCCACGCCCAGGCCGGCATCCGCCAGCGCCTGCAGCATCGCCGGCACGGACAGGCCGGTGCCGCAGTCGACGAACGCGGCGCGGCCGTTTTCAACGATCAGGTAAGCCGCGTCGAAGTCCGGGCGCTGGAAGCCGGTATCGATGGTGTGGATGCTGGGGTCGGCGGTCATCGGCACGCACCTGGCAGGATCGGGAACAGACGCCCATGGTAGGCGCGCAGGCGGCCCGGGTTCGATGCGGCTTTGGTCGGAGTCCAGATTCCGTAGAGCCGAGCCCATGCTCGGCTGCCTTTCTGCCAGACATCAGCCGAGCATGGGCTCGGCTCTACAGAGGGCGCGTGCAGTCGAGCATGGCTCGACTCTACAAAGGCGGGGTTACCGGTCCAGCCAGCGCGGTCGCAGCAGCAACGCCAGCACCAGCACCGCCAGGAACGCGCCGTAGGCGTACAGCACCGCCAGCACCTGCGGCCAGATCGGGCCGGCGCCGGGTTGCACCACGCCGATGCGGTAGCCCCACAGCATCGACACAATGCTCAGCGCGAACGCCAGTACCAGGGTGGTGCCATCGAACAGGCGCCGCCGCGCGGTACGCGGCTGGCGCGGGAACAGCCAGTACAGGCTGCCCAGCAGCAGGAACCAGGGCAGGAACAGCAGCAGCGACAACCAGGCCATCGCAGACTCCATGTCATCGCGCCGGCGGCGCGCGGACATCATGCCATGGGTGCTGTGCCACGGTCGTGCCGGCGGGGGCGTCCCTGTAGAGCCGAGCCCATGCTCGGCTGCGTTGCTACCCAGCCGAGCACGGGCTCGGCTCTACAGAGGCGGAGCAAAGTCGAGCATGGCTCGACTCTACAAAGGGCAGGCAGGCCCGGCGATCAGGCCGCTTCGCGCAACACGGCCAGCGCGGCCAGCACGGCGTCCACCTCGGCGTCCAGCTTGAACAGCTCGCTCTGCAGTTGGTCGCCCTGCTCGGCCTGCTTGATCACGGCAATCAGCTGGCCGGCATCACGTGGCGAATCGAAGCCTTCGCTCTGGATCAGCAGCGTGCCGTCGCCGGCGGTCAGCTTGAAGTAGAACCGGCCGTCCTTCTCGCGGTACTGCTTGAACTGCGGCGGCGCCACGCGGGCCACGCCGGCATCTTCGCTGGCGATGTTGCCCGCCGTGGACAGGTCGCGCAGGCCCACGGCGTGGCGCAGTTCTTCCAGCAGCGGTGCCGCCAACTGCTCGCGCAGCTGCTGCCCACGGCGCTTGAGCAGCGCTTCGATCTTCTCCGGCTCGGCCATCAGCGCGTTGTAGCGCTCGCGCAGCGGCGACAGTTCGCTGTCGATGCGCTCGAACAACTGCTGCTTGGCGTCGCCCCAGCTGATGCCGGCAGCGAACGCCTTGGCGAACTCTGCGGTCTGTTCCGGTGTGGCGAACGCCTGGTACATCTGGAACAGCGCCGAGCCTTCGGTGTCCTTCGGCTCACCCGGTGCGCGCGAGTCGGTCAGGATAGAGAACACCAGCTTCTTCAGCTCCTCGCGCGGCACGAACAGCGGAATGGTGTTGTGGTAGCTCTTGCTCATCTTGCGGCCATCCAGGCCGGCCAGCGTCGCCACCTGCTCATCGATCACCACGTCCGGCAGCGGGAAGTACTCCTTGCCGTACACGTGGTTGAAGCGCTGGGCGAAATCGCGCGCCATCTCGATGTGCTGGATCTGGTCACGGCCCACCGGCACCTGGTTGGCCTTGAAGATCAGGATGTCGGCGGCCATCAGCACCGGGTACATGAACAGGCCGGCGCTGACGCCTGCGTCCTCGTCCACGCCTTCCTCGCGGTTCTTGTCCACTGCCGCCTTGTAGGCGTGCGCCCGGTTGAGGATGCCCTTGCTGGCGATGGCGGTCAGGAACCACATCAGCTCGGTGGTCTCGCGGATGTCGCTCTGGCGGTAGAACCACACATGCTCCGGGTCCAGGCCGCAGGCCAGCCAGCTGGCCGCGATCTCCAGGGTCGCGCGCTGGGTGCGCTGCGGGTCCTGCGACTTGATCAGGCTGTGCAGGTCGGCCAGGAAGAAGAAGCTCTCGATCCCCGGCGCGCGGCTGGCCGCGATGGCCGGACGGATGGCGCCAACGTAGTTGCCCAGGTGGGGCGTGCCGGAGGGGGTGATGCCGGTAAGGACTCGGGTCGTCATGACTGCGTGGGGTAACCTTCGATGAACGGGGCCAGTTTACCTTGCACGCCACCAACCCCGTCAGGGCCTGCGGCGCGTTCATTCACCCAACCCCGCTGGAGACGCCCGATGAAACGCCTGCTGCCCCTGCTGCTGATCCTGCCCCTGGCCGGCTTCCGCCCGGCGCCGCCTCCGCCACCGGCCTACGAAGGCGGCCCGGTGCGCATGACCCTGGTCGACCGCGACCGTGGCACCGAACTGCGCAGCTACCCCGCCGAGGGCCAGCGCTGGGTGGCCGGCGAGCGCGGCCACCGCTACGCCGTGCGCCTGCACAACGACAGCCCGCGCCGGGTGCTGGTGGTGCTGTCGGTGGACGGCGTCAACGCCATCTCCGGCGAGGATGCCGATCCCTCGCAGACCGGCTACGTGCTCAACCCCGGCCAGCGCGCCGACATCACCGGCTGGCGCAAGAGCCAGGACGAAGTGGCGCAGTTCGTGTTCAGCAGCCCCAGCGGCAGCTATGCCAGCCGCACCGGCCGCCCGGACAACATCGGCGTTGTGGGCGTGGCGGTGTTCGAAGAGGCACGTCGCTGGCGCCCCGAGCCGATCCTGCGCCGTGGCCTGCCGCTGCCGGCCCCGGCGGCCGAAGCGGCGGCCGATGCCAGTGCCAGTGCCAATGCCAGCCGCATCGAAGGCTACGCCAGCAAGTCGCAGGCCCCAGCGCTGGGTACCGGCCATGGTGCGCGCGAGCAGTCCTCGGTGCGCGATACCGACTTCGAGCGCGCCAGCCGCAGCCCCGCACAGGTATTGCAGCTGCGCTACGACAGCGCCCGCAACCTGCATGCGCGCGGCATCCTGGTGGATTCGCCCTCGCGCCTGCCGCGCGAACCGCAGGCTTTCCCCAACCGCTACGTGCCGGACCCGCCGGCGCGCTGATCGTCCGGCGCAGACAACACGACGCCCGCAACCTCACGGTGCGGGCGTCGTGTTGTGGGGGAAACCGAAGCGCTTACTTGTAGTCCGGATAGTCCTTGCTCACCGCGTCCTGGAACTCGCGCACTTCCTTCTCCGCGCGGTCCTTGGCCCAGCCATAACGTTCCTGCAGGCGGCCGGCCAGATACTCGGCATTGCCTTCGGCCACATCGAAATCGTCGTTGGTCAGATCGCCCCACTTGGCCTGGGCCTTGCCCTTCAGCTGCGACCACTTGCCGGAAATGATGTCTTTGTTCATTGCTGGGAGTCCTTGGTTGCAACGGCGTTCTTACCGTGGCTCCAGCTTCGCGCAGCGGCTGTTGAGTACCGGTCAACCGGCAATGAAATACATGCTCACCTGCTTGAATGGTTCACTCCGCTTCGACGGCCATGCGGCAAACAGCGCGCACAAAAAAGGCCGGGAAGATTCCCGGCCTTTTCGCTTCCAATCCGCGCCGGGCTCACTTGCCCTTGGCGGCGTCCTCAACTTTTTCACCGGCCTTCTGCACGTCCTTGCCGGCACCGGCAACGGTATTGCAACCGGCCAGCAGGGCCACCGAGAACATCGACAACAGCATCAGGGCAACTACGCGCTTCATGGGCTTCTCCTTGGGTTCGCCGCTACACCGCTTCATTCGCGGATGGGGTTCTGTCGCTCGGCGGGAGGGCACACTGCCACCGCCGCCGCGTGAAGTGCAATCTGGCGGCAGCGGCGTGGAGCGGGTGTGAACGGATCGGCGATCCGTTCAGGCCAGGCCCTCAGTCGCGCATCAGGGTGGACTTGCCGAACAGGCTTTCGACCAGGTCCACGGCCAGTTCGGCGGTGGCATTCTGCTTGTCCAGCAAGGGGTTGAGCTCGACGATGTCCAGCGATCCCATGCGCCCGGTGTCGGCGATCATCTCCATCACCAGCTGCGCCTCGCGGTAGTTCACCCCACCCGGCACCGTGGTGCCCACGCCCGGTGCGATGCTGGGGTCGAGGAAGTCCACATCGAAGCTGACATGCAGGTGGGTGTTCTCATCGATGCCGGCCAGCGCCGCCTCCACCGCGCGCTTCATGCCGTTCTCATCGATGTAGCGCATGTCGTACACATCCACCTTGTGGGTCTTGATCAGGCGCTTCTCCTCCGGGTCCACCGAGCGGATGCCGATCTGGTGCATCTGCGCCGGGGTGATCGCCGGTGCGCTGCCGCCCAGGTGGGTCAGCGCCTCCGGGCCGAGGCCGCACAGGCAGGCCACCGGCATGCCGTGGATGTTGCCCGACGGGGTGACATCGCTGGTGTTGAAATCCGAATGCGCATCCAGCCACAGCACGCGCAGGGTCTTGTCCTGCTCGCGGCACCAGCGCGCGACGGCGGTGATCGAACCGATCCCCAGGCAGTGGTCGCCGCCGAGCATGATGGGCATGCGGCCGGCCTGCAGCTCGGCGTAGCTGGCTTCCATCAGTGCATGGTTCCACGCCACCACTTCATCCAGATGGCGGTAGCCTTCCACCGGCGCGGTCCACGGGTTGCGCGGGCCATCCAGATTGCCCACGTCACGGACGTCCACACCACGTGCTTCCAGCGCCTCCGGCAGGCCCGCCACGCGCAGCGCCTCCGGCCCCAGCCGTGCACCGCGATGGCCCGCACCGACGTCGGTGGGAACGCCAATCAGGGATACGGAGATGGGATGGGCCATGGGTGCCTCCTGCGGTGGGAAAAAAGAAGCACAGTCTAGCCAGAGCTGTGTGACACCACTCGCGGCGGTGCAGCAGGGCAATACCCGGATCGCCGCGAGCACAAAGGCGCCCCGGTCAGGCATTCCAGCGCTGAGCGGTCAGAAATCCGCCCTTCCTTGATCCACTTCACACCCGAGTCGGCATCGCCTCTTACCCACGGCGGTCCTTGTGTCCACCCTGCGTCGGCACCCGGACGGTGCGGCTTCATTTCCCCAACCCTGGAGAACGACGCACATGAAACATGCACTCAATGGATTTGCGGTACTGGCAATTGCCCTGGGCGGACTGTTTCCGGCAGCTGCCAATGCCTCCTCGCAACGCATCACGCATACGGTGACCACCGACGCGTATCCCATGCAGACGGCGAGCGCACGCCAGGTGCTCGACTGGGTGGCGCAGCGGGTAAAGCCGTCGTTCGCCCCGCAGGGCTACGGCAACGTACAGGTGGAACGGCGTGCATTCTCGGTGGGGCGCGCGTCTGCACGCGCGGATGAATCGATTCCGGGAAAGCTGCCGGAGCAGGGCATTCCCGGTGAGATCTACCGGGTGGAAAACCTGCTTCCCGACGGCTCCCTGCAGACGTGGGAATTCACCTGGGTGGAACCCTCGTCCGGCCATGGCGGCGGCTGGGATGTCACCGGGTACACCTACAAGAAGGGAAATGACCCGGTAAACCAGCAATAGCGGGACGCTGCCCTGCCCCGCCCCAGGCACGACGCCGCGGAATCTCGGCAAATCGGCGTCAGGCGCGCGGCAAGCAGGCCCCCGAACAATCGCGAGGACCTGCTGCAGCCTGTGGCTTGACGACCGATCAGGAACGAATCGGTACCGATAGCGGCATTCGGGAGGGGTAGAATCCGTCCATGATCTTCATACTCCGACTAGCACGACTGGCCGCCGTTTCGCCCCTCCTTGTCGCCTGCTCTGCGCCCGTCACTACTGCAGATGCTGCGGCTCCGGTTGATGCGACAACGAAGCAGATCCTCATCGAGGAATATGGCGACTCCACGACCGTAGGCTACACCGCCACGCCTTCCGGAACGATCATCGCCGCGATGAATCAGCCCAACACACTGCAGCGTTTGCTGCGGACAGAGTACGGTGATCGTGTCGTTGTGAAGAACGAAGGGATTGGCGGAATTCAATCCTCAGATGCGCTGAACGGGACCGACGGAATTCACCAGTCGTGGGAGTCTGTCATGGCGAAATCCCATGCCCAGATCGTGACCCTGAACTTTGGGCTTGGCGATGCCTATCTGTTCTCCCGTCCAGAGTCTGGGAAGATCTCCGCATCACCACAGGAATACAAGCGCGTGATGGGCGAGCTGGTTCGTATTGCAAGAGAACATGGCAAAACCGTGGTGATCTACGAGCCCAATCCATCGTGCCACCCCGCCCGAGAAACAGGGATGCCGTACTACGTGATGCATCTCGATCAGTTGGGCCACGAGATGAACATACCAATAGCTTCCCAATTCTGGGCATTGCTTGCCAGGCCCAATTGGCGAGAGCTGCTGTCTGACTGTACACACCCTACTCCCGAGCTCTACCAGCTGAAAGGTGAGAACGCGTACAAGGTGCTTCGACCAATCGTGAAGCAGATCATCGACGCCAGCTGACATCCTATGCAATCGGAGAATGCTGTAAGTCCCAGGTTTCAACCGAACCTGAGCGCAACCTCCGTCAAGTCCACAATGAAGATAGCGGTGGTTCGCGGCCCCATCGTTACACCGCCGACCGGGAACGTGTTGGGGGTTACGACGACGTACAGGTGGAACGGCGCGCGTTCTCCGTAGGGCGCGCGTCTGCACGCTCGGATGAATCGATTCCCGGCAAGCTGCCGGAGCAGGGCATTCCCGGTGAGATCTACCGGGTGGAGAACCCGCTTCCCGACGGCTCCCTGTAGACGTGGGAATTCACCTGGGTGGAACCCTCGTCCGGCCATGGCGGCGGCTGGGATGTCACCGGGTACACCTACAAGAAGGGAAATGACCCGGTAAACCCGCGCTGACCTCCGTCCTGGCGTGCCGCAGCGGTGCAGCAGTGAAACGGCATGGCATGATGCCGCACTGACCTGCCGCCTTTCATGGAAGATTGTGATGTCGCCCTTTATCAACACCGCCTGGCCACGCTTCTTCATCGTCGCGCTGCCCATCCTTTTTCTGCGGTTCTGTTGAACAGCTTGATCGATGCGTCGCCGAACGGCTGGCTGATGCAGGCGGTGCTGCTGCTGACGCCATTCTCGCTTCTGCTGTTCTTGGCGTTCGGTTGGCAGCGTCTGCGCAAGGCGCACGCTGAGTATCCGATTCTGACAAGCGAACTGGACCGCATGTTGGCGGCGTTGATCGGCAACGTTAAGGTGGCCGCGGCGTGGTTCGGCCTGACCGTCATTGGTGTGTTCACCCTGATACTGGCATGGGTGCTACTGCGAACACCAGGCGGCTGACGGAGGCCCCCGCCCACGGCGAACTCAACCGCCGCGGCGACGAACCGGCGTCAGGCTCTGCACCTGGCCGTTGTTGCGCATCATGCACAAGAAGCGGCCATCGGGGTAATCGATGATCAGTTCCTGGTAGTCGCTACCCACCGGCATCTGGGTCACCAGCGTGCCCTGCGCGCCCTTGCGCATATTGCAGGAGCCCAGCGCGGTATCACCCGCCGGCGCGCTGTACGCCACCTTGGACACATTGCGGAACACCGCCCGGCACCCGGCGTTCACCCATACCGAGTGCCGCGACAGGCCCCAGTTCTGCCCTTGTTCGCAGCGGGTGTGGCTCAGCTGGCGCACCACCTCCACGTTGCCGCGCGTATCCATGTCGCACGACACCTGCTGCTGGTCGGTGGATTCGCAGGTCACCTCGCGCGGCAGCGCCGCATCGCTGTCGTCATCGTGGCGACGGCGATCGCGATGCTCTTCCCGCGCCGGCGTTCCGCTGGCACTGACCTGGCAGATGCCATTGGCGCCGCCACGGCCGGTGTAGCTGATCTGCGGCGTGCCATCCTCGCTGCTGCTGATCGACAACGTGATGCCGCTATTGGCATCGCGTGCTTCGACGTAGCGGTCGTTGAAGCGCTTGAGCGCCGCCTCGCGGCCCTGCACGTAGACGGGGCCGCCTTCGTCGGCGTGCACATCGATACCGCCCGGGCAGCTGGCGTTGAAGAACGGCACCGCGGCCATGGCCGGGGGCACGAAAGCGGTGGACACCAGTGCGACGGTGAGCGACAGGGCATGGCGACGCATGTGCGGATCCCGAAGGGGCCCAGGTGGGCGTGTAGCCGCAGTATGCGGTGGGGCGCTGCGGGCGGTCCGTGAGGAATATCAAGATCCGGGTAGCGCGCGTGGGGATTCACGTCTGGTATCGTTGCCTTGGTGCCTTACCGAGGCTGTTAAGCCAGCTTTACGTCGCACGCTACTGTAAGCCGTGCGGCAACAGTGGCGCGGCCCGGATGGCCGATGATGACGGCACTGCGCGATATGTCGCTTCTGGCATTGCGATGCTCGAAACAGGCCAAACGCGATAATTCATTTTTCGTTTCAGATCACCCGATGCCATCGAAACAAACGACTGGCAGGCGGGGATTTCGCGTGCGCATGATGAATCGCCACCTGCAAAAGGTGGTCGGGACTTCCAAGCCCGTGTTGTCAACGATGTATACGCTTGCCAGCCGGCGTCGTCCTTTCAGGGGCGGCGCCGGCTGGCAATCCGTTAGCCGATCGACGGCGGGCGGTGCGTGGGGGCCTCGTGCCCGCCGATTCGTTGACCCGGTCTTGGAAGCCACGCATCGCCCGCCACCCTATCGTGGCGGCACCTCTGTTCCTGACGAGGATGCCCGCATGTCCAGAACCCACCACCCCTACCTGACCGCCACCTTGGGCGAGGCCGCCCTGCGCCTGCCACCCGAACTGGCGCAGCCGTTGGAAGCCGCTTTTGCCGCTGCGAACGAGGCAGCCGCGCCGATCAATCTTCCCAGCTGCCTGCAGCGCATCCGCGCCGGTGATGCCGCCGATGGACAGCCGTGGCAAGGACCGGCCAGCACACCCGGCCAAGCCGTGGCCGCCGCTCGCCGGGACCGCGCTGCGGTGGATCTGGTGTCGTTGTTGGAGCTATATCACGCCGCCGAACGCGTGCGCGTGGACGGGGAAGAGAAGGACGATATCGGCGACAGCACGCGCGAAGGACTGATGCTGGCCTGCCGGGGGCTGGCGGAGTATCTGTCGTTGCAGGTGCGTAGCTGAGGCTGCGGCGGTCGCAGTGTCTGTGCGGCGTTGATCGATGGATTTGCCCACGTCATGCATTGAGCTGGCTCAGCGGGTTGGGGCGAGAAAACTGGCGAAAGGCGGTTCCTTCATTTTCGTTCCACCGCCTTCGACCGACGCGGTGCCGACGCATCATGATCGGCGCATGCGCTTATGCAGCGCTGGCGTGCAATCGCACACCCAGGGCCCGGATCACCTTCAGGATGGTCGCGAAATCAGGGCTGCGCTCGCCGGACAGTGCGCGATACAGACTCTCGCGTGACAGGCCTGCCGCACGCGCAACCTTGCTCATGCCCTGAGCGCGAGCGATATCGCCAAGCGCCTTGGCGATGAAGGCAGAATCGCCCTCGCTTTCTTCGATGCAGGCGTCGAGATAAGCCGCCATCTCCTCCGGTGTCCGAAGATGTTCGGCCACATCAATTGCTTTGAGTTCGACTTTTTTCTTAGTGGCCATGATGGAACAGCTCCAGTACTTCGGTATTGATTCGTTTCGACTACAGCCGGTTCGACGCTCACAGGGCACGTGCAATCTCCTTGGCCGTCTCTATATCGCGCCGCTGCGAACCTTGTCGCCTCCAACCAGAAGAATCACCCACTGCCTGCCGCGCTGGGTGTAGTACAGGCGGTAGCCCGGCCCTGCATCGATACGCAGTTCGGAAATACCGTCCTCCAGATAGCGGTGATCACCCGGATGGCCTTCGGCGAGCCGACCGATGCGGGCCAAGATGCGAGCGCGTGCAGTTACGTCCTTGAGAGCGTCAATCCATGTCGCGAACTGACGGGTACGCTGGATCTTCATGGAAAAATGTAGCCTACTGGCTACACATTTTCAACTGCGAGAAACGCGCATCAACCACGAAGCACGCGCACAGGCAGGTGGGACGCGCCTCGTCAGGTGCAAGATGAGATAACAGCAAGGAAGGAAAAGAAGGGGAGAGACGCAGCAGGGAGCAGTGCTCGACCGATTACTGCGCCGCCGTGTCGAGCTGCACAACTGGAGTTTGATGGTGCCGCTTATCCGAATCGAACGGATGACCTACTGTTTACAAGACAGTTGCTCTACCAACTGAGCTAAAGCGGCATGGGTGGTGCACCGGCGGCAGCGCCGCGGTCCGGGGATTCTAGCGCAACCGCGTGCATTCCAGCGACCGGCTCTGTGCCGCCCCGCTGCGCTGCTGGGCCTGGGCCGGCTGCGTACCCGCCGCCAGTTGTCCTTCCAGCCACCATTGGCCGGCGTCGCCGCTGGCCACCAGGCGCGGCTGGAAGCCGGCGGCCTGCACCGCTGCCATGCGGCGCTCGGCGCCTTCGCGGTTGCGGTACTGGCCCAGCGCCACGGCGTTGGCCTCCTCGCCCTGGCTGATGATGTAGTAGTCGCTCAGGCCGGCGGCGACGATGCGTTTCACGGTGGCCTGCGCTTCATCACGGTTGGCGGCGGCCGGCAGCATCACCCGGTAACGGGCGCTGCCGCTGGCAGCGGGCTGTTCGCGCAGGCGCGCCTGGCTGAGCAGCGCGCCGGCCTTGCCTTGCGCAGTGGTCGCGACGGCGCGGTCGGCGAACGGACCCAGCGCGACGCAACGCGGCGGCTCGGCGGCCGCGGGCGGGGTTAAGGGCTTTTCCGGTACCGGAACGGGTGCAGGCGGTGCTGCCGGCTTGGCAGCGGCAGCAATCGGCGTAGCGTCAGCCGTCTGCGGCTTGGGAATTTCCGGCTTGGCCGGCACGGCCGGCGCGGGTGCGGGCGTCGCAGCCACTGCGGTCTTCGCGGCCGGTTCGCGCTCCATCAGCGGTGCGGTCGGGGCGGCGGCGGTGGCCTCGGCTGCGGCATTGGCATCCGCGCCACCGGGCACCCAGCGCAGCTCGGCGACGCCAGCCGGTTGCGGTGCAGGCGCAGGCGGCTGCGGTGCATCGCGCAGCAGCCACCAGCAGGCGACGCCAAGATTGAGAACGGCCAGTACGACGATCAGGGCACGGGTCAGCATGCGCGGATACTAGCCTGCGGGCTGGTGCACCGCCCAGCGGGCGAGGCCATCCAGCACCAGCGAGGGGTGGTAGTCGGCACCCGGCAGCAACGGCATCAGTGCCGGTGCGCCGCCACCGTGCACCAGCAGCGAGGGCGCTACGCCCAGCAGCGCGTGCGCCTGCTGCGCACTGCGTTCAATCAGCGCCACCGCAGCGCCATCGCAACCGGAGGCCAGCGCATCGGCGGTGTCGTTGGCGAACTCGCTGTAGTCGCCGCCGGCAGCCGGCAGCTGCACGGCGCGGGCGTGCAGCGCTTCGCGCATGGTCGTGGGCGACGCGGAAATGCGGCCACCGTGGTGCTGGCCGTCGGCGTCGAGCAGGTCAATCGTCAGCGCGGTGCCCACGCCGACCACCAGCACCGGGCGCTGTGCCTTTGCGGCAGCCAGCAGGGCCAGGAAGCGGTCGACGCCGAACTTTTCCGGCTTGGCGTAGGCAATGCGCACACCGGCGCATTCGGCGCTGGTGCGCACCACGTGCACGTTTTCGAAGCGGCGTTGCAGCTGGTCCAGCATGGCGCTGGTCAGCGAGGGTGCGGCCACGCTGGCCACGAACGCGGTGGTACCGCTGGGCAGGCTGTGCGGCGGCTGCCTGGCCATCCCTTCGGCGCCATGCGCCCAGGCCTGCACGTCACCGGCACGGTCACCCTGCAACGGCGCGAACTTGAAGCGCGAGTTGCCGAGGTCGAACAACCAATCGCTCATGCTGCCCTCACGCTGACTTCGCCGGCGTGCAGCAGGCGCTCCTGGCCATCGATGCGCACGCGCAATGCGCCGTCATCGGCCAGGCCAAGCGCGGTACCGTGCTGCCACTGCCCGTCCAGTTCCACGCGTACTTCGCGGCCGGCCAGCATGTCGAAGGCGGCGTAGCGCGGCAGGAACGGAGCGAGGCCTTCGCGATCGAATTCCTCCAGCGCCGGCAGCAGACGGGCCAGCACAGCGGCAACGACCACGTTGCGGTCCACCGGCTTGCCGGCCAGGGTGTCCAGGTCCACCCACGGCTGGCTGATCTGCTCGGCGAACGACGGCGGCATGTGCGTGTTGATGCCGATGCCGATCACCGCGCGCGCCGGGCCGGCGTATTCGCCACCGCCCTCTGCGAGCAGGCCGACCAGCTTGCGCTTGCCATCGACGATCAGGTCGTTCGGCCACTTCAGCTGTGCCTGGGCATAGCCCAGGTCGTGCAGCGCTTCAGCCACGGCGATGCCGGCCACCAGGCTCAGCCCGGCCAGGCGGCCGAGGCCACCGGAGTACAGGCGCAGCACCGACAGGTAGATATGCGCGGCCAGCGGCGAGGCCCAGGTGCGGCCACGACGGCCACGGCCACCGGTCTGGCGTTCGGCCAGCAGCACGCTGACCCCGCGCTGGGGCGCGCTGCACCGCAGCAATTCAGCGTTGGTGGAGTCCACCGTCCAGGCCACCTGCAGGTCGTGCAGCAGCGGCAGAACCCCGGCCGGCAGGCCAGCACGGATCGCCGCCGGGTCCAGCAGGTCAACCGGGCGGGTCAGGCCATAGCCCTCGCCGGCACGGCCCTCGACATCCACACCGGCGGCCCTAAGCCCTTGAATACGCTTCCAAATAGCCGCACGGGTCTGGCCCAGCTCACGGGCCAGGGCGTCGCCGGACAGGCGACCGGCAGCGAGTTTGGCCAGCAATTGGCGATCGTCCACGGCAGCTTCCACGAAGTCAGGCAGGAATTATGCGGGAAAGCCGCCAGCGACGCCCGCCACGCTGGGTTCCGCGGGGGCTTCCAACGGGGCGCCGGGTTCGGGCTAGAATCGGGAACTCACCCTCCCTTAACGTGGATGTCGTCAATGCGCCGTTATGCCCATTGCCTGATCGTGCTGATGATGCCCTTCGCGGCGTCTGCGACGGCAGCGCTGGACGACAGCCGCGGCGCCTGCGTGTCCTCCAACGGTGATGCCGCCTCGCAGCGCGCGCCGACCGCGACTGCCTCGGCTGCGACCACCAAGCCGGCACCGGTACGCCCTGCGGCCAGCAGTGCCACCAGCACCGGGGGCGGCGGCAGCGACGATGACGTGCTGCAGCGCATCCGTGCGCCGAAGTGGCACAGCTACCTGCCGGGAATGTTCCGCTGATCAAGTCGTTGCTGCAGTGGCTGCGGCCTACGCCGCGGCCGATCGACGATGCACTGTGGGAACACGCCTGCCGCCGCGCGGCCTGGCTGGACGGACTGGACGACGAACGCCGCGCGCGCCTGCGCGTACTGGCCACGCGCTTCCTGCACGAGAAGACCATCACCCCGATCGGTGAGCTGCAGCTGCAGGCCGGTGACGGCGTGCTGCTGGCCGCGCTGTGCTGCCTGCCGCTGCTGGCGTTCGGTGAGGTGGGGCTGGAGGGCTGGTCGCAGCTGATCGTCTACCCCGATGCCTTCCGCGTGCACCGCAGCCACATGGATGCGGCTGGCGTGCTGCACGAGTGGGATGACGAGCTGATCGGCGAGTCGTGGGACAGCGGTCCGTTGATCCTGTCCTGGGCCGATGTGCAGGCCGACCTGGCGGCGCCGCACGAGGGCTACTGCGTGGCGGTGCACGAGATGGTGCACAAGCTGGATGCGCTCGATGGTGCGATGGACGGTACGCCGCCGCTGCCGCGCGAATGGCAGCGCGAGTGGGCGGGCACGTTCCAGCGCGCCTACGACGCGTTCTGTGCGCAGGTGGACGCAGGCGAAGAGACGCTGATCGATCCGTATGCGGCCGAGGCGCCGGAAGAGTTCTTCGCGGTGGCCAGCGAGTACCACTTCTCGGCACCGGATCTGCTGCAGCAGGCGTTGCCGGAGGTGGCGGCGCAGCTGCGACGGTTCTACGGCGAGCCGCCCAGGATCGCAATGCGGTAGTGCCGGCCGCTGGCCGGCAACCCCATGATCTTCGATGGCATTGCTTGGTTGCCGGCCAGCGGCCAGCACTACCGATCAACGAGGCTTACGGCCCTGGCGGCAGGCGCACTTCGAAGCGGGCGCCGCCCAGTTCGGCCGAACGGCCCACGGTCAGTTCGCCGCGGTAATCCTTGATCAGGTCCTGCACGATCGACAGGCCGATGCCGTGGCCCTGCACGCGCTCGTCGCCACGCACGCCACGCTGCAGCACCTTGCCGATGTCGTCCGGGGCAATGCCCGGGCCGTCGTCATCCACCGCCAGCAGCAGGCCGGCGCGGCGCGCGTTCGGGGCCGGCAGCGGCTGCGCGGTCAGCAGCACGCGGCGGTTGGCCCACTTGAAGGCGTTCTCCAGCAGGTTGCCGAGCAGTTCCTGCAGGTCGCCCGGTTCGCCGTGGAAGCGTGCGGCCGGATCGATATCGAATTCGCACAGCACGCCCTTGGAAGCGTAGACCTTTTCCAGCCCACGCACGATTTCCTCGGCATTGGACTCGATCGGCAGCGGCGCGGAGAACAGCTTGTGGCCCGAGGAGGCCGCGCGCGCCAGCTGGTACGAAACCAGGTTGTTCATGCGCTGCAACTGCACGTCCAGTTCTTCGCGCAGCGCGCCGTCGCCGGCACCGCTGTCCATCTGCGTGCGCAACACGGCAATCGGCGTTTTCAGGCTGTGCGCCAGGTCGGCCAGGGTGTTGCGCTGGCGCTCGAGGTTCTCGCGCTCGCTTTCGATGAAGGCGTTGATGCTGTCAGTCAGCGGTTCCAGCTCGCGCGGGTGGCGCTCGCTCATGCGCTCGGTCTCGCCGCGCTGCACCTTGGTCAACTCGGTGATCACCCGGCGCAACGGGCGCAGGCTCCACTGCAGGATGACGGTCTGCAGCAGCAGCAGGATCAGGCCGATGCCGCCCAGGTAGAACCAGACGCGGCCACGGAACACGCGCAGCTGGGCACCCAGCGCGCGCGAGTCTTCCATCACATAGATGGTGTACGGGAATTCGGTGGCAGGATCGGCGTCGGCGCCCCACACCAGGCCGAGGCCGTAGCGGTACACCGAGCCTTGGCTGCCGTCGATCTGGATCATCGGCAGCGGGCCTTCGAACACCTCCTGACGCGGTGCCAGCAGGCCGCCGCCCACGGTGGGCAGCATCGGGCCTTCGGCGGACATCGAATTGCCCTTGCCGTGCGGCATCACCACCTGCAGGTACAGGCCACTGCCCGGCACGTCGAAGCGCGAATCCGGCGGCTGCTCGCGGATATACAGCGAGCGGTCACGGGTGAAGTCGATGCCGGCCGCGTATGAGGTGGCGTAGTTCTTCAGGCGCTCGCGCAGGTTTGCCTTCGCCGTATCGGCGAAGGCGGCGTCGAGCGCGTAACCGGCCAGGGCCAGGAACGCCACCAGGCCCACGGACGCGGCGAGCATCTGGCGCGCCTGCAGTGAGCGCGGCCGCCAGCGTCGGAAGAACCACAGACGGCCGGACATCGTGTTATCGCCAGGGTGAGCCGGCTCAGCCCTCGTTGCGCGGGATCGCGAAACGGTAGCCGCGACCGCGTACGGTCTCGATCGGCTTCAGTTCGCCATCCGGGTCCAGCTTCTTGCGCAGGCGACCGATGAACACTTCCAGCACGTTCGAGTCGCGGTCGAAGTCCTGCTGGTAGATGTGCTCGGTGAGGTCGGCCTTGGAGACCAGTTCACCGGCATGCATCATCAGGTACTCCAGCACCTTGTACTCGTAGCTGGTCAGGTCGACATTGCTGCCGGCCACGCTGACGGTCTGGGCGGCGAGGTCCAATGCGACCGGGCCGCATTCCAGGGTCGGCTTGCTCCAGCCGGCGGCGCGGCGCAGCAACGCGTTGACGCGGGCCAGCAGCTCTTCGACGTGGAACGGCTTGACCAGGTAATCGTCGGCACCCTGCTTCAGGCCCTCGACCTTGTCCTGCCAGCTCGAACGCGCGGTCAGGATCAGCACCGGGAACTTCTTGCCTTCATCACGCAGGGCCTTGATCAGCTCCATGCCCGACATCTTGGGCAGGCCGAGGTCGATGATGCCGACATCGAACGGAACTTCGCGCCCCATGTAGAGGCCTTCCTCGCCGTCCTGCGCAGCATCGACGGCAAAGCCTTCGCGCTTGAGCCGCGCTGCCAGGGTCTCACGCAGCGGGGCTTCGTCTTCGACCAGAAGGATACGCATGAACTCTCCCTAGTGTCCTGGGTGTGGCCCGGAGGCCTGTGGGGTACGGGTTGATAGCGACAACTATCCCTGTTCAGGGGTTATCGCCGCGTAGTGATGACATATCCGACCGCGGCGTGCGCGGCTGTGAACGCGACGGGGCGGGGTCGTCCATGTAGCGGACCCGGCCCCGGTCGTCCATGTACTTCACCCGGTTGATATCACGACCATCGAACGGCACGCGCTCGGCACCGAGGATGTGACCACCCGTGGTGCGCTGCACGCGGCGCACGGCATCGGACAGCGAACGCTCGTCGCCACGGTTGCCGCGCTCGCCCCGCTCCATCATCTCCGCACGCCCCTGCTCACCCCGCGGCGGCTGCTGTGCCAGCGCCGACGACAGCGGCACGGCCGACAGGACCACGCAGGTGGCCAGGGCAATGCGGCGATGGAAGGGAGCGGAAGACATCGATGCGATCC
The DNA here is from genome assembly GCF_030345295.1 of Stenotrophomonas sp. 8(2023). Lineage (NCBI taxonomy): Bacteria > Pseudomonadati > Pseudomonadota > Gammaproteobacteria > Lysobacterales > Lysobacteraceae > Stenotrophomonas > Stenotrophomonas sp. 8(2023). The sequence goes on along the minus strand of NZ_CP128404.1, from coordinate 282,351 downwards.
TAGCCGAGCACGGCGATTCGTTCAAAAGTCGTAAATCCGGATGCCGGGTTCGGGGCCCGGCGCTTTACAAATCCTTTGCAAATTCTTGGTTTGGGGCAGTGAATCCGGTCTGAACTTTTCCGGCCGCGACCCCACGATGTTCAGCTAGGTGAACATTCGGAACGAATCGCCGCGCCTTGTCAAGTCAGGAATGTGACAGCGGTCACGCTGCGGCGCGATCAGCGTCGCGTTCGGTCGCGGCAAGCGCCTGCTCGACCAGGCTCCAATCGGCGCCCGGGCGGTGTGCGCCCTCGCTCAGCACCTGGCGGAATGCGCGGCCACCGGGCTGGCCATGGAACAGGCCGAGCAGGTGGCGGGTGATGTGCTTCAGCGCCAGGCCTTCGCCCAAGCGCGCTTCCACGTAGGGGCGCAGCGCGCGCAGCAGGTCGCCGCGGGCCTGCAGCGGGGCGCCGGTCTGCAGCGCCTCCAGCTGATGCAGCAGGTAGGGATCGTGGTAGGCCGCGCGGCCCAGCATCACGCCATCGACGTGCGCGGCCTGCGCCTGCACCGCCTCGACGCTGGCCAGGCCGCCGTTGAGCACCACCGGCAGCGCCGGGCGCTCCTGCTTCAGGCGGTAGGCCCAGTCGTACTTCAGCGGCGGAACCTCGCGGTTCTCCTTCGGCGACAGGCCCTTCAGCCACGCGTTGCGCGCGTGCACCACCACCATCGCGGCACCTGCGGCGACCTGGCGGTCGACGAAGGCGGCGAACACGTCGTAGTCGTTGTCCTCGTCCACGCCCAGGCGGCACTTCACCGTCACCGGGATCTCGACGGCATCGACCATCGCCGCCACGCACTCGGCCACGAGCATCGGCTCGCGCATCAGGCAGGCGCCGAAGCGCCCGGCCTGCACGCGGTCGGACGGGCAGCCGCAGTTGAGGTTGACCTCGTCGTAGCCCCAGTCGGCAGCGATGCGCGCAGCCTGCGCCAGCAGCGCGGGATCGCTGCCACCCAGCTGCAGCGCCAGCGGCTGTTCGCTGCGGTCGAAGCCGAGCAGGCGCTCGCGATCGCCGTGGATGACCGCGTTGGCGTGCACCATTTCCGTGTACAGGCGCACACCCGGTGCCACCACGCGATGGAACACGCGGCAATGGCGATCGGTCCAGTCCATCATGGGGGCCACGGACAGGCGCAGGGAATCGGCGTAACGGGCGGTGGCGGACGTCATCGGGGTGTTGATCGTGGAGACTGGCATTGCCAGTGAGATCAATAGTTTACACCGGACGGCTGAATGGCGGCGGGTGTCCCCGGGGCCGCTCGACCGGCCCCGGGGATACCGCGTGGCTTACAACCCGCGGTTGCGCACCTGTTCCTGCTGCTGTTCCTGCGCACGCTGGTTGAACTGACTGTCCAGCGCTTCGCTCTGCCGGCTGCTGGCCTCGACCGAGTGCGACACCGCCTGCTGGCGGTCGACGAAGGTCCGCTGCGCTGCCGGGTCACCCAGCTCGCCCTGCACCGCGAACAGGCCGGTGCCGTCCGGGCGGGCCACGACATGGTCGATCTGGCGCATGCCGGACACCTTGCTTTCGTAGGCCAGCTGGCCAGCCGCTCGTTCGGCTTCCTGCGAGTTGGCGAACAGCGGCTTCAGGCCGGCCTGGGCGCGCTGCTGTTCGAGCGCCTGCAGCTTCTCCAAAGCCTGGCCGAAGCGCGCGTTGTCGGCATGCCCGGCGTCGCGCATGCTGGCCGGCGCTGCAGGTTCGGCCTGGGCCGGTGCCGCCGGCGCGATACCGGCCTTCACCGCGTTGGGCGCATCCACCTGCGCCAGGGTCCTGCGGCCGGCCTTGCCATCGTCGTCCAGGCCATTGTTGGCCTGGAACTGCTTGACCGCTGCAAAGGTGTCCTTGCCATACACGCCATCGGCGTGCAGCGGCTTGCCGTCGGCCCCGGCGTAGCCCAGCGCCGCCAGCTTGCCCTGCAGGGCCTTGACCTCATCGCCGCGCTCGCCCTGCTTCAGCACGCCATCGGCCATCGGCGCCTGCTGTGCACTGCGTGCGGCCTGCGCGGCCTCGGGGCCCTGCGCGTGGACCTTGCCGCCCAGGGTGATGCGGTCGTTGAGCATGTCACCCAGGAACCTGCGGTACTGATCGGGCTCGAGCTCGATATGCGCGTGCACGGCACCCGGGGTACCGGCATCGGACTGGCGGATCAACGGCGCACCGTACTCGACGAAATCACCGGTCTTGTAAGGGGTGGTTCCACGCGCACCGTGCAGCACCTGCCCGACCAGTTCGCGCTGCGGATGCCCGGCCGGATGGCTCCAGATGCTGATCGAATTCCACTTGTCATTGTTGACCTGGACATACCCGGCGACCGGATTGGGAATCATCACCTCCCGGTCGCCGCGCGCATTGCTCAGGATCAGATCCTTGTGCACCAGCGGGATGCCGTTGCGATCACCGCGGGTCCGTACCGTTTCCAGTTCGCCCTCGACCATGGCCGACGGGCGGTCAGCCTTGGCGGCATTGCCGGTGCGCACGGCCTCGGCGTTGGTGTTGGGGTGATGGATCTTCAGTTCGCGATAGGCATCCTCGCCACTGGTGCCATGGCGCAGTGTGCGGTTGCTGCTGCCGTTGCCAAAGGGTTCGACCACGACGATGCGCTGGCCACCGGGCGCGGCGGCGGCATCGGCTTCCCGCGCAGTCGCGGGTGCGGGTGCCGCAGCAGGAGTGACCGGTGCAGGCGTGGCCGGTGCCACAGGCTGCGCCGGCGTGTGCTCGCGTACCGCCGTATCCAGGGCCTGCAGGGTCTGCCGGCCGGCCTTGCCATCGACGGTCAGCCCATGCGCCTGCTGGAACTCGCGCACTGCATGCTCGGTATTGGCACCGTAGTGGCTATCGGCTGTCAGCGGTTGCCCGTTGCGACCGCTATGGCCGGCCTGGATCAGCTTGGCCTGCAGGGCCTGGACCTCGGTACCGCGCTCGCCGGGTGCCAGCACGCCGTCGGCCATCGCCGATACCGCCGCACGCTGGCCGCGCTGGCCGCGCTGGCCGGGCTCAGGTTCACCGAACACCTGCTGGTAATCCTTGCCCCGGTAAGCCTCGGGGTTGTGGTTGACCTGGTCGTAGCGCGCCAGCCCGACCAGTGCGGTCTTCTCGGTGAGCGCACGATCACGCAGCGAATCCCACAGGGTGGGCGAGCTCTGGAAGTGCACCTGCACATTGGCGTGCTTGTAGTCCTGCACCGCGCGGACAATCTGCTCGTCACTCAGCTCAGTCAGCTTGAAGTCTTCGCCATAGGCCTGCTGCAGGCCCTTCTGGAACACCGACCGGGTCATGCCGCGGTACTGCACCGAGGTGCTCCACAGCGCATCCTGCACGGCCGCACCACGGCCGGAGAGATCGATGCCCACATCCTTCAGGCGGCCCATCTGCACGTCGTAGTACTTGTGCTGGATGAAGTCGTGCTGGTCCCTGGCAAACCCTGCCGGATCGGCGGCCGCCACTTCCTTCCAGCGTTCGGTGAAGGCCGGGGTTCCTGCCTGCAGGCCGTTGAAGCGGTTGCCATAGCGCGAGGCGGCGACGTACTCATCCACGCCGCCAACGTTGGTGGCGTACTGGTAACTGCCATACGACACGCCGCCATGGTCGCCCCTGCCGGTGGAAACGTGGCCGGGGCCGCGACCTCCGGTTTCGAAATGCGCCGACGTCTGGCCGCGATGCCAGTTGTCCATTGCCTGCTTTGCCTGGGTCACAACATCCATTTTCCTGCACTCCTTTGCGGGGGAATTACTTCGAGGTCAGTGCCTGCAGCACGTCGGCACGGTTGGCGGTGCGATTGATCCGGCAGGACTGCGCGTCCAGCATCTGCCCCTGCCCGTCTTCGGCAGGGTTCCAGCTGCAGTAGCGATTGGTATCGGACATGTAGGCGGCCTGCTCGTCCATCAGCCTGTCCTTGTCCTTGCCATCGGGACCGTCGACGATCTTCATGAAGGCCTGCTCGAGTCGCTGCTCCTGCCAGGCAAGCTCCTCATCGCCACACGCCTGCAGTGCGGGGGTCTCGCCGCCGCTGGAGTTCACGCACGTGGCGTACTGCGGCCGCAGCGTGGCTTTGTTGTAGGAATCATCCGGGCGCTGCGGCGGCATGTCCTGATCATCGGCATCGGCCGCTGTCGTGGCAGGTGCGGCGCGTGCAGGCTCTGCAGTGGCGGGCGGCGATGCGGTGGCGGGCGCGGCGGCCGCGGGGGCAACTGCCGTATCCGCCTCCGGGCTCTTGGCCTGACATGCTGCCTGGCTGAGGCCCAGGGCCAGCGCAAGCGCGATGGCCCCGGCCCTGCCGAACGTTTCGCGGGGGGCCGCTGGAAGGTGGTTTGTTCCCTGCATTGCTTGCATCTCCTTGGCATCCAGGCACGTGGCCCGTCAACGCGGGGCCGTCCATCGGCCCCATCGGGAACTGCATGCTACGCGAGCGTGGATTTCAGATGCCTGACTGGATTCAGAATGTGTGCACCTTGTCCCAACTGCAATCTGCACGGCGCAACGTCCTCGCGATCGCGTTCGCGAATTCGTATGTTGAGGTCGCTCACATGATGCCCAATGCTCACGAATCTCAACGAAACTGCCGTTTCAAGGACATCTTGAAGGCTTGACCGCAGTCAATTCCGCTGCCCTGCCAGCAGACGGGCTTTCGGATCGGCGTCGAGGCCCCCTGCAATGCCGCCATCGAGGCTCATCATCGCGCCAACACGCCCTTCTGCAGTTCCACCGCACGGTTGGCGTAACGATTGATGAGGCACGACTGTGCATCCAACGCCGGGCCCACGCTGTCAGTGGCCTGGCTGCAGTGTTTGTCCGTGTCTGCAGCCCAGTTGGCCTGCTCGTCCATCCAGCGGTCCTTGCCCGGGCCGTCGGGGCCGTCCATCAGTCGCGCGACCTGTGCTTCCAGCAGCGCCTTGTGATGGGCGAGCTCGGCCGTATCGCAGGCTTCCAACTGGTCGTCCATGCCGCGGGCGTCCTGCACGCAACGGGTGTATTCCGGACGCAGCGCTGCCTGGGTATACGAGGTATCCGGCGGCGCGCTCTGCGCCAGCAGCTGGTCGGCACGGTTGGCAACACGGTACAGGCGGCATTCCTGCGCGCCCTGCAGCTGCTGCACGCTGCTGTTGGGGACATCGCGGCAATAACGGTCTGTATCGCTGCGCCAGCTCGCCTGGGTGGCCTGGAATGCCGTCCGGGCAGCGCCGTCGAGTCCGGCCAGCGCCTTGCTGGCCGCCGCTTCGAGACGCCCTTCCTGGTAGGCGAGTTCGTCCTTGCCGCAGGCCTGGAGCTTGCCTGCATCTTCCACCCCATCCACACACCAGCCATAGGCTGGGCGCAGGCGACCGTCGGTATAGGACGCATCCGGGTAGTGGAGGGAATCTGCCGATGCCGGGCCGGAAGGGGCTGTCGGCGATGCCGCAGCAATCGACGCGGGGGCCGCCGTTTCGGTCGATGCCTGGGAAGAAGGCGCCTGGCATGCGGTGAGCGCCAGGCACAGGGCCAGCACCTTCCAATACCCATGGCCGACGCCGACCCGTTCGCTGCGCCCAAGCGCGCCCAATGCCTGCATTGCCAGTTTCTCCCTTGCGTGTCGCCAGCGGGTGCCGGCAAGGAGGGGCCGTCCATCGGCCCCATCACGCGGGCAATGCTACGACGGCGCCGGTTTCAGGTGCCTGACTGGATTCAGAATGCGTGCACGTCGTCTCAGACGCGGACGCTGGAACCTCAATGCCCGCCTCCGCGCCCGCCTACCTGTTCGATCAACGTCTGGCTGGCCGCATTCAGGCCCACCACCGTCACCCCCGCCCCATGCGCGGCCAGCTTTTCCTGCGCGCGTTCCAGCGCGGTCACCGCCGTCAGATCCCACAGATGGGCATCACGCAGGTCGATCTGCACCTTCGGCGCCACATGCTGGTAGTCGAACGCGGCGCCCAGCTGGCCGGCGGACGCGAAGAACACCTGCCCGCGTACGCGGTAGACCTGCGTGTCTGCGACATCCTCGCGCTGCACATCCAGCATGCGGCCAACCTTGCGCGCGAAGAACAGCGCCGACAACAGCACGCCACTGAGCACGCCCTTGGCCAGGTCGTGGGTGGCCACGGTGACCACCACGGTCAGCAGCATCACGGCCGAGGAACTGCGCGGATGCGTGCGCAGGTCGCGCAGCGAGCGCCAGCTGAAGGTGCCGATGCTGACCATGATCATCACCGCCACCAGAGCGGCCATCGGGATCTGCCGCACCAGGTCGCTGCCGTACACCACCAGCACCAGCAGCAGCACGCCGGCCACCAGGCAGGACAGGCGGCCACGGCCACCGGACGTCACGTTGATGACCGACTGGCCGATCATCGCGCAGCCGGCCATGCCGCCGAGGAAACCTGTGACCGTATTCGCCACGCCCTGGCCGACGCATTCGCGGTTGCGCTCGCTGGGCGTCTCGGTGATGTCCTCGACGATCTGCAGGGTCATCATCGATTCGAGCAGGCCGACCATCCTGAGCCGGGCGGGCCGGCTGCCGATGTGCGGCAAGGGTCAGGGTGGCGTGATCACTGCAGTGCGTCGTCGAGGAGCGTAGGAGGGGCGCAGTCTAGGCCCTGGCGGCTCAAATGGCCGCCTGCACGGGCCTGATTCAGGCTAGTAGGTGTGTGCGGCAATCAGGAAGTTCGGCAACTGCCCCGTGAAACTCTGGTAGGACGCGCCGCTCAACGAACGTTGACGGTTCTCTCTACGCCTGCAGTAGTTCAATCGCACCTGCGAAGCATTTGGAGTATTGATGTACGGCTGATAGCGCATGTTGCCGCGAATGGTCGGGCCACTTCCGTAGTAGGCGTAGATGTCATGGCACAGTCCAATGTCGGACATCAGATAGGCGAGATTCTCACCAGGACCGTTGAACAGTGGCCCTTGCCTCACATTTTCGGTGGACATCTCGGTAAAGCCTGGAACACTTCCACCCGATTTATCGACCAAACCAGCGATGCGCAGTGGACGGTTTGACATATCCCACTGGATGGATCCGTCGGCGTTGTAGACCTGCATGCCTGTGCTTCCACTGTTGACCGCCCGCCCCCATGCCCACCACTCGAAGCTGGTGGTCCCTTGCCCCATGCTCCAGTAAAAGCCATTCAGCGCTGACATCACCTGTGCGGATCCGCCATTGCAGCGGATGAACACCAGGTACGGCACGCTCTGTGCGGGAAGGCTTACAAACCCGCTCGCGCCATAGGCGGACGTATTGCTTGCAATGGACTGCGTGCCCTTGGCTATCGAAAAGAAGACGAAGGAATGTGCGTTCACAAGAACCGGAACGCCGCTGTCATTGGTGACTTCAAGACCAACAGACATCAGAAGACTCCGTAGTAGATGGAAGCAGTCGGGTTGGCAATCGGCGAGAACGTGAACTGCATCCGCAATGTATTGCCGCCGTCGACAAACGACATGTACCCAAGCGCAGGCGCGGAAAACTGATTGCCATTCTGGTCCTGCCAACTGTCGGAGCCAGGGCTGGGCAGGATGGCAAATGGCTCACCCAGGCCGGCCAGGCCCACACTGCTGGACGAGCTCCCAACGACCGAGAGAGTGCCCATGATCTTGCCGGCACGATCATTGGTGTCGAACCACATCTGCCCGTCCGGGCCGAATATCTGCATACCTGTTGCCATTACCAGATCCCCATGCGGACGCGGACGCGGCCGTTGCTGTCGTAAACGTGGATGACACTGTCATTGATGGTCAGGCGGCCGCCGTTCTCGGGGCCGTTCATCGTCAACGTGCCGTTCTTGTCTAGCCTCCATCGCGGTTGCCCGCCGGCACCGACCGCATTGGACTGGATCACGTCGCCGATCATGGCGTTCTGGATCCAGCCGTTGCCGATCAGTGCCTGGCTGATGAAGGTCTGCCCGCCCTGCACCACGAAGGGCGCACTGACCTGCCCGCTGTTGGTGTTGAACAGCGCGAAGCGATCAGCCTGCATCAGGATCTGGCTCTGATAGCTGCCATCTGGCTGCTGCTCCACGCCCAGACCCATGCCGGCCATGTAGATCTGCCCGGCGCTGGTGATCTGCGCCTTGACCGTATAGGTCGCGCTGACCTTGCCATCCAAGCTGACCACGGCCTGCGAGACCTGCTGGACCGCGGCGCTGACGCCCTCGATCTTGCCTGGAACACCTTCGATGGATGCTTCGACCGTGTCCACGCGCTTGGCCAGTGCCGCGTCCTTCTCGGCCATCACGCTGTAGACGGTGATGGCACCGGCGCTGACATCGTTCTCGCCGACGTTGTAGTCCTCCTCGCCGGCACTGTGGTCGCTGACCTGGGCGAACAGGCCATCGACCTTCTGCCCCTGCGCGGCCACCTTGCCATCGACGTCGGTCACGTCCATTTCCAGCTGATCGACACGGCCGACGATGGCACCCGCCTCGGCAATGGCATCGCCGATGTTCTTCCAGTGGCTGCCCGGCGGTGTTTCATTGCCTGCGGCAGTGCCCTGCCAGCTCCAGATCCGCCCGTCGTGGATGACGGTCTGCCCTGGGCTGTAGGTTGCCTCGGCATCCCAGACCAGCGGCAGCACTTGGGTGACGCGCTCGATCTTGCCCTTCAGCTGTTGGCCCAGCGCGCTTTCGTTGATGCGGCCGGCGAAGTAGGCGTCGTAGTCATCCGGGTTGCTGCTGGACTCACCCATCACCCCGGCTTGCGCCGGATACCACGGGCCGATGTTGCCACTTCGATCCACCAGCCGTCCCCAGAACCAGAAGCGCGCGCCAGCGGCCAGGCCGTTCATCTGGTGCTGGGCCTGCGGGTAGGCGAAGTCGCCCAGCTTGATCGCGCTCTCGCGATTGGGGCCAGTGCTGTACCAGAGTTCGGTCCGTTCGGTATCGGTTGCACCTGCGGGGAAGCCCCAGGACAGTGCGATGCCGAAGGGGCGGGCAGTGCTGGTCAACGATGCCAGCGAGGGGGGCGGCGTCGTCTTGCCTTCAATGGTGGTGAGCGCGCTGAGCGTCGGCTGCGACACCGCGCCCAGCGCATTGACCGCGCGTACGCGGGCCAGATACTCGCCTGCGTAGACGCCCCGCACTTCCAGGCTTTGCGTCCCGACGCGACCAGCGCGGACCCAGTTGAGATCGCCACGGCGCCATTCCACGTCATAACCGATCGCCTTGTCCGCAGCATCCCACTCGATCGTGAGCACGGAGGTAGCGATGCCCTGGTCGACCACCACATGCGAGGCCATCCGCACGTTGGCCGGTGCCGGCTGCACGCTGGGCGGGATGATGCTGATCGGCGGCTGCTCCAGGCGCGTGCCGTCGTCGATGGCGGCGTACTTGCCCGGCACGTGCTTGAGCGCGGTGATCTGATAGGTCAGGTCCTCGCCTTCGCTGATCGACAGCACGCGATAGTGCTGCAGGGCCAGCTCCGGCGATTCCAATGCCCAGACCGACTGCGCCACCGGCACCGCCGACCAGGGCGCGCTGACGGTCACCGTCTCGCCGTCCACCGACTGCACCGTGCGTGCTTCGGTCTGCCCGCTGGGCAGGGTGGCACGCAGGGTGTCACCGGCCGCGATCTGTTCCGGCATGCGGTCCAGCACCAGGCTGCGCGCACCTGCACTGCGGATGCGACCCGCATTGCGGCGGCCGGCGCGGTTCGGGTCGGCCACCTGGATCACATCACCGGGCATGCAGCCCAGCGCATCCAGGCCCACCGAGAAGCTGATCGTCTCGGTTTCCAGCATCTCGGTATGCAGGATGTGGTTGCCCACGCGCTGCGCCTGCGAACGCGAGTGGCAGCCCACCGCCGTCACTTCGGTCTGGTTGATGCCGTAGCGGGCCACGCCCGGAAGGTGCTGTACGACTTCGACCTTCTGCCGGCCGAAGTCGTCCGGATCGATCCACGACACCAGGGCCACCGTGTGCCGCGCCGTGCGGCTGCTGCCGGCATAGTGGAAGCGCCCTTCGATGACGTTGGCCTGGCTGTAGGTCAGCACCGGGTCCTTGGGCATGTCGGCCGAGGCCATCACTTGCCCCGCCGCATAGAAGCTGATGCCGCGGAACATGGTGGCGATGTCCTGCAGCACGCGGTAGGCCTCGGCGCGGGTCTGCAGATACAGGCTGCAGGTGAAGCGCGGCTCCTTGCCGCCCTGGCCATCGCTGACCAGTTCATCGCAGTAGCGCGCGATCTGGTACAGCCGCCACTTGTCCACCCAGTCCAGCGGGACACGATGGCCCAGGCCGAAGCGATCGTTGGTGACGATGTCGAAGAACACCCAGGCCGGATTGTTGGTCCAGCCACTCTTGAAGGTACCGTCCCACACACCGCTGTAGAGACGGCTGAGCGGATCGTAGTTGGAGGGGATGCGTACGATGCGGCCCCACAGCTGGTAGGACCGGGTGGGAATGTTCTGGAACTGGCTGGCATCAACCTGCACCGCCGCCAACGCACAGTTCGGATAGCGCAGCTTGGCATCGATGATCTCGGTCATCGACAGCACGTTGATGGTATCGGCGATGGTGCTGCTGTTGGCGTTGGCGGTCAGCCGGCGGATGCGCACCTGCCACTGGCTGCCGGCAGGCAGATCGATGCGGCGGCTGCGCTCGTACTGGCTGGTGGTCTTGCCACTGAAGGCATCGGTCAGCACGGTGCTGAACGGGCCGCCGTCGGTGGACAGATCCACCGCGTACATGATCCGGTAGCCTTCGGTATCACCATTCTCGGTGTTCGTCTTCTGCAACGCCGGCACCGCAAAGCGGATACGGACGGCTGACAGATCGGCACCTGATACGGTGCGCACCACCGGCGCATCGCTGCGCAGCTCGACGTTGACCCCGACTTCGTTCTCGATGGAGGGGAAGCCGCTGATGTGGTCCTGGTCCTGGGTGCCGGAACGCGTCTGCACGTCCACGCCGGAGAAGTTCAGCGTGCCGTCCGGATTCTCGATCGGCACCTGGTCCAGGTAGATCGACTGCTTGCCGGCGACCAGGCCACGGATCTCGCCCTCGCTGGCGAGGTCGATGATGCGGGCCACCGCCATCGAGTGCAGGCTGTCGGCGGTTTCGACCGGGGTTCGGGCGTTGCTCGCGCCCTTCTTGGCACCCGCCAGCACTGGCGTGGCTGCGCCACGCGTGCGCGGCGTGGGATGAGTGGTCTGATTCAAAACTGGTCCTCCGCCAGGATGCCGCCGCTGATCACGGCCGAGCCGATGAACATGCCCTTGGTGTCATGGCCGCCATAGGCGACCGGCACGGGGTTGCCTTGCGCCTGCGTGTTGACGGTGCCGTTCATGCTGTAGCTGGGTGCGTTTTCGGGTGTGTCTTTGGCGCCCAGGCCTTTCGGCTGGGGGGAGAGCATCTGGGTGATCCCGCCAACCACCATGCTGACGCCGGTTGATACCAGTGCAGCTCCGCCAGCCCAAGATGTGTAGCTCCCCACAACGATCAGCACGATGCCAATGATGGTTTGCAGTACACCGCCCCGCTTGCTGCCCACCAGCACCGGCGCGATGCGGATGTCATCCTGTCCCGGCGGGTCGTGCAACTGATCCCGCGACAGGTTCTGCCGGCCGTTGAACACGGCAAACTCCATGCCCTTGGCCTTTGCGCCCATCAGGTACTGCTGGAATCCTGGCAGCATGGTGCACAGTGCATGCACCGCCTCGGCCGGGCTGTTCACCGCCAGCCGGAACCTGCGCCCGAAGCGCGCACCCAGCTTGCCGTACAGGCGGATCGTACGAAGGCGGTCAGTCATGTCGCACCCCGCGATGGCGGACGATGCAGCGGGTGCGCTCGGCCCACATGCCGCCGTACGGCACGGTCTCGGACAGGCGCCCATGCAGGTGATGCAGCATCTGACCGTCGCCTAGGTAGATGCCCGCGTGGTTGGTGACCGGCGAGCGGATCTGCATCAGGATCATGTCGCCCCGCTGCGGCTCGCCCTCGATCAGGTCGAAGCCCTCGGCGTGCAGCCGTTCAAGGCTGTACAGGTCCTGGCCGTGGCTCCACCAGTCGTCCTGGCGTTCGTACTCGGACAGCGGGATGCCCAGTTCGCGTGCGTGGAAATCGCGGACCAGGCTGTAGCAGTCCAGCACACCGTGGGCGAACTGGCGACCGACCAACGGTGCCATGTAGCCCGTGGGATGCAAGGTCTGCAGATCACCGCACAGCGGTGCCTCGCCTGTTACCTGGCCGACGCTGACGATGTGCCAGGTCAGCCCGCTGCGCTCGCACATGACCCGATCGGCGTCGGACGGCGTTGCGGCGGCATCGGGATGGCTGTGCACCAGGGCCAGCACCTCGCCCTTGTCCTCGGCCACGGCATAGTCCTCAGCGGGCAGGCGGAAATGCTCGCTGGGCGTGGCGGCCACGTTGCGGCAGGGAAGATAGCGTTCGTGGCCTTCAATGGCCACGATCAGCCCGCAGCATTCGCGCGGGTACTCGGCCACGGCGTGCGCCTGGATGGCCTGCAGGGTTGTCGGTTGCATGTTTCACCCATGAAAAAGGCCCGCGCGGGCGGGCCTGGAAAGTGGAATCGGGAGGGGATCGATCAGGAGCGCAACAGGCCCGCGGCGGGGAAGCCGCCATAGGGCAGCGGCTTGTCCTGGCCGAAGCGCAGCTTGCAGCTGCGTACCCGACCGCCGCACTGGTCACGCGCCGGATCATCGGTGGCGACGTCGTCGCTGTCGGCCACCGCTGGCCCGTTGTAGCCGCAGTACGCGCCGCGATAGCCGCCACGCACCAGCCAGCCACACATGCCGGCGATGATCTGCCTGCCCGGCAGCTGCTGCCCATTGAGATCGATCGCGGTGGTCAACTCGAATTCGACCATCTGCTTGTCCTCACCTATCTTGCGCTCGATGAACCAGACTTCATCAGGGAAGTGCTCGCCAGGATCCGCGCTGGGATTGCCTTCCTCGAAGTTGGCGGCATCCAGGTACTTGGCCAGCGTCTGCCGGCGGATGATGCGTGCACCGACCAGGTCATCGAACAACAGGCACATGGCGGTGATGCGGCCATCGATGTTGCTCACGCGCAGGCGCGGGTTCGGCGGCTGGTCGCTGGTGCGCTCGAAGCCGCTGGCCTCGATCGGCCAGGGGCCATATTCCTGGCCCTGCCACCAGATGAGGCCACTCTGCAGGTGCGCGTGGAAGAAGAGCTTGTCGGCGCCGAAACTGCTGGCGTCAAGTTCATAGACGGTGATGCGGCCACCCGGCTCAAGCTGCTGGGCATCGGCGGTGATCATGGGGTGTTCTCCTGTGCGGCATTGGGAAGAGGGGGTGGCACGGGGTACCGTTCCTGGCCGCACGGCACGATGACGTGGTGGCCTGGGCGCAGCGAGGCAGTGGTGGTGAAGCAGGCGTGCTTTGGCGCCTGCGGAGCGGGGGTTGTCATGGCTCAGAGCTCCGCATCGGCCTGGACCAGCACCTGCGAGGTGGTCGACCACACCACCACCGCGCCCCAGAGCTGCATGTTGTTCGGCATCGAGGCGATGACTGCCGCGTCAACCGTGGACTGCCAGCTGGGCGCTCCACCGTCGAAGTTGACCAGGTTGCCGGCATTGCCGAAGCCCACCAGGTTCAGCGCGGTGGACGGCGAGGAGATTCTGGGCGCTGAGCGTTTGCGCACCTTGAACGGGATGCACGCACGCGTGTCGCCGTTGGCGGTGTAGGTGATGCCGATGATCCGGTTTACATCCACCGTCTCGTAGTAGCGCTGGCACAACAGCAGCTCCAGTGCTTCGGACCGGCGGTCGAAGTCGGTGGCGGTATCGCCTTCTTCGATCTGCACTTCGGCCACTTGCACGCTGCCGCTCTTCTGCCCGGCGGCGAACGCGCGGCCGCCGAAATCGGCACCTGCGTCCAGCCAGAAGCCCAGTTGCAGGTAGCTGTCCGGGCCCAGCGTCTTGCCGGCAAGACCGGGAACTTCCACGGTGACCTGGTGCCATCGCCACAGCGTATCGAGCACGACCGAGGCGCCGATGCTGTCGCGCGCGGTAGACCCACCCGTTCCGTAGGACTGCTGCAGCTCCACGCCGATGCGGAAGTCGTCCACCGAGGCGCGCGCCTTGAAACTGATCGTGACGGTGCGCCCGGCCAGTGTCCGGACATCCTCGATGCGCTGTTGGACCAGCGCCATGTTGCCGGCACCGGCAACGCTCTGCACCTCCAGCCGAAGCAGGTGGCGCGACCCAGCCAGCAGGCGCCCTCCCTGGCCGCCGCCTGGAGGCACATCCTCGCGTGAGGCAGCCACCCTGGTGCCGATGGCATTGATCGCCCAGCGGTCAGCGATGTAGCGAGAGCCCGTGGATGCAGGGAACACTGCACCGCGCTGCCAGAACCGGAAGTCGCCGTTGATGAGCGGGTTCCTTCCGGCCATGCGGCCTTCCAGATGCATGAGCGCCGATTGCGCGTCGTCCAGACCAGCGTAGATCTCGGCGAAGTTGTCGTTGATCTTGGTGAATGCCGGTCGCTGGGTCTCACCCCGCTTGCCGTTGGGCTGGACGGTGTCCAGGTCGATGATTCTTCGTGTCATGTGCAGTCCTCGCTGCGTGCGCCGGTGTTGACGGCCAGGGTCAGATCTCGGCGTCAGCCGCCCAGTTGCCGCCCACCAGATAGGCATAGAACGGCGTCAGGCCAGAACCGAAATCAAGCTGAAGCGTGAATCCATCGGGACGAAGGAACAGCGGGACAGCCATTCCACGTGACCACCCGTTGCCGTTGAACAACGACCAGTAGCCGAGGGCCGGCGCCACTTCACTGTTGGAGTAGAGCGTGAGTGCGGGCACAGTGCGTTTGGTGACCTTGAAGGAGATCTGCTCACTGCGCGCCAGGCCTGCCTGGAACGCGGCGGCGACGCCCTGCGGTGACGGCATGCCAAGCTGCGGTGCCTGTTCCAGCGGGAAGCTCTTCTCGTAGTACCGCTGGCACAGCATCAACTCGGTTGCGTCATCACGCATGTCGTAGTCGGTAGGTGTCGCCCCCTTCTCCAACTGCATGCAGGTCAGCGAAAAGGACCCAGACTGGCCGACAAGCTGTCCGCCATAACCACCGGGTGTCGCAAAGTCGACGATGACGTGCAGCTTGCTGTTGGCTCCCACGGTCTTGCCAGCAATGGATGGCAACTCGACGGTGAAGTACCTGAGCGCGGCCGCGGTGCCGATCTCCTGGACGCCTGCCCGGACCGTCACATCCGGAGACCCATTGGTACCAAACGTCTGGATGAAGCGAACGCCGATGCGGCAGCCCGGCGTCGCGGCCCATGCCTGCATGCTCAGCGTCACGGTACTTCCCGCGAGCGTCTGCACGCCTTCCACCGGCTGGGTGACGAACGCCTCGGTCGCGGCCGTCGATCCGGTGAGATCGCAGTTCATGAATCCCGTGACCCCGAATGCCGGGGCATCGAAGCTGCGGCGTGACACCGCGACCTGCCCCGCCCCGGTGCATACCACCTGGAAGCGATCGGGAACATACACCGCCAGAGGCGACACCACAGTGCGGCTGCTGCCCCGTTGCCAGAACCTGAAGTCACCGTTGACCAGCCGGTTCCGGCCGTTCTGCCTGCGCCGGAGATCCTGCACCGTGGTTTCGAGTTCATCCAGATCCGTGTAGAGATCGGCGAAGTTCTCATTGACCTTGGTGAAGGCCGGCCGTTGCGTCTCACCCCTCTTTCCGTTCGGCTGCACGGTATCAAGGTCGATTGTGCGTCGTGCCATGCGTCGTCCTCCTCAGCCGCCGATGATTTCCGGCGCCTGCTCGGCAGGCCAGCCGAATGCATCCGGCTGCGGCAGTTGCGCCTGGACCTGCCGCCAGTCCGGCGCGGTCTCCTCGGCGGTGGACTCAATAGTCTCCAATGCGAGGTTGACCCCGTCGCGCCAGGCAATCATGGCGATGGCGTCCTGCGCATAGCGCGGCACCGCACTGCCCGCGTAGCTGCAGCAACTCTCGATGCTGTCATAGCCGCGATCGCGGGCACACTGGGCCATCCACTCCCACGCCTTTCCGCGGATGAAGCGATGGAACTGCGCCGAGCCGGGTGCGAACAGCGGCGGTACCGGCTCCGGCTCATTGCCTGCCGTACACCAGGCTTCATAGTCATTCCACAGACGGTGGCCACGTGGAATGAAGGCGCCGGTCTGCAGGCACTTGATGGTGTCGATCTCTTCGGTCAGTTGATACATGTCATAGCTCCGCGTCGGCGGTCCAATGGAAGGAGGAGCCCCAGTTGCCTGCGGCGGATTGGTAATTGACCTGTGCGCCGGACTGGCCGGCATATACGATGGACGTCACCGTGCCGATGCCGCCGCTTGCGCCGGATATGCGCCCTGCCTGCCCGTTCACATCGCTGTAGACCGTGTAGGCTGGGATGGCCCGCTTGGGGACGCGACACCGGATATGCGAGGTGCTGCCAACGCCGACGCTGCGGTCGTAGAACTGGTTGTCGCGTCCGATGCCATCGGCCGTGCCAGGCGGCACATCCAGGTTGTAGCTCTTCTCGTAGTAGCGCTGGCACAGCTGCAGCTCGTGGGCCAGCGGGCGCAGGTCGAATGCCGTTGCCCTGTCGCCGCGCTCCAGCTGCATCATCGCAAGGCCGAACTCTCCGCTCTGACCGGAGATGACACCGCCATAGGCATCGGCGCACAGATCCACCACCAGCCACAGGAAATCGCTGTCGGCATTGCTGCCCAGCGTCTTCCCCTTCACCGATGGCAATCGCGCACTGAGCTGGAAATAGGTCCAGGACGCGGCGGTGACCGCTACGGTTCCCAGCTCTACGCTGACCGCGGCGGACGGCGAACCACCGGTGCCAAAGTGCTGGATGAGACGAACACCGATGCGTTTTCCTGGCGGGCCATAGGCGAAGCCGGAAACCACCACTTCGCCGTCGGACAGCGTGGCGACCCCTTCGACCTTCTGTGCGACATAGGCGCTGCTGCCAGCACTGACCTTGGAGACAACGCTGTTGAGGAAACGGCGCGATTCCGGCGCGGCTCCGCCGGCAGGAAGATTGGCCCCGCGATTTGCGGTATGCGTGCAGCTCAGCGCTGCCACGGTCCAACGATCGGCCACATAGATCTCGCCGCCTTGGGTGGTGCCAGTGGTGGCCCGCTGCCAGAAATCGAAGTTGCCGTTGATCAGGCGGTTCCTGCCTGGAGCCGCGCTCTGCAATGCGCTTTCCAGCGAATCCAGCGCGCCATACACTTCGGCGAAGTTGTCGTTGATCTTGGTAAACGCCGGGCGCTGGGTTTCGCCCCGCATTCCGTTCGGCTGAACGGAATCGAGGTCGATGATTTTTCTCGTCATTGCTGTCGTCCTGTTCCCTGCGGGCGCCCCATCAAAGCTCGGCGTCGGCCCACCAATGCCACCAGCCGCCCCAGCGGCCTGGATTGTTGGTCCAGCTGACTTCGTACCCGGAAGGCGAGGCGTAGTTGACCAGGCAGGGCACGCGGGAGATGTTGTCTTCCGCGATGTGTCCATCCTGCTGGATGTTGTCGGCCGAGATGATCATCACGTAGGGATGGGCGCGCTTTGCCGTCTGGAATCGCACGCTCTGGTAATGCGCCGTTCCCGGTGAGTTGATCGAGAATGCCTCGCGCCCTTCGTTGTGCGCCGTGTTGGGTACGATGTCGAAGTTGTAGCTCTTCTCGTAGTAGCGCTGGCACAACGCCAGTTCCACACCTGGCGGCCGCCAGTCGAAGCGTGTCGCTGCGCGGCCCGATTCGACCTGGAACTGGGTAAAGCCGAACGAGCCGTTCTGTGCCACCAGCTCGCCCTTCTGACCAGCACCGCACAGGTCGAACACTACGTAGAGGTGGTCGTTGCCGTTGCTGCCGAGCACCTTTCCCCGGGTACTCGGCAACGTCACCGTGATGCTGTGACGTTTGGCGGTGGTGCCCAGTGTGAGCACACCGGCTTCCAGCACCACCTGCGGCGAGGGTGAGCCGCCGGTTCCGAAATCCTGGATGACACGCACGCCCACACTGCGACCGGGCGCATCAGAGTTCGCCCATACCGAGATCGTGATGTCTCCGCTTGCACTGCGGACACCCTCGATCTTCTGCCCCATCCAGGCGCCACTTCTGGCGATGGCCTCGGATACGGTGCAGACCAGAATCGACCGTGTATCTTCCGGAAATCCGGCCTGCCCGTCGTACGCCACCCGCTGTACGTCGTGGTTGCAGACCAGCGCCGAGTTCGTGAAACGGTCGGCGAAGAACACTTCCGCGCCCAGCGTCCCCGACCCAGTGCCGACACGACCAGATGTACGGCGCTGCCAGAACTGCAGGGCACCATTGATGAGCAGATTCCTGCCTGGAACGCGCTCGGTGATGGCATTCGCCACGGTTTCCGGGATCTTCGCGACCTCGGTCAACGCGTCGTAGACCTCGGCGAAATTCTCGTTGATCTTGGTAAACGCCGGGCGCTGTGTTTCACCCCGCTTTCCGTTCGGTTGAACGGAATCGAGGTCGATGATCTTTCGTGGCATTTGTGCTGTTTCCTTGATGGTTTCGGTTGCGAAGGAACGCTCTCCAGCCCTCCCGCGGACCTCAGATTTCGGCATCCATGGTCAATCCAGTGCCCTCCGCTGCCGAATCTCCGCTCTGCAGGATGCCGGCCTGACCCGCTGCGGCAGTGTTCAGCGCACCGATGATGGTCATGCGGGTCGACGTAACTTCCGCCGCACTGAGCGCTGTCAGGCTGGTTGCACCGTCTCCCGTGAGCAGCCGCCATTACGATGGGTTCGAGAAGGCGACCGCGGGTACCGACCGCATTCGCTGATTGAATCGGTAGGTGAGGTACACCGCGTTGTCGCCCCGAATCAGGCCCACGCCCGCGTTGAAGCGCGATCCACCGTCGAACGGCACGCCAGTGGCATCCACCTGGTAGTAGCGTTGGCACAGCCGCAGCTCTTCCCCCTTCGGCCTCCACTCGAACGGCGTCGCGAGCGGGCCCGCCTCCCACTGGAACTCTCCGAAGTACAGCTGGCCCTGTTGCGCGCCCAGTCCTGCGGTGCGGCTGGCGAACTGCGTGCCCGCCGTTACCCATATGCAGACCACGGCCGCACCGTCACCGGACAGTGCCTTCCCTGAGATGGAAGGCAGGGTCACCGTCCTGCGGATCCGGTTCAGGCCGGAGGCCAGCTCGACCACCTCCGGCGCGATTCCCAGCACAGGCGTGCTTCCCCCCGCGCCAAAGGTCTGGGCGAATTCAAGGGCGATCTTCCGCCCGGCGGCGCCGGCGTTGAACACCAGGAACGAAACGGTGCTCTCCACGCCCGCGAAGTTGCGGACGTCTTCCACGCGCTGCTCGAAGACAAAGAAGTGGTTTGTGCCATCCGTATTGCCACTCGAACTGACCGACAACGTGAAGGTGCTGAACGGGAAGTTGTTGTCGCCTGCCGCTGCGGGATTGCGCTTGAACACGGCGTCTTCGACGTTGCCCATCTGCAGGAACCATCGGTCGGCTGTGTAGTTCCCGGAGATGCCGAAGCTGCTGCCGCGCTGCCAGATGTCGAAATTGCCATTGAGCAGGCGATTGCGCCGTGCCGGCGCGCGCATCATGGTATCGGCGAGCTGCCCGGGCAGGCCGTCGACTGCCTGGCCAACCTGCTGGAAGTTCTGGTTGATCTTGGTGAAGGCCGGCCGCTGGGTCTCCCCACGCTTTCCGTTGGGCTGGATGGTATCCAGGTCGATCCGTTGAAGATCCATGCTCATGCCTACGCGTGGAAGGTCTGCTCGAAGGTGGCGGTGATGGTCGATACCTGGCCGCCGAGATGGCTGTCGGTGTAGGAATCACACATGTACAGCCCCTGCCCCAGTGGCCCTTTCCACAGGAAGCTGCGGCCGGCATGACCATCCAGGAAGGTCACGATCTCGTTGATCGTTTTGCGGTTGCCGACGAACTGCAGCTGGTAACTGCGTGAAGTGGCGTTCAGGCCATCGGCAGCGGCCTGCGCATAGCCATCTCCGAACTTCGCGCGCTTCACGGCGGCGGTGGTGGTTCCAGTACTCTGGCTGGTTGCCGGCCAGGTGAAGGTGTCGGTCATTGCATGGCACTCCTGCTGAGCACACCACCTGCCTTCAGGTCACGACTCTGCAGCTCGCGGTACTTGCGTTCCACGAACTGGCCGATCTCGTTGCCGAACTGCTGCAGCATGCTTTCGTTGGTGGTGACTTCCTTGCCACCGTTGTTGTCGATGCGGATGCTGACTCCCACTCCGCCGCCACCGCCGCCACCGTGCGCGGCCACACCCAGGCGGCCGTCCGGCCCGCGCCGCAGCGGCATGATCGCTTCCGGTCCCGCTTCGCCGAACACGCCGGCGCCCTTGGCGAAGGCGAACAGCTGCGGAGTGTTGTAGACACCGCCGGAATAGGCCGACAGGCTCGGCGACTGGTAGACGCCACCGTTGGCGTTGGCCTCCACCCCCGTGCCATATCCGAACAGGCCCGCGATCTTCTTGACGCCCCAGACGATTGCCTGTTGGATGGCGATCATCTTGAGATCGGCGATGATCGACTTGGCCAGATCCTTGTAGTTGGACTTGCCCGTCTTCACGAAGCTCTGCAGTGCCGCCTCTGCGCCGGTGAACGCCTTGGAAAAGGCATCCTGGGTGGACTTGGCGGAGTTCTCGGTCTTTTCCATGTACTCGCCGAGCGCGCTGCCGAAGCCCTTGCGGAACCCCGAAAGTCCTGTGGTGCCCTTGGTGTCCTTGGCGTCCTTGGTTTCGCCCGCCTTGGCATCACCGGCCTTGGCGTCCTTGGCAGTCGCCACGCCTGCAGCCACCGCCGCCGCGTCCGTCGCTGCATCCTTGGGCGTCAGGTCGACCCCCATCAAGCCGGCGATCTTCCTCGCCCCCCAGACCAGTGCCTGCTGTGCGGCGATCATCTTGAGGTCGGACAGGATGGACTGGGCCAGTTCCTTGTACTTGGACTTGCCGGTGGTCACGAAGCTCCTCAACGCTTCGTCGGCGCCGGTGAATGCTTTGTCGAAGGCTTTCTTGGCAGCCGTGGCGGTGTTTTCGGTCTTGCCGATATAGTCGCCGAGCGCGCCGCCCAGGCCCTTGCGGATGCCTGCCAGGCCCTTGTCGTCCTGTTGGGCCTTCTCTTCCTTCTTTGCAGCCTTGCCGGCGTCCGCGCCCGCTGCGGTTGTTCCTGCCTTCGCCGCCGCCTGCAGCTGCGTGTTCAGGGCAGTCAGCTGCGCGGACAGTGCGGTGACCAATGATGCGCTGGTGGTCAGCACGGCATTGAAGGCCTGCTGCACCGTGTTGATCTTCTCCAGCTGCCGCTGGAACTCCTGTGTGGTGCCGGTCATCTCGGTCATGCCGCGCCTTGCTGCCTGCATGGCCGTTTCCAATGCGTTGCTGGCCTCCACGGTGGTCCGTGTGCTGCCAGGCGATGTAGTGCTCATTGAGTGTTCCTCGGGAGAGTCGGCTCCGCTTCGGCGGAGCCGGGATCGGCCATCGGCATTGCCGCGATGGCCGGCTCATTCCTGTTGCATCTGCTCCAAGGCAGCGCGTTCGATGATGCGGATGGCCGCCATCACCTCGTCATGCTGGTCGCCGTCGAGCGCTTCGCGCTCCAGCTCCCGGTAGACCACGTTGTAATCCAGCCCGATCGGGCCACCTGCGCCGACGCGCCACTGGGTGGCAACCCGCGAGAAAAGTTCTATGGGAAGCACGCACTCCGGCCACAGCTCGACCTGCGGCGGTGGAAAGTGCTTTGCCTTCAATCCAAGCTTCATCAGCTCGGACTCGGTGGGGGCCCGCCAGTACAGGGCCCCCACCGCATCGATCAGTTTCCCTTGCGTGCGACCTGCAGGGCCTGGGTGTAGCCACCGATGATGGCGCCATCCAGGCCGGCCTGCTGCTGCAGCGCCAGCTCGACGCCGGCGGTGTCCAGCGCCACATCGGCATCCCAGTCCACCACGATGTCCAGGATGGCCTGGGCCACGCTCAACGTGTCATCGCCCAGACGCTCCAGCAGGCTGGCGTAGTCGGCTACCGACAGGTGCCGGTAGGTCAGGTTGAGCTTCTGCTCGCGGCCGTGACCGACGATGGTCAGGGTGCTCTTGAAGCTCTCCGGCGCCTTGACCTGGAACATCAGGCGCCCTCGACCAGGATGGAGTCTGCCAGCGCGGTGAAGGTCGCGGTGGTGCCCATCGGGGTGTTGGCGGCCATGGTCGGGTCGCCGTTGTAGCTCAGGTAGCCGTACCAGTACAGCACGTCGCCACCGACCAGCTTGGCCCGCAGGATCACCGGCTCGCCCTTGGCGTCAGCGTTCTTCAGTGCCGAATACCACGGCTTCTTCGGATCGTAGAACAGCGGCAGGGTGATGGTCTTGGCGTTCTTGAAGGTCGGCATCTGGACCTGGCGACCGGTCGGGTCTTCGAGCAGCGTGCCGCTCCAGTACTGCTGCTCGCCACCGGCGGTGGTCGGGTCGCCCTGCTGGTCCAGGTCGACGAAGGCGCCCGCCTTGCGCAGTACACCGGCACCGCTGGTACCGGGGAACAGCACGGTATCGGTGGTGTCGATGCCCAGCAGTTCAACGCTGCCGGTGGCTTCAGCACCGGCGCGGGTGGCGCGGTTGTTCAGGGCCGGCCAGCCCGGCAGTTCAATGACCACCACATCGCCGGTGTCGACGCTGTTGGCGGCAACGCTGGCCAGCGCCGGCGCAGCCTTGGAGATCGCGCTGGTGGCGATCGCGGTGGAGACGACCGGTGCGAAGCCGAACTGGGTGCCCTTGGGAAGCTTGAGTGCCATGGTGTATTTCCTCGTTGGATAAAAAAAAGCCCGGCGAATGCCAGGCTGGGGTGTTGCACGGGTGATGCGGTTTACGGGTCGACGTACCACAGGCCGAAATCGAGCCGCGCGCCGTACTTGTGCAGCATCGGCTCATGCACGGCGATTGCAGCGCCGAACGATTCGGCGGTTGGCAATCCTGCGCATACCTGATCCTCGATGTTGCGGATCAGGGTGTTGGCCTGGGCGCGGCTGTCTGCCCAGACGGTCAGCTGCACGCGAGCGTGCTTCTGTTCGGGAATGGAACCTTCGTTGAACCACACGGACTGTCCACCCATCTGCTGGTAGACGGCACACGGATAGATGGCCGGTTCCGGCGGAAGGTCGGGATACAGCCGGCCCTGCAGCAGCGGGGCCAGCAGCGCGTGCAGCTGTGCTTCGTAACTCATCGCGGTGTCCTGGTTGGCGTCGCTCAGGCGATGCCTGAAGACTGTTCGGTGAACAGCACCGTGGTCTGGCGCTGGCTGAAGTCGGGCGCAACGCCGGTGATGTTGAAAACACGACCGTCATGCACGATGCGCATGCCGGCCTGGATGCCTGCCTGTCGTGCGGCTGCCAATCGGACATGGAAGCGCTGGCGCCGGATCGTTGCCGGCAGGCGGCTTTCCAGCGTCAGCCGCTGCACGCTGTCTGCGCGGTCGGCGATGATGGCGGCCCACAGTTCTGCCACCGGCTGCCAGGCGTCCAGCGGCTGCCCCCACGCATCGAGCTGGCCGTCCTGGCGCTCGATGCGGATGCGGCGATTGAAGTGGCCGGCGTTCATGGCGTTGCTGCCGATCGGTACGGATCAAGCAGCGCGGCCACGCCGAACGGCAGCTCCATTGCGATGGCAGCGGCGCCTGCCGGTGCATCGAACGTCTGCGCAGAGACGACCACGGCTTCGCGATGGGCGTACAGGTGGCCCAGCAACAGGCGCACCGCTGCACGGATGCTGTCGTTGACCGGCATGCCCTGCAGCAGGCGCGCACTGCGCGCGGTCGCCATGGCCAGGCGGCGATCGGCCACATCACGCATGGCCTTGGCCTTGGCCGCGTTGGTCTCGGCATTGGCGGCGGCAACCGCGGCTTCATGCCCGGTCACCGCCGCCGCCATGTCCTGCGGCAGCTGGTCCAGCGCCTGGTCCAGCGCGGCCTGGTCGGCGTACAGCTCGCGGCCCAGATAGGCCGCGGCTGCGTCGCTGGCTGCGGCCAGCAGGTCACCCAGGATGGCGTCGTCAAAATCGCCGTCGATACGGCAGTGCGCGCGGCACTGCTCAAGGGTCAGCAGGGGCATCGAATCCTCCTTCGTTGATGGATGTGGAGTGCCCCGATCCTGCGCGCACGGCGGCGCCCCACGCGATCACCAGGACGGCGCGGGAAAGGCAGGATCGGGGCGGAAAACAGAACGGCTGCGACGGGGACGTCAGGGCCGGTGGCGGTGACCTCGCAGCGCGCGACGGCGCAAACGAAAGAAGCCCCCGGGGTCACCGGAGGCTTCTATGTCATCGTGGTACAAACGATACGCTTCGGGTGTGCACCCGTCAATCCGCAAACGGTTACCAGTCTGGTGACTTTTCCAGGCGCTGTGCGGGCGTGGTCATGGCGACGTGCCGCAGGCTGGATAGAATGGCAACGCGCTGCTTCCGCAGCCCATTTCCCGCTGGATTCCCGCATGCCTGCCAACACCGAACGCTTCTTCGATGCGCGTACCGAACAAGGCGTGCTGCGCCTGTCCATCGCAGGCTCATTGCTGCTGGCTGCCGCTGCGGTGGTATTTGGTCTTCTGGCCAATTCCTCGCTGATCATCTTCGATGGCATCTACGGCCTGATCGATGTGGTGATGACCTGGCTGTCACTGCTGGTCGCGCGTCTGATCGCACTGTCCACCAGCACCGACGCGCTGCAGTCGCGGCTCAACCAGCGCTTCACCATGGGCTTCTGGCACCTGGAGCCCATCGTGCTGGGGGTGAGCGGCACGCTGATGATCGGCGCGGCACTGTATGCGCTGGTCAATGCGGTGGATGCGCTGATGTCCGGCGGCCGCCACATCGCACTCGGCCCAGCCATCGCCTTCGCCGGGTTGTCGATCATCGGCGAAGGTGCGCTGGCCTGGTTCGTGCTGCGCGCCAACCGCCGCATCGGTTCGGAGTTCATCGCGCTGGACGCGAAGAACTGGGTGATCGCCGCCAGCATGTCGGCCTGCTACCTGCTGGCCTTCCTTGGCGGCGTACTGGTGCGCGGCACCTCGCTGGCCTGGGTCGGGCCGTACATCGACCCGGCCATCCTTGCCTTCGTCTGCGTGCTGGTGATGATCGCCCCGCTCGGGACGGTGCGCCGGGCGCTGGCCGGCATCCTGCTGGTCACCCCGCCGGAACTGCAGGCGCACGTGGACGCGGTGGCACGCGCGATCGTGGCCAAGCATGGCTTCGTCGAGCATCGCAGCTACGTCGCCCAGGTGGGGCGTGGCGAGCAGATCGAGTTGTTCTTCGTGGTACGCGAGGACGACCCGCCGCGGCCCCTGCTGGAATGGGACCAGCTGCGCGACGAGATCGGCGATGCGCTGGGCGAGGCCTCGCCGGACCGCTGGCTGACCATCATGTTCACCACCGACCGCGAGTGGACGATCTAGGCCAACAGGACGATCAATCAAGTTTTTCGTACGGACTGCAACCCAACGTACGCAGAAACCGGGCAAAGTAGGCTCCATAGCAGTACCCACCCACTGACCAGGAGCATCCCGATGTCCATCGAAAAGGTTCTGTATACCGCCCAGGCCACCTCCACCGGCGGCCGTGAAGGCCGTTCCGTCTCGTCCGACAACGTGCTGGACATCCAGCTGTCGACCCCGCGCGAGCTGGGTGGTGCCGGCGGCCCGGGCACCAACCCGGAACAGCTGTTCGCCGCTGGCTACTCGGCCTGCTTCCTGGGCGCGCTGAAGTTCGTGGCCGGCCAGGCCAAGGTCGCGCTGCCGGCCGACACCACCGTCACCGGCAAGGTCGGCATCGGCCAGATCCCGACCGGCTTCGGCATCGAGGCCGAGCTGACCATCAACGTGCCGGGCGTGCCGCGCGAGCAGGTGGAAGAACTGGTGCAGAAGGCGCACATCGTGTGCCCGTACTCCAACGCCACCCGCGGCAACATCGACGTGACGCTGATCGTTGCCTGATGCGGTGCCGGGGTCGGATCCCTTTGCCACCGGCAAAGGGCTCTGACCCCATCCCAGGCCCGCACGGCTATATGGGGTCAGAGCCCTTTCGCGTTGCGAAAGGGATCCGACCCCCAAAAAAATGGGCGGATGCCGGTCGAAACCGAACATCCGCCCATCCCACCTCCGTTGTCCCGCACGGGGGCATGAGGTTGCCGGCCAGCGGCCGGCACTACCAGGTCACTTCTCGCTCGTGATGAGCTGCACGACGCTGGAGAAATCCAGCTTGCCGCGGCCGGCCTGGTGGTTCATCGAGTAGAGATTGCGGGCCACTTCGCCCAGCGGAATCGAAGCGCCGACACTCATCGCCGCTTCCACCGCCAGGCCCATGTCCTTCAGCATAAGATCGCTGCCGAAGCCACCGCTGTAGCCACGCGAGGCCGGCGCATTCTCCAGCACGCCCGGCCACGGGTTGCACACTTCGGTGGCCCAGCTGCGGCCGGTGCTGACCGCCATCATCTGCGACAGCACCTTGGGGTCCAGCCCGTGCGCCACGCCCAGTGCGATGGCTTCACCGGTCACCGCCATGATCACGCCCAGCGCCATGTTGTTGCACAGCTTGGCGACCTGGCCAGCGCCGCTGGCGCCAACGTGGAAGATGTTCTTGCCCATCGCCTGCAGCACCGGGCGTGCGCGTTCCAGCGCGTCTTCCTCGCCGCCGACGATGAAGGTCAGGGTGCCGGCCTGGGCGCCGGCGGTACCGCCGGACACCGGCGCGTCGATCATCTGCAGGCCACGCGCGGCGGCCGCTTCCGAGACCTTGCGGGCACTGGCCGGGGCGATCGTGCTGCAGTCGATGACCAGTGCACCGGCCGGGATCGCGGCAAGAATGCCGTCGTCGCCCAGGTACACGCCTTCGACATGACGGCTGGCCGGCAGCATCGAGATCACCACTTCGGCATCGGCCAGGGTGTCGCGCGCCGACGATGCAGCGCTGGCGCCGGCGTCGACAGCGGCCTGCACCGCGGCCGGAACCAGATCGAACACGCGCACGCTGTGGCCGTTCTTGACCAGATTGGCGGCCATCGGGCCACCCATGTTGCCCAACCCGATGAATGCAATGCGGCTCATGCAAGGCTCCTTTCAACAAGGGGAGTGCCCAGGTCGGCCAGCGGATGCGCGGCGTCGGCCCAGGGGGAAGCGAAGAAGGTGTCTGCCCACGCGCCGGTGGCCTCGGCCAGGGTGGCCGGGTTCCACTGCGGATTGCGGTCCTTGTCGACCAGCAGCGCGCGGATGCCTTCGGCGAAATCACCATGGGCGGCGCAATGCAGGGCGACGATGTACTCCAGGCGGTAGATCGCGGCCAGGTCCTGGCCGGCACTGCGGCGCTGCAGTTCGTACGCCAACCGTGCCGAACCCGGTGCACCGGCAGCAAGGGTCTTCTGAGCCGCCTGCAACCAGGCGTCGTCGGTCTGCAGGCCGGCAATGCGCGCCACGATGGCTTCAAGGTCATCGCCTTCGCACAACGCATCGACCTGCGCCGCGTGGGCCAGCAGTGGACCGGTGGCGGCATCGCTGGCATGCGACTGCAGCAGATGGGTCAGGCGTTCGTGGTTGTGTGCGGTGTCATTGGACCAGGCCACCTGCAGCAGCGCATCGAACACCGCGCTGCGGCGTTCTTCGGCCACGTGCACGTCGGCCAGGCCGGCGTAGATGGCATCGCCCGGGTTGAGCAGTGCGCCGGTCAGGGCCAGGAACAGGCCACCCTTGCCCGGCACGCGCGGCAGCAGCCAACTGCCACCGACATCAGGGAACAGGCCGACGGTGATTTCCGGGAAGGCCAGCTTGGAGCGTTCGCTGACCACACGGTGGCTGGCGCCGGACATCAGGCCGATGCCGCCGCCCATCACGATGCCGTGGCCCCAGCACAGGATCGGCTTGGTGTAGGTGTGGATGAGGTAATCGACGCGGTATTCGACGTCGAAGAACTCGGCGGCATAGGCGTTCTGGCGGATGTCGCTGTGGCCGGCCTCACGGAAGGCGACCATGGCCTTGTACAGGCTGTGCAGGTCGCCACCAGCACAGAACGCCTTTTCGCCGGCGCCCTGCAGCACCACCATGGCGATGCCATCGTCGTCGGCCCAGGCGTTGAGCTGCTTCAGCAGCAGGTGCGCCATCGGCAGCGAGAAACCGTTGAGCGTGCGCGGCGCATTGAGCGTGGCGATGCCGATGCGCGTGCCGTTGCCGGCCACGCGCTCTTCGAACAGCACCGGTGCGTCGTCGGCAGCGGTATCCGTGCTCATGCGTTCTTCCACTGCGCGGCGCGCTTTTCCAGGAAGGCAGTCACGCCCTCGACCTGGTCGGCGGTGTCGAACAGGTCGACGAAGGCTTCACGCTCGGCCACCAGCGCCGAAGCGTGGGTGCCGGTGCGGGTGGACTGCACCAGGGTCTTGCAGGCGGCGATGCTGGTCGGGCTCTGCTTGCCGGCCTTCTTCGCCCATTCCAGCGCCAGCGCCTTGGCTTCGCCCTTGCCGACCTTTTCTTCGGCCAGGCCAATGCGCAGCGCGGTCTCGGCGTTGATGCGCTCACCCAGCAGGATCATGCGCTTGGCCCAGCCCTCGCCGACCAGGCGCGGCAGGTTCTGGGTACCGCCGGCACACGGCAGCAGGCCGACGGTGGCCTCCGGCAGCGCGACCTGGGCATGGTCTTCAATGATGCGCAGGTCGCAGGCCAGCGCGCACTCCAGGCCACCGCCCATGGCGTAGCCGTTGATCGCGGCGATCGACACGCCACGGAAACCGGACAGCGCTTCGAAGGCTTCACCGAAGCGGCGCGCGGCCTCACGTGCAGCGGCCTTGTCGCCGGAGGCGAACTGGTTGAGGTCGGCACCGGCGGAGAAGAATCTCTCGCCGTCACCGGTGATCACCAGCGCGTAGATGTCGCGGTCTGCGTTGAGCGCGCCGACCAGGTCGCGCAGCGCCGACAGGCTGTGCACGGTCCAGGTATGCGCCGGCGGGTTGTTCAGGGTGACCACGGCGGTGTGGCCATCCACCTCCACCTTCAGGCCCACGTGCTCCTGGGTACGCCAATCCTTCATCGCAGTTCCTCTTCGGTGTTGAGCAGGTGACGGGCAACAATCACCCGCATGATCTCGTTGGTGCCTTCCAGGATCTGGTGCACGCGGCAGTCACGCAGCAGGCGCTCGATCGGGTATTCGCGGATGTAGCCGTAGCCCCCGTGGATCTGCAGCGCTTCATTGCAGACGTTGAAACCGGCATCGGTGGCGAAGCGCTTGGCCATCGCGCACCACACGTTGGCATCGCTGGCACCGGCATCGAGCTTGCGTGCGGCGGTATGCACCATCTGCCGTGCAGCCACCAGCTGGGTGACCATGTCGGCCAGCTTGAACTGCAGCGCCTGGAACTCGGCCAGCGCCTTGCCGAACTGGCGGCGCTCGCCCATGTAGCGGCGCGCAGCATCCAGTGCACCCTGTGCGGCACCCAGCGAGCAGGCGGCGATGTTGATGCGGCCACCGTCCAGCCCCTTCATCGCCAGCTTGAAGCCGCCGCCTTCCTCTCCCAGAAGGTGGCTGACCGGCACGCGGACGTTCTCGAAGGTGATGCCACGGGTGGGCTGGCTGTTCCAGCCCATCTTCTCTTCCTTGCGGCCGAAGCTGATGCCCGGCAGGTCCGCCGGCACCGCAATGGCGCTGACACCGCCGGCACCGGCACCGCCGGTACGCGCCATCACCACCAGCAGCTCGGTGGCACCGGCGCCGGAAATGAAGGCCTTGGAGCCGTTCAGCACGTAGAAGTCGCCATCGCGCACGGCGGTGGTCTTCAGCGAGGCCGCATCGGAACCGGCGCCCGGTTCGGTCAGGCAGTACGAGGCCAGCTTGTTGCCCGATGACAGGTCGGTGCCCCAGGCATCGCGCAGTGCCGGCTGGCCCCACGTCGACACCATCCACGAGGCCATGTTGTGGATGCTGATGTACGCCGCGGTCGACGGATCGACGCTGGCGAGCTCCTCGATGACGACGGCGGCGTCCAGTCGGCTCAGGCCGCTGCCGCCCACTTCCGGGTCCATGTACAGACCGCAGAAGCCCAACTCACCGGCCTTGGCGATCGCCTCGCGCGGAAAGATGCCCTCCGCATCCCATCGCGCGGCGTGCGGCGCCAGTTCAGCCTGTGCGAAGTCGCGCGCCGCCTCGCGGTACGCCTGCTGCGCTTCTTCCAGTTCCGTCGTCATCGAGTGGCTCATGGCTGCTCCTGCCGTTACTTCAGGCTGATCGTGGTGTTGACGCCGTGGCTCAGCGTCTCGTCATCGAACCAGCGCGCGGTGACCGTCTTGGTCTGGGTGTAGAACAGCACCACCTGCTTGCCATACGGGCCCAGGTCACCCAGCTTGGAGGCGCGCGAACCGGTGAACGAGAACAGCGGCACCGGCACCGGGATCGGCACGTTGATGCCGACCTGGCCGACGTCGATGTCTTCCTGGAACTTGCGCGCGGCAGCGCCGGACTGGGTGAACAGTGCGGTGCCGTTGCCGTTCGGGTTGCTGTTGACCATCGCGATGGCCTCTTCCAGCGTTTCCGCTTCGAGGATGACCAGCACCGGCCCGAAGATTTCTTCCTGGTAG
Organism: Stenotrophomonas sp. 8(2023); assembly: GCF_030345295.1. Lineage (NCBI taxonomy): Bacteria > Pseudomonadati > Pseudomonadota > Gammaproteobacteria > Lysobacterales > Lysobacteraceae > Stenotrophomonas > Stenotrophomonas sp. 8(2023). The sequence continues at coordinate 251,795 of NZ_CP128404.1, read as the reverse complement.
ATGCGCATGTCGGTGGTGACACCGGCAAAGATGGTCGGGCCAACGAAGTTGCCCTTCTCGAAGCCATCGACCTGCGGCTTGCGGCCATCGAGCACCAGCTTGGCGCCCTGCTCCACGCCCGAGGCGATCAGGCCTTCCACGCGCTCGCGGGCGCTGCAGGAGATGACCGGGCCGACGTCGGTACCGGACACGGTGCCGGCGCTGACCTTCAGGGTCTGGGCCTTGGCCACCAGGTCCTGCACCCAGTTGCGCGCTTCACCGACCAGCACCAGCGTGGAAGCCGCCATGCAGCGCTGGCCAGCGGCACCGAAGGCGGCACCGACCATTGCGTTGAGGGTCTGTTCCTTGTTGGCGTCCGGCAGCACCACGGCGTGGTTCTTGGCACCCATCATGCACTGCACGCGCTTGCCGGCCAGCGAGGCGCGGTTGTAGACGTGGGTGCCGACGCGGGTGGACCCGACGAACGACACGGCCTTGATGTCCGGGTGGTCGCAGATCGCGTTGACCACTTCCTCGCCGCCGTGGACGACGTTCAGCACGCCCTTGGGAATGCCGGCTTCCAGGGCAAGCTCGACCAGGCGCATGGTGACCATCGGGTCCTGCTCGGACGGCTTGAGGATGAAGGTGTTGCCCGTTGCAATCGCCATTGGGAACATCCACAGCGGAATCATCGCCGGGAAGTTGAACGGGGTGATGCCAGCGCACACGCCCAGCGGCTGCATGATCGTGTAGGTGTCCACGCCATTGGCCACGTTGTTGGCCAGCTCGCCCAGCTGCAGGTTGCCGATGGCGGCGGCGTGCTCGACCACTTCCAGGCCGCGGAACACATCACCTTCGGCGTCCGGCAGGGTCTTGCCCTGTTCGGCGGTGAGGATGTGGGCCAGCTCACTCATGTTTTCGCGGATCAGCTGCTGGTACTTCAGGAAGATGCGCGCGCGGGTGCCGATCGGGGTCTTGCGCCAGGTCTTGAAGGCTTCCTTGGCGGCGGCGACGGCGGCGTCCACTTCGCCCGTGGTGGCGAACGGCACCTGGGCCAGCACGTCCTGGGTGGCCGGATTGATCACGTCCTGCCAGTGGGAAGTGGCCGATTCAACGAACTGGCCATCGATCAGCATGCGGATACGGGGCGCTGCAACAGTCATGACGACAATCCCACAGGGTGCGAAAGATGCTTGGCATTATTCACAGCACCCGGCTCGATTTCCGGGCTGAATCCGCTTAATCTGGCCAACGCGCCCCACGATTCCTGTTAATTCTGTGAATTATTCAGCTCCCCAGCGGCAACTCGGCCTGCGCCTGCTGCGGCTGCGCGAGCAGCGCGGCTACAGCCAGGCCGATCTGGCGCGTGCGCTGGGGCTGTCGGCCAGCTACCTGAACCAGATCGAGCGCAACAAGCGCCCACTGACACCGGCGGTGCAGAAGAAGCTGGGAGAGGTGCTGGGCGACGTTTCCTCGCTGTTCGATGACGATGAGCCCGCCGCCCTGCAGGAGGCGCTGGGCGAAACCCTGCGCGACCTGGGCCTGGCCGAGGTCAGCGCGACCGAACTGCGCGCCCTGGCCGGCAACCTGCCGCAGGTCAGCCGCGCGCTGTTGGACCTGCACCGTCGTCACCTGGCGCTGCGCGAGCACGCGGCCGCACTGGAGTTCCAGCTGGGCGAGCCCGGCGCCGGCAGCACCCTGCCCGCCGGTGACCAGGTGCGCGAGTTCTTCAACCGCATGCACAACCACATTCCCGAGCTGGACGAGCTGGCCGAGCAGCTGTTCGCCGAATGGGGGCTGTCGCCCGGGCATGTGGCACCGCGGCTGCGCCAGCTGCTGGCCGACCGCCATGGCGTGCTGGTGGAAGTGGCCGCACTGCAGGCCGGGCGCGAAAAGCGGCACTACGATGCCGGTGCGCGGCGGCTGTGGCTGCCCGACTACCTGGAGCCCGGACAGCAGGCGTTCCAGATGGCGGCCGAGCTGGCCCTGCACGGCTACCTGCCGCAGATCGATGCGGTGGTGGCGCGCGCCGGGTTCACCGATGAGGCACGCATCGCGCAGGCGCGGATCGGTCTCTCCAACTATTTCGCCGGTGCGCTGGTGATGCCGTACATGCGCTTCCTGCGTGCAGCCGAAACCAGCAGCTACGACATCGAACTGCTGGCGCACCAGTTCGGCGTCGGCTTCGAAGCGGTCTGCCACCGGCTGAGCACGCTGGCACGGCGCAGCGCGCCAGGCCTGCCGTTCTTCTTCATCCGCGTGGATCGGGCGGGCAACGTCTCAAAGCGCCATTCGGCCACCGATTTCCACTTCTCGCAGGTGGGTGGATCGTGCCCGCTGTGGATCGTCTACGAGGCGTTCAACCAACCCGGGCGCATCCTCACCCAGACCGCGCGCATGCCCGATGGCCGCCGTCATTTCTGGCTGGCGCGGCAGGTCAGCAGTGGCCCGGTCGGCCATGGCCAACCGCGCAAGACCTTCGCGGTGGCGCTGGGCTGCGACCTGCAGCATGCCGAACGCCTGGTGTATTCACTGGGGCTGGATGTGCAGAGCCCGGGCAATTCGGTATCGATCGGCCCGGGGTGCCGGGTGTGCCCGCGCGAGGACTGCATGCAGCGCGCGTTCGCGCAGTTGCCGGGGCGATAGGGGGTTCTGCAGGGCTGCGCCCTGCACCTGCGGTAGTGCCGGCCGCTGGCCGGCAAGAGCAGCAACCACTGCGGGGTCAGATCCGTTTTCCTGCGGAAACGGATCCGACCCCGATTCGACCGCAGGATCGGGTCAGTAGATCGGGGTCACCTTCATCTGCGGCAGCGGACGCGGTGCGCCGTCGGTAAGGTCCGGGCCGAGGTCCTCCCAGGTGCGGCCCTGCTCGACCATCAAGCCCCACAACTGCTGCGAGGCCAGCCGTTTGTCTTCCGAGCCCAGCTTGTACGACGGTGGCGTCGGCTGACCGCTGGCGACCATCGCGTACGCCGCGCGGTAGGCCAGCACCTGCTGCGCCGGATCATCGGTGCGCGCCACTTCCAGCGTGTAGCGCTGGTAGGCCGAGGCCAGGTTGCGCCAGCGGATCCAGTAGTGGTTCTCGAACGAGAACGAACAGAAGCGCGCACCGGCCAGACTGCCCTTGTCGGCAATGCGGGTCAGCACGTCCTGCGGCATGTCCAGGTTCATGCCACCCTCGTCGCCCTGCAGGCTGACGTGCACGATGCGGTCGCGGTAGCCCGGTGCGCGCGCCTGCAGAAGGTCGCGCCAGTTCTGCATGGTCGCCACCACCGCGAACAGGAAACGACCCAGCTCGGCTGCGGCCAGTGGCGTGGCGATGGACTGGTAATGCCGTTGCCAGCCGTGGCGGTTTTCGGTGGGCAGGAACACCGCATGTTCCAGCGCCTGGCGGCCGCCGCTGCCCTGGCTCACCGCTTCGGCGTGCTGTGGATAGACCAGGTTGATGGCGAAGGTCGGCCAGCGCGGCAGGGCGGCGTCGAACAGATGGATCGGGAAGTTGCTGCTGATGCCGCCATCGGAGAACCAGCAGATGCGGAAGGCGGTGATCACCGGGCCGCAGGTCTGCCCGGCACTGGTCAGCCCTTCCATGCTGTCGGCAACGTTGTGCTCCTGGTCGGCCGCAGGGGCGGTCGGTTCGCAGCGTCGTTCGCGGCGTGAGGGTTCATGCAGCGGCACCGCGCTGATCAGCAGCGGGAAGCTCAGGCTCATGCGCGTGGCCACCAGCACCGGCAGCTTCGGGCCCTGTGGCAGGTGGTAGTACTGCCGCCCTTCCACCTCCAGCGGCGGGCCGGCCTGGCTCACCAGCCACTGCACCACGCTGGCGGGGAACAGCTGCTCGAACTCCTCGCGCAGGAACCAGAACTGCGCACCGCCCAGCGGCAGCGTGCGCGGCTCGTTGTGTGAGATGCAGGTGGTGATCATCTGCAGGCTGATCGCATGCGGGCTGTCAGGCTCACCGGCGTAGCGCGGCGCATCGTGCAGGTCGGCGAAGGTCAACGGTGCATCCAGCGGCTTGCCGGACAGCTGCTGCAGGCATTCATGCAACCACTCGGTCAGCGCCGGCGTGCGTGGATCGCGGCTGAGGCCGCTGCACAGGCCCAGCAGGTTGCGACGCGCCACCCGCGCGACCCGCAGCGCGGCACCGGCCACACCCGCACCGTAGGCGCACAACAGTGATGGCAGCAGCGTGGCGGCCACGCCGCTCCAGCCACCGCCCCACCAGCCCAGGCCGAGCAGCAGCGCCAGCGACACCAGCACTTCCAGCGGCGCGATCTCGAATACCGCAACGGCCAGGCACAGCAGTTTGTGCGGCAGGCGGGCATTGCCGGTCAGCACCACCAGCAGCCGATAGGCCGCGCGCGCGCCGCGCGCCGGCTGGAACAGGCTGTAGATGAAGCCGCGCCGGGACAGCTGTGCCGACACCGCCGACAGCCCGCCATAGCCTGCATCGCCGGGCAGCTGCTCGCCGGCCTGCTGGCGGCGATCGCCGCAGGCCGCTGCAGCCGCCACCGCTGCCGCAATGGCGCCGGCTGAAGTGCCGCCGATGCTCTTGAAGCGATACTCGCGGGCCAGCGCCAGTACCGCATTGGGGTACACGATGCCGCTGGTGATGCCGCCTTTCATGACCAGATCGCAGTACTTGTCCGCCACTGTCTTGCCCCCGAGCATGCCGTCCGCCGCGTGGGTTGCAGTATGGCGCAGGGGCTTCTCAGGGCCTGAGAACGACGGCGCAGTCCGCGCACGCAATGCGCCGTTCAGCAGAAAGCACGGCTGCAGGCTTGACCCGCCCTGCCATCGGCGTAGCATCTGCAGCAAGCCAAGGGACAGACCCGCGGCTGCCACAACGACATGAGGGATTCTCATGGAATTCGACTATCTCGTCTTCATCGGGCGATTCGAGCCCTTCCACAACGGCCACGCCGCCGTTGCCCGCCTGGCCCTGAGCCGGGCCCGCAAGCTGATCTTCCTGGTCGGCTCTGCCGATACCCCCCGCAGCCTGCGCAATCCCTGGACCGTGGCCGAACGCGCCGTGATGATCCAGGCGGCCCTCGACGACCACACCGACCGTCTGCTGATCCGCCCGCTGCGTGACCACCTGTACAACGAAGCACAGTGGATCGCCAACGTGCAGCGCCAGGTGGCTGACGCCCTGCGCAACGACGGTGCCGCCGCCGATGCCAGGGTGGGCCTGATCGGCATGGACAAGGATGCGTCCAGCTACTACCTGCGCGAGTTCCCGCAGTGGCCGCTGGTGGACGTGCAGCACACCGCCACCCTGTCGGCCACCGAGCTGCGGCGCTACCTGTTCGAAGCGGGCGACGTCGACTTCCACGGCGCGCTGCTGATGCTGCGTGGCAATGTGCCGGCGCCGGTGTACGACATGCTCGAAGCGTTCCGCAAGAGTGCGCCTGCGTATGGCCAGCTGGTGGCCGAGTACCGCTTCATCGAACAGTACAAGGCCGCCTGGAAGGATGCGCCCTACGCGCCCACCTTCGTCACCACCGATGCGGTGGTGGTGCATTCGGGCCACGTGCTGCTGGTGCGTCGCCGCTCGGAACCCGGCAAGGGGCTGTGGGCATTGCCCGGCGGCTTCGTCGGCCAGGAACAGAGCCTGCTCGACAGCTGCCTGCGCGAACTGCGCGAGGAAACCCGGCTGAAGATTCCGTTGCCGGTGTTGAAGGGGTCGCTGAAGGGCCAGCAGGTGTTCGACCACCCGGACCGCAGCCAGCGTGGCCGCACCATCACCCACGGTTTCCACTTCGAGTTTCCGGCCGGCGAGCTGCCGCCGGTGCGCGGCGGCGACGATGCCGACAAGGCACGCTGGATACCGGTGAGTGAGGCCCTGGACATGGGCCCGCAGCTGTTCGAAGACCACCTGCACATCCTGGAGTACTTCCTCGGCCGCGGCTGACCGGCCCGGCTTTCCCACTGGCGGATAGACCGCCGGTGCCACCCGACGCGAAGGAGCTTCCGTCATGCACTACCTCGATAATCTTCTCCTCAACACCGACAGCTACAAGGCCAGCCATTGGCTGCAGTACCCGCCGGGTACCGATGCCACGTTCTTCTACGTCGAATCACGTGGCGGCCTGCACGATCGCACGGTGTTCTTCGGCCTGCAGGCGATCCTCAAGGACGCGCTGGCACGGCCGGTCACCCACGCCGACATCGACGACGCTGCTGCGGTGTTCGCCGCGCATGGCGAACCGTTCAACGAGGCCGGCTGGCGCGATATCGTCGACCGGCTTGGCGGCCACCTGCCGGTGCGCATCCGCGCCGTGCCCGAGGGCAGCGTGGTGCCCACCCACCAGGCGCTGATGACCATCGAATCGACCGATCCGGCCGCGTTCTGGGTGCCGTCGTACCTGGAAACGCTGCTGCTGCGCGTGTGGTACCCGGTCACCGTGGCCACCATCAGCTGGCACGCACGGCAGACCATTGCCGCGTTCCTGCAGCAGACCAGCGACGACCCGCAGGGGCAGCTGCCGTTCAAGCTGCATGACTTCGGCGCGCGCGGTGTCTCGAGCCTGGAATCGGCCGCGCTGGGCGGTGCCGCGCACCTGGTCAACTTCCTCGGCACCGATACGGTCTCGGCCCTGTGCCTGGCGCGCGCGCACTACCACGCGCCGATGGCCGGCTATTCGATTCCCGCCGCCGAGCACAGCACCATCACCAGCTGGGGCCGCGAGCGCGAGGTGGACGCCTACCGCAACATGCTGCGCCAGTTCGGCACGCCCGGTGCGATCGTGGCGGTGGTATCGGACAGCTATGACATCTACCGCGCCATCAGCGAGCACTGGGGTACCACCCTGCGCGATGAAGTGATCGCCTCGGGCGCCACCCTGGTCATCCGCCCGGACTCGGGGGACCCGGTGGAGGTGGTGGCCGAAAGCCTGCACCGGCTGGATGAAGCGTTCGGCCATAGCCTCAACAGCAAGGGCTACCGCGTGCTCAACCACGTGCGGGTGATCCAGGGCGATGGCATCAATCCGGACACCATCCGCGCGATCCTGCAGCGCATCACCGACGACGGCTACGCCGCCGACAACGTGGCCTTCGGCATGGGCGGTGCGCTGCTGCAGCGGCTGGACCGCGATACGCAGAAGTTCGCGCTGAAGTGCTCGGCGGCGCGGGTCGAGGGTGAGTGGATCGACGTCTACAAGGATCCGGTCACCGACGCCGGCAAGGCCAGCAAGCGTGGCCGCATGCGCCTGCTGCGCCGCCTGGACGATGGCAGCCTGCACACGGTGCCGCTGCCGGCCAACGGCGACGACACCCTGCCGGACGGCTTCGAGGACGCAATGGTGACCGTGTGGGAGAACGGCCGCCTGCTGCACGACCAGCGGCTGGACGACATCCGCACGCGGGCGGCCGCGGGGCATTGAAGGTGCATCCCGACCGGGGTCAGAGCCCGCTGCGTGGCAGCGGGATCCGACCCCTTCCTTCCGCTGGGGTCGGATCCCGTTGCAGCGTAGCGGGTTCTGACCCCTGCGCTCTTGACCGGCGCCACCAACAGGTCCACCTTGCACACGCCGAAGGTATCCCTCCCATCGCTGCGGCGCGGGGAGGGATTTAAACGGGAATCCGGTGAAGGCGCCTCGCGCGTCCATTCCGGAGCTGCCCCGCAGCGGTGAATGGAAACGAATCCTGCCAACAGCACTGGGCTCGCGCCTGGGAAGCGGCGGGTAGTAGGTGGGCTGCGGCCCGTGTCCATCAGCCCGAATACCGGCCCCGGCCGGGGGACACGACCGTCCCCTGACTCGACCTGGAATCTCCGCGGGGAGGTTGCCGGGGCCGTCGTCGTCCTGCGCGTGCAGGCGGTGTGGCCGCGCGCGTCCTGTTCACGGTATCCGGCCAGACCCGTTCACCCACGCACTGATGCATGGGCCACCGCCGTTGCCGGCGGTCCATGCGGTACCTGACGATGACCGAGCTCCAACGCCCCACCCTGACCCTGCCCGCCGACGGCAAGCGCCTGCTGCTGCATTCGTGCTGCGCGCCCTGTTCCGGCGAAGTGATGGAGGCGATCACCGCCTCCGGGATCGACTACGCGATCTTCTTCTACAACCCCAACATCCACCCGGTGAAGGAATACGAGCTGCGCAAGCAGGAGAACATCCGCTTCGCCGAGCAGCACGGCATTCCTTTCATCGACTGCGACTACGACACCGACAACTGGTTCAGCCGTGCACGCGGCATGGAAAACGAGCCTGAACGCGGCATCCGCTGCACGATGTGCTTCGACATGCGCTTCGAGCGCACTGCGCTGTACGCGCACGAGCACGGTTACGACACCATCAGTTCTTCGCTGGGCATCTCGCGCTGGAAGAACATGGCGCAGATCAACGACTGCGGCATACGCGCCGCCTCGCGCTATGAAGGCCTGCAGTACTGGGACTACAACTGGCGCAAGGGCGGCGGCGCCAGCCGCATGATCGAGATCAGCAAGCGCGAGCAGTTCTACCAGCAGGAATACTGCGGCTGCGTGTACTCGCTTCGCGATGCCAACCGCCATCGCCGCGAGAATGGCCGCGAGCGGATCAGGATCGGCCTGCTGTACTACGGGCAGGACGCTGGGACGCCACAGGGCGATTGACGTGCAGGCATGGGGCGGCCACGCTGGTCGCCCCTTCTGTTGTAGCGGACCTGCCATGACCGCCCTGCCCGCCGATGTCGCCCTGCTGGTGATCGACCTGCAGCCGGACTTCATGCCCGGTGGCGCCTTGGCCTGCGACCAGGGCGATGCGCTGGTGGCACCGATCGCCGATCTGTTGGCGCAGCGCCGCTACCGCACCGTGGTGGCGACCCAGGACTGGCACCCGGCCGACCATGCCTCGTTCGCCAGCCAGCACCCCGGCCAACGCCCCTTCGAGACCATCCTGCTGCACGCGCAGCCGCAGACGCTGTGGCCGGACCACTGCGTGCAGGGCAGCGCCGGTGCCGCGCTGCACCCGGGCGTGGACTGGACCGTGGCCGACCTGATCCTGCGCAAGGGGACGCGCCAACAGGTGGATTCGTACAGCGCCTTCCGCGAGAACCACGGCCCCGATGGCGAGCGCCCGGCCACCGGCCTGGCCGGCTGGCTGCACGAGCGCCGCATCCGCGAAGTGCACGTGTGCGGCCTGGCCCGCGACTACTGCGTGCTGTGGAGCGCGCAGGATGCGGTGAAGTCCGGCTTCCGGGTGAAGTTCCTGTGGGAGCTGACCCGGCCGGTGACCGAAGCCAACGACGCGATGGTGCGCGAGGCGCTGGGCAAGGCGGGAATCGCGACCGCCTGACCCACAACGGTAGTGCCGGCCGCTGGCCGGCAACGCCTGGATCCCTGCAGTTGCCGGCCAGCGGCCGGCACTACCGGATCACACCCGTGGGTAGCGCCGGGCCATGCCCGGCGGACCTGGAAGGGGCAGCACGTTACCGGAACACCACCGTGCGATGCCCGTTGAGCAGGATGCGGTGCTCCACATGGCGGCGCACGGCGCGTGCCAGCACCAGCGATTCGGTATCGCTGCCCAGCCGCACCAGCTCGCGCGGCGCCATGGCGTGATCCACGCGGGCCACGTCCTGTTCGATGATCGGTCCTTCGTCCAGATCCTCGGTGACGTAGTGCGCGGTGGCGCCGATGATCTTGACCCCGCGCGCGTGCGCCTGGTGGTACGGCTGCGCGCCCTTGAAGCTGGGCAGGAAGCTGTGGTGGATGTTGATCGCACGCCCGGCCAGCGCGCGGCACAGCGTGGGTGACAGGATCTGCATGTAGCGCGCCAGCACCACCAGGTCGATGCGCTCGCGCTCGACCAGGTCGATGATCTGCTGCTCCTGCACCGCACGCGTATCGGCGGTCACCGGCAGGTGGTGGAACGGTACCTGGTAGGACGCGGCCAATGGCGCGAAGTCGGCGTGGTTGGAGGCCACCGCGGCAATGTCGACCTTCAGCTGGCCGCTGTGGGCGCGGAACAGCAGGTCGTTGAGGCAGTGCCCCTGCTTGCTGACCAGCACCAGCAGGCGTGCACGGCGGCGGCCATCATGCAGCTGCCAGTCCATGCCGAAGCCTTCGGCAAGCGTGGCCATCGCGGCGTGCACGGTCTCCAGCGGCAGGCCGGCGTCACGGTCGAAATGCACGCGCAGGAAGAAGCGGCCGCTTTCCTCATCGCCGAACTGCTGGGCGTCGAGGATGTTGCAGCCGTGGTCGAACAGCAGGCCGGACACGCGGTAGACGATGCCGGTACGGTCGGGGCAGGACAGGGTGAGGATGGAATCGGGGCGCATCGCCACAGTGTAGGGCAGCTTCCTGTCCAGCAGCCGGATGATCACCGATGCAACCGAACCGCTTGGTTCAGTCCCAAGCGATACTTGGCCATCACCGTGGCAAGCTGGTCGGTCATGAACCTGTTGCAACTGATCCGCAGCTTCACCCGCACCGCAGAGACCGGCAGCATTGCCGCCGCGGCCCGCATCCTTGGCATCAGCGCCACCGCAGTCGGCCAGAACATCAACCGGCTGGAAGCGCATCTGGGCGTACGGCTGCTGAACCGGAGTACGCGCCAGCTGGCGCTCAGCGAGGCCGGCGCGCTGTACCTGGCGCAGGTCCGCCACATCGAGGCCGACCTGGCGCGCGCGCAGGCGATGGTCACCTCCGGTGATATCGAACCGGCCGGGCCGCTGCGCATCGCCAGCAGCAGCGCGTTCGGCCGCCACGTGCTGGCCCCGTTGCTGCCGTCACTGCAGCAACGCTACCCGCAGCTGCAGCTGGAACTGCGGCTGACCGACCGCGCCGTGCAGCATGGTCCAGAGGCGGTGGATGCCAGCATCCGCATCGGCGCGCAGCTGGAAGACGGCGTGGTCGCACGGCAGCTGGCACGCGTACCGTTCGTGTTCTGCGCCTCGCCGGCCTACCTGAAGGCCCATGGCACCCCGCAGGAACCATCGGATCTGGGCAGCCATCGCGGGCTGCTGCACCGCTTCCCCACCGATGGCCGGCCGTTGCGCTGGGGCCTGCTGAAGGACGGCCAGCGTGTGGACGCCGCGCTACCGCCGAGCATGGTCTGCGATGACATCGATGCGCTGGCGTCGCTGGCGGCGGCCGGTGCCGGCATCACGCGGTTGGCTGCGTTCGTGGCCGAGCCCTACCTGCGCGATGGACGCCTGCAGGCCGTGTTCGGCGCCGACAGCACGTGGCGTCCGGAGCCGATGGAGGTCTATTTCTGCGTCAGCGATCGCCGCGACTTCACCGCCAAGATCCGCGCGCTGTTCGAGCACCTGCGGGCCGGCATGGCGCCGGCCTGGCGGGTGTGAGCCTCAGCGCGCCTTGAACACGCCGCGCGCATCGCGCGGCTCGCAGCGCAGGTACTGCGGCGCCGGTTCCACGCTGTCGCGCAATGCGGCGGCGGCATGCCACGGCCAGCGCGGGTCGTAGAGGATGCCGCGCGCCAGGGCCACGGCATCGGCGTGGCGATGGCGCAGGATCGATTCGGCCTGCTCCGGTTCGGTGATCATGCCCACGGCGATCACCGGCATGCGCACCTTGGCCTTGATCGCCGCCGCGAACGGCACCTGGTAGCCCGGACCGACGGTGATCTTCTGGCGCTCGTCCAGGCCGCCACTGGAGACATGCAGGAAATTGCAGCCGCGCGCGTCCAGCACCTGGGCCAGCGCTTCGCTCTGCACCAGATCCCAGCCGCCCTCGACCCAGTCGCTGGCGGAAATGCGCACGCCCACGGCGACCTTGTCGGACACCGCCGCGCGTACCGCGTCGAACACTTCCACCAGCAGGCGCAGGCGGTTCGGCAGCGACCCACCGTAGCCATCGGTGCGGCGGTTGCTCAGCGGCGACAGGAACTGGTGCAGCAGGTAACCGTGCGCGGCATGCAGCTCGATCAGCTCGAAGCCCAGGCGCTCGGCGCGCACCGCACTGGCAGCGAAGGCGGCGATGACCTCGGCGATGCCGGCCTCGTCCAGTTCCTGCGGTGCCGGATCGGCGGCATGGAACGGCAGCGGCGACGGCGCCACGGTGGCCCAGCCACGCGCATCGCCGGCCGGCAACTGGCCACCCCCGTCCCACGGACGGGCGGTGGATGCCTTGCGGCCGGCATGGCCCAGCTGGATGCCCAGCGGCATCGGCGACCAGCGGCGGACGCTGGCCAGCACCTGTGCCAGCGCGGCCTCGGTGCCGTCATCCCACAGGCCAAGGTCGGCCCAGCTGATGCGGCCGCGCGGCTCGACCGCGGTGGCTTCCAGGATCAACAGGCCGGCGCCGGACTGCGCCAGGTTGCCCAGGTGCATGGCGTGCCAGTCGCTGGCGCGGCCGTCTTCGGCGGAGTACTGGCACATCGGCGCGATGACGATGCGGTTGGACAGGGTCAGGGGGCCGAACGAGATCGGCGAAAACAGCTGGCTCAAGGGGGTGATGAACGACGTAGGGGGTGCGTATTGCACCGCTGCGCGGCTTCTGGATCAACCGTCTGGATGGATCGCTGTTTCGCAGCCGATCATGCCGCCGAGCGCCGAACAGCCCCTCGTAGAGCCGAGCCCACGCTCGGCTCAGCCCGCCACCCAACCGGACAAGGCTTCAGCGCAGTCCCGCTCATCCTTGAACAACAGCAGGTCGTCGGCACGGGTGCGGCCGCGGTTCAGCGCCGCCACCGGCAATCCTGCCTTCGCCGCCGCCTGCACGAAGCGGAAGCCGGAATAGACCATCAGTGACGAGCCCACCACCAGCACCGCATCGGCCTGCTGCAGGTGCTCGTGCACCGCCGCCACCCGCTCGCGCGGCACGTTCTCGCCGAAGAACACCACGTCCGGCTTCAGCACGCCGCCGCAGTGCGGGCAATCAGGTACCACGAACGTGGAGAAATCGGTCTCCAGGTCGGCGTCGCCATCCGGGGCGATGCCGGCCTCCAGCGCGTCCCAGCCGGGATTGGCGTCCAGCAGCCGCTGCTGGAAATCCTCGCGGTCACTGCGGCGCTCACAGCCCATGCAGCGCACCAGATCCAGGCGGCCATGCAGGTCGATCACGTTGCGGCTGCCGGCGCGCTGGTGCAGGCCGTCCACGTTCTGGGTCAACAGCACCTGCAGCTTGCCGCGGCTTTCCAGGGCGGCCAGGGCCTGGTGGGTGCCGTTGGGCCGGGCCAGGCCGAAGCGCGGCCAGCCCAGCAGGCTGCGCGCCCAGTAACGCTGGCGGGTGGTCGCCTCGCCCATGAAGGCCTGGTAGGTCACCGGCGGCGTGCGTTTCCACTGGCCGTCGGCGTCCCGGTAATCGGGTATGCCCGAGGCGGTGCTGCAACCCGCGCCGGTCAGCACGAACAGGCGCTCGGCGCGGTCGATGAAGTCGGTCAGTGGCGGGGTCATGGCTGCCAGATGGGGGCGCCGCAGCGCCCCCGCAAGCACCGGTTCAGCCGCTGGTCTCAGGCGGCCGGCAGCGGCGGCACCGCGATCGGGTGGCCTTCCTCGTCCAGCGCGATCATCACGAAGTGGCCGCGGGTGCACAGCTTGCGCTCGCCGCTGTGCAGGTCCTCGGCGACCAGTTCCACCTCGACCTTCATCGAGCTGCGGCCGACTTCGACGATGCGGCCGATGGTTTCCACCATCTGGCCGATGCGGATCGGCAGCTTGAAGTCGACCTGGTCGCTGCGCGCGGTCACCACGGTGCGGCGCGAATAGCGGGCGGCGGCCAGGAACGCGGCCTTGTCCATCCATGCCAATGCCTGGCCACCGAACAGGGTGCCCAGGTGGTTGGTGTGGTTGGGGAAGACGATTTCAGCCATGCGCACTTCGGTGGGCGGCACGGTCTCGGGGATCGGGGTCATGGGGGTGCTTCGGTGTGGGGTGCTGCGGATTCTAAGCGACCGGCGTGATGGCCATCGGCATGCACGTGCAACAGGCACCCGGCAGCGGTGCCTGCGCAGGCCGCGCCTGCGGCAGGCGTTACACTGCGCCACGCCCACTGCCAGGACTGCCCATGCCCGCCACTTCCGACCTGCTGGCCTTCGCGCTGGTTTCGCTGGCCATGGTGCTCACGCCCGGGCCGAACATGATCTACGTCATCTCGCGCTCGATCTGCCAGGGGCCGATGGCTGGCCTGATCTCGCTGGGCGGGGTGGCGCTGGGCTTTGTGTTCTACATGCTGTGTGCGGCACTGGGCATCACCGCCCTGCTGATGACCGTGCCGTTCGCCTACGACGCGCTGCGCATCGGCGGCGCGCTGTACCTGCTGTACCTGGCCTGGCAGGCGCTCAGGCCCGGCGGCCGTTCGCCGTTCGCGGTGCGCGACCTGCCGCAGGACAGCCCGCGCAAGCTGTTCACGATGGGCTTCCTGACCAATCTGCTGAACCCGAAGGTCGCGGTGATGTACCTGTCGCTGCTGCCGCAGTTCCTGCACCCGGACGGCGAAGGCAGCGTGCTGATGCAGTCGATCGTGCTGGGCTCCACCCAGATCCTGGTCAGCGTCAGCGTGAACGGCATGATCGCGCTGACCGCCGGCAGCATCGCCGGCTTCCTGGCCGCGCGCCCCACCTGGCAGATGGTGCAGCGCTGGCTGATGGGCACGGTGCTGGCCGGGCTGGCGATGCGCATGGCGGTGGAAGGGCGGCGCTGATTGTAGAGTCGAGCCATGCTCGACTTTCTTGCGAGCAGCAGTCGAGCATGGCTCGACGCTACGGAAACAAAAAACCCCGGCATTGGCCGGGGTTCTTCGTTGCGACAGGCCTGGCCGGTTCGATCAGAAGTTCATGTCGAAGGCGACTTCGCCCTGAACGCCGACCTGGTAGGCCGAGACGCGGCGTTCGAAGAAGTTGGTCAGCTCCTGCACGTCCTGCAGTTCCATGAACGGCAGCGGGTTGCGCACGTTGTACTTCTTTTCCATGCCCAGCTTGGCGAAATGCTGGTCGGCGCAGTGCTGCAGGTACTGGCGCATGTCGCGGGTCGAGATGCCGGCCACGCCACCGGACAGCACGTCCTCGGCGAACTGCACTTCGCATTCGATGGCTTCGGCCAGCATGTCGTAGACCTGCTGCTTCATCTCGTCGTCGAACAGGTCCGGCTCTTCCTCACGCACCACGCGCACCGACTCGAACGCAAACTCCATGTGCGCGCTCTCGTCGCGGAACACCCAGTTGGTGCCCGAGGCCAGGCCCGGCAGCAGGCCGCGCGAACGGAAGTAGTACACGTAGGCGAACGCAGCGAAGAAGAACAGGCCTTCGATGCAGGCGGCAAAGCAGATCTGGTTGAGCAGGAACTGGCGGCGCTGTTCGCGGGTCTCGATGCGGGTCAGGTCCTGGATCGAGTCGATCCACTTGAAGCAGAAATCGGCCTTCTTCTTGATCGAGTCGATGTTCTCCACCGCCGAGAACGCCTTGGCGCGCTCTTCCGGATCCGGCAGGTAGTTGTCCAGCAGGGTCAGGTAGAACTGCACGTGCAGTGCTTCCTCATACAGCTGGCGCGACAGGTACATGCGCGCTTCGGGCGCATTCAAGTGCTGGTACAGGTTCAGCACCAGGTTGTTGGACACGATCGAATCGCCGGTGGCGAAGAACGCGACCAGGCGGTGGATCAGGTGGCGCTCACCCGGCGACATCTTGCTGTGCAGGTCGGTGATGTCGATCTGGAAGTTGATCTCTTCCACCGTCCAGGTGTTCTTGATCGCATTCCGGTACATGTCATAGAACTGCGGGTAGCGCATCGGGCGCAGGGTCAGTTCAAAACCGGGATCGAGCAGCATCTGCTTGGGCTTGTCGGCCATGGGTGTTTCCTTGAATTCCTGGGTGAGCCGGCGGGCGTGGCCCGGCGCTACCGTGGGTGTTTTTCCGCAGCCGAGCATGGCTCGGCTCTACAGGTGCGAGGTGTTCGAGTGCCGACCTACGGTCGGCACCCACCGCGCGGTGTCTTACTGGCAGGCCTCGCAGGCTTCCGGGTTTTCCAGCGAGCAGGCGATGGCTTCGTCCGGGCTGAACACCTTGGCCGGGGCCGCAGCGCTGACCGTGGTCTTGGCGATCTTGGTGGCCGGGCGCGAACGCAGGTAGTAGGTGGTCTTGATGCCCTGCTTCCAGGCGTACATGTACATGGAGGACATCGCGCCGATGTTCGGGCTTTCCATGAACAGGTTGAGCGAGGCCGACTGGTCGATGAAGGCGCCACGCTCGGCGGCCATGTCGATCAGCGAACGCATCGGCAGTTCCCACGCGGTGCGGTAGACCTCGCGCAGCGTTTCCGGAATCTGTGCCACGCCGGCGATGGAGCCTTCGGCCAGCTTGATGGCATCGCGCATGTCGGCGGTCCACAGGCCCAGCTTCTTCAACTCGTTGACCAGGTAGCGGTTGACCTGCAGGAAGTCACCGGACAGGGTCTCGCGCTTGAACAGGTTGGACACCTGCGGCTCGACGCACTCGTAGCAGCCGGCGATCGAGGCGATGGTCGCGGTCGGGGCGATCGCGATCATCAGCGAGTTGCGCAGGCCGTGCTCCTTGATGCGGGCGCGCAGGGCATCCCAGCGCGCGGTGTCTTCCGGCACCACGTTCCAGGCGTCGAACTGCAGTTCGCCACCGGCGGCACGGGTGTCGTTGAACGACGGGTGCTTGCCACGTTCCTGGGCCAGCTCGCAGGAGGTTTCCAGCGCGTGGAAGTAGATCGCTTCGGCAATCTTCTTCGACAGGGCGCGGGCTTCGGCGCTGTCGAACGGCAGGCGCTTGCGGAAGAACACGTCCTGCAGGCCCATGCAGCCCAGGCCGACCGGACGCCAGCGCAGGTTGGCGCGGCGGGCGGTTTCGATCGGGTAGAAGTTCAGGTCGATGACGCGGTCGAGCTGGCGCACGGCCAGGCGAACGGTCTCGGCCAGCTTCTCGAAGTCGAACTCGTTGTGCTCGTCGAAGTGGTTGCCCAGGTTGATCGAACCCAGGTTGCACACGGCGGTTTCATCGTTGGAAGTGACTTCCAGGATTTCGGTGCACAGGTTGGACAGGTGGATCACGTTGCCCGGGCGCAGGGTCTGGTTGCTGGCGCGGTTGCACTTGTCCTTGAAGGTCATCCAGCCGTTGCCGGTCTCGGCCAGGGTACGCATCATGCGGGCATACAGCTTGCGCGCGGAGATGGTGCGGTTGGCCTTGCCCTGGGCTTCGGCCTGCAGGTAGGCCTGCTCGAAGGCTTCGCCGAACAGGTCGGTGAACTCCGGCACGACGCGCGGATCGAACAGCGACCATTCCTGGTCGGCTTCGACGCGCTTCATGAACAGGTCCGGCACCCAGTTGGCCAGGTTCAGGTTGTGCGCACGACGGGCTTCGTCACCGGTGTTGTCGCGCAGCTCGAGGAAGTCCTCGATGTCGGCGTGCCAGGTTTCCAGGTACACGCAGGCCGCGCCCTTGCGCTTGCCGCCCTGGTTCACTGCGGCCACCGACGAATCCATGGTCTTCAGCCACGGCACGATGCCGTTGGAATGGCCGTTGGTCGACTTGATCAGCGAACCACGCGAACGCACGCGGGTGTAGCTGACGCCGATGCCGCCGGAGAACTTCGACAGCTGGGCGATGTCGCCGTACTTGGAATAGATCGATTCCAGCGAGTCCTGCGGCGAGTCCAGCAGGAAGCACGAGGACAGCTGCTCGTGGGTGGTGCCGGAATTGAACAGGGTCGGGCTGGACGGCAGGTAGTCCAGGTTGCCCATGCGCTTGTACAGCGCCAGGGTCTCGGACACGTCCTCGCTCAGCGCGCTGGCGATGCGCAGGAAGAACTGCTGCGGGGTCTCGATCACCTTGCGGGTGTGCGGGTGGCGCAGCAGGTAACGGTCGTACAGGGTACGCAGGCCGAAGTAATCGAAGTTCAGGTCCAGCGAGATGTCGATGGCATCGTTGAGCTTGCGTGCGTTGGTCTGCACGAAGTTCAGCAGGCGGTCGTTGATCAGGCCGACTTCATGGCCACGGCTGACCGACTGCGAGAAGGCGTAGATTTCCTGGCCCGAGACTTCCTTGGCGATGTAGTTGGCCAGCAGGCGCGCGGCGAGACGGCCGTACTCGGGCTCTTCACCGATCAGCAGGGCGGCGGTGCGGATGGACAGTTCGTCCAGCTCGCGGGTGGTGGCACCGTTGTACAGGCCGGAAATGGTGCGGGTGGCCACGCGCATCGGGTCGACGGCGTGCAGGCCTTCGGAGGAACGCTGCACCGCACGCACGATCTTGTTCAGGTCCACCAGTTCGGTGGTCCCATTGCGCTTGGTCACACTCATCGCGTTGGCCGTCGGCGGCGACGTCAACAGGAATTCGCTTTCCTTCTCGATGGTGGCGCTGGATTCGGTGCTCACGGCGTGTGTCCTCTTGGCGTGATTTGGGGGTGCTCGATGCATCGGGTGACGCGGCCCGGGACATGACAGCCCAGGATGGCAGGACGGCGTCGCAGGGGATGAGACCCTGCGCCTGCCACTGCCGTTGACGATCGCGGATGGGTACCCCGGGGCAACCCCTGGAATGGGGGTTGCTGCGACCGACGGCCACAAGATAGTGGGGGTAATGGGGTCCGTCAACGCCAAATGTAGTGAAATTCGGCAATCCCTTGCGCCGCAAGGATCGTGCCATCGGCGCCCTGATCAGACGCTTCAGACCTGCCGGAACGGGCTGCGCAGTCAAGTCCGAAAGGCGTCATTGCGGTGGCACAACGCACCGCGAAAACGGAACAATGACAGCTTCACATGACAGTGATGAAACTGGCTAGGGACAACCCTGTGGATAGGTGGTGGGCAGCCGGTGGGAAAGCCGGTATGGCCGGACGAATCGCCATCGCGCAGTGACTTTCGGCGGGTGACGGCGCCTGCCGAACGCGGGATGCTGGGGTCCTGCAATGACCGGAAAGGATTCCACCATGCGCCTGTCAGCACCCGCCTTGGCCCTGTTGGCTGCTGTGGTCACCGTACCTGCAATTGCCGCTGACACCCCGAAGCTGCGCGCGGACCAGTGCGGTATCCACACCGACTATGACGTGCTGGTGGACAGCGGTGGCATCTGGCTGCGGCATGGCCCGCAGGCACCGCACGAGGTGGTGTTCCACGATGGCGTGCTGAGCCTGGACGACACGGTCGTGCCGGTCAGCGAGGCCGACGCGGCCCGCCTTCGGCAGATGGAGGCCGGGGCACGGCAGCTGATGCCGGCCGCCACGGCGCTGGCCCATGAAGTGAGCGGACTGAGCTTCGACGTGCTCGACGGGGTCTATGAAAGCCTCACCGGTACCGCCAACAGCCGCAAGGTCCGGCGCCTGCGCCGGCAGGCCGATGACTGGATCGGCGGCACGCTGGGCAAGGGCTACTGGGAACAGGCTGTGTTCGGGCCAGGCTTCGAGGCCAAGGTGCAGGACATGGCCGAGTCGCTGTCCGCCTCCATCGCCCGCAGCATGCTGTGGCAGATCTTCACCGGACGCAGCGATGCGATGGAGGCACGCGCCGACCGTCTGGACGCGCAGATGGAACAGCAGCTGGAAGGCCGCGCCGAACGCATCGAGGCCCAAGCACAATCGCTGTGCCCGCTGGTGCAGTCGCTGGCCGACACCCATGACGCGCTGGAAGTGCGCTACCAAGGCCAACCGCTGCGGCTGCTGGAGCGCAGCGAGAGCGTTCGGGTGGAGCACGGCGATGGCTCGGGCCTGCAGGTGTCGGCCGGGCCGGATGAGCGGCCGCGTGGGAATGCGGTGGCGCCTTCCCGATAGCTGCGCGGCGCTGCTGTAGAGCCGAGCCCATGCTCGGCTCCCTTTCGGCACATCATCCAGAAGCAGCCGAGCGTGGGCTCGGCTCTACAGTAAACCGCCCTCACGCCCGGTGCGGGGTACCCAGGTACTCGGCGCTCTGCATCTCGATCAGGCGCGAGGCGGTGCGTTCGAACGCGCCCTGCAGGCGCTGGCCGGTGTACAGCTCGATCGGCGAAGTGCTGGCGGTGCAGACCAGGTTGACGTGGCGGTCGTACAGCTCGTCGATCAGGTTGACGAAGCGGCGCGCGGCATCCTCATTCAAGCGGTCGAAGGCGGGAATGCCGCCCAGCAGCACCGTGTTGAACTCGTGCGCGATCTCGATGTAATCCGAGGGCCCGCGCGGGCCTTCGCACAGCGCGGCGAAATCGAACCAGGCAATGCTCTTGCCACGGCCGCGTACCGGAATCTTGCGGCCCTCGATCTCGATGTTGCCGGGCTTGGCCGGCTGGCCGCCGCTCAGCTCGTTCCAGCGCGTGGCCAGCCAGTCGTCGCTGTCGGCCGCCAGCGGTGCGCGGTATACCGGCGAGCGGGTCAGCGCGCGCATCCGGTAATCCTCGGTACCTTCGGCGTACAGCTCCACGCAGAAGCGCTGCAGCAGGCCGATGGCCGGCAGGAAGCTCTCGCGCTGCAGGCCGTTGAGGTACAGGTTCTCCACTGCGGTGTTGGAGGTGGTGACCAGGGTCACGCCCTCGGCGAACAGGCGCTCGAGCAGCCGCGCCAGCAGCATCGCATCGCCGATGTCGGTGACGAAGAACTCGTCCAGGACCAGCACGCGCAGGTTGCTGCGCCATTCCTGGGCGATCTTCGCCAGCGGGTCGCTCTGGCCCTGGTGCTCGCGCAGGCGCTCATGGACGCTGCGCATGAAGCGGTGGAAATGGGTGCGGTACTTCTGCTTGATCGGCAGCCCGTCGTAGAACAGGTCGACCAGGAAGGTCTTGCCACGGCCGACGCCGCCCCAGAAGTACAGGCCCTTGATCGGCTCGGGCTTCTTCCAGAACGAAGACAGGCGGTCCAGCCAGCCATCCTCGGCACTGTCCAGCAGGCCCAGGTGGATGCGGTCCAGCTCGGCCAGCGCCGCATGCTGGGCCGGATCGTTCTGCCAGTCGCCACGGGCAACCCCTTCCGCATACCGCTGCGACGGGGTCAGCTCGGGTGCACTCATGCCGCCGCGCCCAGCCAGTGCTTGACGCCGTGGGTCAGCGCGCCGCGCAGGTCGATCAGCTTGCGGTGGAAGAAGTGGCTGGTCTCGGGCATGCGTACCAGCTCATGCGGGGCGTCCAGCGTGTCCAGCCACTGGTAGACGGCCTGCGGGTCGACGATCTCGTCCTGCTCGCCCTGGATCACCAGCCAGCGCGCCGGCGGCGCGATGCCGTCGAAATCCCAGCGACCGGCCGGCGGCGCGATCGAGATCAGCGCTTCCGGCTGCAGCGTGGCGGCGGCCTTCAGCGACACGAACGCGCCGAAGCTGAAACCGGCCAGCCACAGGCGGTCATCCGGGCGCTGGCTGCGCACCCAGGCCGCGACGGCCTTCAGGTCATCCTGCTCGCCCACGCCGCCATCGAAGGTGCCAGCCGAACCACCCACGCTGCGGAAGTTGAAGCGCACCGTGGCGATGCCCAGCTCGCGCAGGGTGGAGGCGGTCATGGTGACCACCTTGTTGTGCAGGGTGCCACCTTCGGTGGACAGCGGATGGCAGACGATGGCCACGATCGGCTGCACCGGCACATCGGCCTTGGGCAGGTCGACGACCACTTCCAGCGGGCCGGCCGGGCCGTCCAGTTCGAGGCAGGCGGTTTCGCCGGGGGCGACGGGGAACAAGGGCTTGTGCATGGCACCATGATACCGTCCCCCGCCCCTGCCCTGTGCCCGCCCCATGCTCTATCTGTCACTGGCCGTGATCTGCAGTGTGCTGGTTTCGGTGTTGTTGAAGGTGGCCGCACGCCGCCAGCTGGATGTTGCGCAGATGGTCACCTGGAACTATCTGGTGGCGGCAACGCTCACCGCCGTGGTGCTGCAGCCACCGCTGGATGCACTGCGCGCGCCGCGTGCGCCGTGGCCGTCACTGCTGGCGCTGGCGGTGGTGCTGCCCTCGATCTTCCTGGTACTGGGCCGCGCGGTGGCGGTGGCCGGCATCGTCCGCAGCGACGTGGCGCAGCGGCTGTCGTTGCTGCTTTCCCTGGCCGCCGCCTTCCTGTGCTTCGGCCAGACCGCAACGCCCTGGAAACTGGCCGGCCTGGGCCTGGGCCTGCTGGCGATGGTGGCCATCAGCCTGCGCCCGCGCGGCCCGGCGGTGGCGTCCTCACCCGGCGGCTGGGGCTGGCTGCTGGGCGTATGGGCCGGATTCGCAGTGGTGGACGTGCTGCTCAAGCAGGTGGCGCTGTCCGGCACGCCGTCGATGGCGGCGGTGCTGGCCAGTTTCAGCGTCGCCTTCGTGCTGATGCTGGCAATGCAGCTGTGGCGGCATGTCAGTGGCCGCAGCCGACTGGCCTGGCGCAACCTCGGCGCGGGTGCACTGCTGGGCCTGCTCAATGGCGGCAACATCCTGTTCTATGTGCATGCGCACCAGGCGATGCCAGAGAGCCCGGCCACCGTGTTCGCCGGCATGAACATCGGCGTGGTGGTGCTGGGCGCGCTGGTAGGCATGTTCGTCTTCGGCGAGGCCACCACGAAGTGGAACCGCGCGGGACTGGCGCTGGCGGTGCTGGCGATCGGGATGATCGCCTGGGGGTGAGCGATACCCGGGGTCGGATCCCATTCCCACGGAATGGGCTCTGACCCCTACGCCTCAGACCCCGCGATGCCTTGGGTCAGAGCCCATTCCGTGGGAATGGGATCCGACCCCGGCCTGGCGCGTTACTTGTCGAAGCCCAGCAGCAGCGGGTCGTGGTCGGAGCTGCGCCACGGGCCCTGCACGTTGCGGCCCTGGTAGCCGCTGGCGTCCTGCTCGTCGGCGTTGCTGTGCCATTCGGCGGCACCGCGCAGGCGCCTGGCCATGCCCGGGTTCAGCAGCGCGTGGTCGAGGCGGCCGGTGTAGCCGTTGTAGACGTAGCTGTAGGGATGCTCGACCTTGGCAACCTTGAACGCGTCCTGCCAGCCCAGATCATGCAGGGCGCGGATCGGGCCTTCCATCGCGTAGGCATTGAAGTCACCCAGCAGCACCGCGTCCCTGGCGCCGGTACCGGTCGGATCGGTCTGCAGCCAGGCGTGCAGCTGCTGCGCCGACGTCACACGGGTGGCGTTCCAGCAGCCCTGATTGTCGTTGCGATCGGCGTCGGCACCGGCCGCGTCACGGCAACCCTTCGATTTGAAATGGTTGGCAACCACCACGAACGGCGCCCCCTGCTTGCCCTGGAAGGCCTGCGCCAACGGTACGCGGCTGTGCTCGACGAACGGGCCGCCGGTCAGCGTGGCCGGCTTGCCGACCGGCTGCAGGCGCGTGCTGCGATAGATGATGCCGACCCGGATCGGGTTGTCGCCGGGGCCGTTGCCGGCGTCGACGAAGCGCCAGTCGCCCTGCGCGCCGCGGTCGCGGTTGAGCGCATCGACCAGTTCGGCGATGGCCGACTGCGGGCCGTAGCCGTCGTTCTCCAGTTCCATCAGCGCAGCGACATCGGCGCCCAAGGCATTGACCGTGGTGACCAGCTTGGCGAGCTGCGCCTTGTGCTCGTCCAGCGTGCGCGCGCCGCGCAGCGTCGGGAAGCCACCGCCCTGGCCGTCACCATTGAAGAAATTCTCCAGGTTGAAGGCGGCCACGTGCAGGCTTCCCGGCACCGTGGGTACTGCCGGGCGCTTCAGTTCCGGCAGCTTCAGCGCGCCTTCGACCTGCAGGCGCGGATGGCCCTGCGCGTCCACGCGCACGATGCCCTCCACGTTGCGCAGCTGCATGCCGGTGCGCAGCACCGGGTTGCCCGGCAGGTAGGGCACGCTGGCGGGGTCGCGGGCATCGCTGCCATCTTCCAGCACCAGGCGGCGGCGCCGGTTGTCGGCCATCACCTGCTCATAGCCGGCAGTGCCCGGCGCGGCCACTTCGGTCGGCTGCCAGAGGCGGCCATCGAACGCCACCGTGAGCTGGCCGAAGTGCTGCAGGCCATCGGTACCGGCCAGGGTGAGCGGCGCGGCGATGCGCACGCGCTGCCCATCCAGCGCGCGCCAGTCGGCCGGCGCAGCGGTCAGCACCACAGTGGCGCTGCCGCGCGCGACGGAGGGCGGCGCGACCGGCGTGGCCTGCGGCTGGGCCTGGGCAAAGGCGCCGGCCGGCAGCAGCAGGGACAGGGCAAGGGCGAGGGAACGGCGGCGCATCAACGGGCGACTCCATGGAAGAGGCGCACAGACTAACCCTGAAATGCGAAACCCCGCCTGCGCAGCGGGGGCATATGAGCGATCAGGCCTCGGTGGGCAAAGCCGGGGGATCGTAGAGCCGAGCCCATGCTCGGCTGCACCTGGCCACACCGCGCGGAGCGCAGCCGAGCGCGGGCTCGGCTCTGCAGGAAGCGGCGCGTTGCGGCGGTTACTTCAGGTTGCCCAGCATCCAGTCCACGGTGGCGTGGATCTGTTCTTCGGTCAGCGCCGGGTTGCCGCCCTTGGGCGGCATGATCCCGCCGTCGGGGCCGGTATAGCCCTCGATGGCGTGCTTGTAGAGGGTGTCCTTGCCCTGCGCGATGCGCTTGTCCCAATGCGAATGGTCCAGCGTCGGTGCCATGCCCACACCGTTGGTGTGGCAGGCGGTGCACAGGTTGTCGAAGATCACCTTGCCATCCTTGGTGCCGCCGTAGGCCACCTGCGACGCCGCCTTGGCCAGCGCGGCGGCCTTGGCCGCGGCCTGCGCGGCGGCGCCGGTGCTGCCGGCATAGACCGCGCCGGTGGGCGAAATGCGCTGTTCGGTGCGCTTGGCCGCAGTGGGCGACACCTCGGGCGGAATCCGGGTGTGGATGTAGGCGGCAAGGAGGATGAGGCCGAGGGTGATGGTCGCCAGCAGCGCGATCACCATGGAGAAGCGTTTCAGGAACTCCAGATCGTAATTCCGCACTCTTCGTTACCCCTGGCTGATAGTCGTTGGACCACGGCTGAGCGACTGCGTGATGGACCGAGTATAGAACGCGCCTTGCGTGCGACAACAGGCGTCACTGCTGGTGCGGCGCAACATGCCGGGGGCTGGGGTCGGGGATGGGGTCAGATCCCTTTTGCGGCGCAAAAGGGATCTGACCCCAGCAACAGAAGCCGGCCAGCGGCCGGCGCTACCGGATTACCGGGGCGCCGATCGCGCGCAGGCAGAAGCTGCAGATCGCATCCACCAGCGCGTCTTCGTCGCGGTGCGCTTCGCGGCTGGGCGCGGTCGGACCGACCATCGCTTCGGTGAAGGCGCCGACCAGGCACGCGGCGGCCACATGCGCGTCCTGCGCCGGCAGCTCACCGGCGGCCACGCCTTCCTCCACCAGCCGCAGGAACACGTCGCCGAACGCGCGACGTCCGCGCATGCGCTCGGCCTCCACGTCCGGATCGACCGGTTCGACGATGAAGGCGTGCGCCAGCCCCGGCCCGGCCAGGGCGCGGCGGACGAAGGCGGTGATTGCCAGCCGCAGGCGCTCGCTGGCCACCTCCGGACCGCTGGCGATGCGCTCCATGATCGCGACCTCGTGGGCCACCGCGGCGTTGAGCACCTCCACGAACAGCTCGGCCTTGGACGGGAAGTGGCGATAGATCAGGCCGGTGGACACCCCCGCCTGGGTCGCCACGGCGGTCACCGGGGCGTTGCGCCAGCCGCCGGTGGCGACCAGCTCGCGGGTGGCCAGCAGGATCCGTTCACGGGCGCCCGCCAGGCGTTCTTCCATCAATGCAGAGCGTTTATAGGCCATGTTCTGATTCTAGTTTCAATTTTTGAATTCGTATTCACTTCTTATCCGAACCCCGCTACGCTGGGGCCATCGCCCGTGCGGGTGGCGGTCCTGCCGACCGCCGCCCGCTCCCCCGCCGGGTGCGTCCATTCCCTGCCATCCCGCCGTGGAGCCACCACAATGCACGTGCCATCCCTGAACTTCGATCTTGGCGAAGACATCGACCTGCTGCGCCAGAGCGTGGCCCATTTTGCCGCCGCCGAGGTCGCACCGCTGGCCGCCGAGGCTGATGCCAGCAACCAGTTCCCCCTGGACCTGTGGCCGAAGCTGGGCGAACAGGGCCTGCTCGGCCTCACCGTGGAAGAAGAATACGGTGGTACCGGCATGGGCTACCTGGCCCACGTGGTGGCGATGGAAGAAATCTCGCGCGCCTCCGGCGGCATCGGCCTGTCCTATGGCGCGCACTCCAACCTGTGCGTGAACCAGCTGCGCAAGAACGGCAACGAAGAACAGAAGCGGCGCTTCCTGCCCGGCCTGTGCAACGGCAGCCTGGTAGGCGCACTGGCGATGAGCGAACCGGGTGCCGGTTCGGACGTGGTGTCAATGAAGCTGCGCGCCGACAAGCGCGGCGACCGCTACGTGCTCAACGGCAACAAGATGTGGATCACCAACGGCCCGGATGCCGACGTGCTGGTGGTCTACGCCAAGACCGACATGGACGCCGGTGCCAAGGGCATCACCGCGTTCCTGGTCGAGAAGGGCATGAAGGGCTTCTCCACCGCGCAGAAGCTGGACAAGCTCGGCATGCGCTCCTCGCCCACCTGCGAGCTGGTGTTCCAGGACTGCGAGATTCCCGAAGAGAACGTGCTGGGCCAGGTCGGCGGTGGCGTGCACGTACTGATGTCCGGCCTGGACTACGAGCGCGTGGTGCTGTCCGGTGGCCCGCTGGGCCTGATGGCCGCGGCCATGGACGTGGTCATGCCCTATGTGCACGAGCGCCACCAGTTCGGCGAACCGATCGGCAGCTTCCAGCTGATCCAGGCCAAGATCGCCGACATGTACGTGGGCCTGGGTGCCTGCCGCGCGTATGTCTATGCCGTGGCGCGCGCCTGCGACCAGGGCCGCACCACCCGCCAGGACGCCGCCGGTGCGATCCTGTACGCCGCCGAGAAGGCCACCTGGCTGACCGGCCAGGCGATCCAGATCCTCGGCGGCAACGGCTATATCAACGAATACCCGACCGGCCGCTTGTGGCGCGACGCCAAGCTGTATGAAATCGG
Organism: Stenotrophomonas sp. 8(2023); assembly: GCF_030345295.1. Classification (NCBI taxonomy): domain Bacteria; kingdom Pseudomonadati; phylum Pseudomonadota; class Gammaproteobacteria; order Lysobacterales; family Lysobacteraceae; genus Stenotrophomonas; species Stenotrophomonas sp. 8(2023). The sequence continues at coordinate 224,995 of NZ_CP128404.1, read as the reverse complement.
CGCCGGCACCTCGGAGATCCGCCGCATGCTGATCGGCCGCGAACTGTTCCAGCGCACCCTGTAAGGCCACCGCGATGACCGTCCTGAACAGCCAGCTGCAACCAGGCAGCGAAACGTTTGAAAGCAACCGCGCGGCCATGCAGGCCGTGGTCGACGACCTGCATGCCACCCTCGCGCGCACTGCGCTGGGTGGCAACGAGGCGGCACGCGCCAAGCACACCGCCCGCGGCAAGCTGCTGGTGCGCGACCGCATCGACGCCCTGCTCGACCCCGGCAGCGCCTTCCTGGAAATCGCGCCGTTGGCCGCGCACGGCATGTATGAAGACGCCGTGCCCGCCGCGGGCGTGGTGGCCGGCATCGGCCGGGTGAGCGGCGTGGAATGCGTGATCGTGGCCAACGACGCCACGGTCAAGGGCGGCACCTACTACCCGATGACGGTGAAGAAGCACCTGCGCGCGCAGGAGATCGCCGAGCAGAACCACCTGCCGTGCATCTACCTGGTCGATTCCGGTGGCGCGTTCCTGCCGCTGCAGGACGAAGTCTTCCCCGACCGCGACCATTTCGGTCGCATCTTCTACAACCAGGCCAACCTGTCGGCGCAGGGCATTCCGCAGATCGCCTGCGTGATGGGCAGCTGCACCGCCGGTGGCGCCTATGTGCCGGCGATGAGCGACGAGACCGTGATCGTGCGCGAGCAGGGCACGATCTTCCTCGGCGGCCCGCCGCTGGTGAAGGCGGCCACCGGTGAAGTGGTCACGGCCGAGGAACTGGGTGGCGCCGACGTGCACACCCGCATCTCCGGCGTGGCCGACCACATGGCCGACAACGATCTGCAGGCACTGGCACGGGTGCGCGCGATCATCGCCCAGCTCAACTGGCGCAAGCCGGAACCGGCGATGGCGGTGCGGCCCCCTGAAGCGCCATTGCTGCCGGCCCATGAGCTGTATGGCGTGATCCCGGCCGATACGCGCAAGCCCTACGACGTTCGCGAAGTGATCGCGCGGCTGGTGGATGGCTCGCGCTTCGACGAGTTCAAGCCGCGCTACGGCGCAACGCTGGTGACCGGTTTCGCCCATCTGAACGGCTACCCGATCGGCATCATCGCCAACAACGGGATCCTGTTCTCCGAGTCGGCCCTGAAGGGCGCGCACTTCATCGAGCTGTGCACCCAGCGCAACATCCCGCTGGTGTTCCTGCAGAACATCACCGGCTTCATGGTCGGCCGCAAGTACGAACAGGGCGGCATCGCCAAGGACGGCGCCAAGCTGGTGATGGCGGTGGCCTGTGCCAGGGTGCCCAAGTTCACCGTGGTGATCGGCGGCTCGTTCGGTGCCGGCAACTACGGCATGTGTGGCCGTGCGTACTCGCCGAACTTCCTGTGGATGTGGCCGAACGCGCGCATCGGCGTGATGGGCGGCGAGCAGGCCGCCAGTGTGCTGGCCACGGTCAAGCGCGATGGCATTGAAGCCAAGGGCGGCCAGTGGCCGGCGGCGGAAGAGGATGCCTTCAAGGCACCGATCCGCGACCAGTTCGAACAGCAGGGCCACCCGTACTACGCCAGCGCGCGCCTGTGGGACGACGGCGTGATCGATCCGGCCGACACCCGCCAGGTGCTGGCGCTGGCGCTGTCGGCCAGCCTCAACGCCGCCCCGCAGCAGACGCGCTTCGGCGTGTTCCGCATGTGACCCGTGCCATGACCGAGCACGCTCCTATGAAGCACGTTGCCATGTTCAGCAAAGTCCTGATCGCCAACCGCGGCGAGATCGCCTGCCGCGTCATCGCTACCTGCCGCCGCCTCGGCATCGCCACCGTGGCGGTGTATTCCGATGCCGACCGCAACGCACGCCATGTGCGCCTGGCCGACGAAGCCGTCCACATCGGCCCGGCCGCCGCACGCGAGAGCTACCTGCGCAGCGATGCCCTGCTTGACGCCGCGCGCGCTACCGGCGCACAGGCCATCCACCCCGGTTACGGCTTCCTGTCCGAGAATGCCGACTTCGCCGATGCCTGCGCCGCCGCCGGCATCACCTTCATCGGGCCACCGCCCAGCGCGATCCGAGCGATGGGTGACAAGAGCGCGGCCAAGGCGCTGATGGCCAAGGCCGGTGTGCCGCTGACGCCGGGTTACCACGGTGACCAGCAGGCGCCGGACTTCCTGCGCGCGCAGGCCGATGGCATCGGCTACCCGGTGCTGATCAAGGCCAGCGCCGGTGGCGGTGGCAAGGGCATGCGCAAGGTCGAACGCAGCGAGGACTTCGTCGATGCGCTGGCCAGCTGCCAGCGCGAGGCGGCCTCGGCGTTCGGCAACGACCACGTGCTGGTCGAGAAGTACGTCGAGCGCCCGCGCCATATCGAGATCCAGGTGTTCGGCGACAGCCACGGTGAGGCGGTCTACCTGTTCGAGCGCGACTGCTCGGTGCAGCGCCGCCACCAGAAGGTGCTGGAAGAAGCACCCGCGCCGGGCATGAGCCCCGAACGTCGTGCTGCAATGGGCAAGGCCGCGGTCGATGCCGCACGCGCAGTGGGCTATGAGGGTGCGGGCACGGTGGAATTCATCGCCGGCCCGGACGGCGATTTCTACTTCATGGAAATGAACACCCGCCTGCAGGTCGAGCACCCGGTCACCGAATACATCACCGGCACCGACCTGGTGGAGTGGCAGCTGCGCGTGGCTTCGGGCCAACCGCTGCCGCTGCGCCAGGACCAGCTGGCCATCCATGGCCACGCGATCGAAGCGCGGCTGTACGCCGAGGATGCCGACCGTGGCTTCCTGCCCTCCACCGGCACCCTGCGCCGCCTGCGCCTGCCGGCAGCGTCGGCCAACGTGCGCGTCGATACCGGCGTGGAGGAAGGCGACAGCATCACCCCGTACTACGATCCGATGATCGCCAAGCTGATCGTCTGGGACGTGGACCGCGACGCCGCGCTGCGCCGCATGAGCCAGGCCCTGGCCGACTGCCAGGTGGTGGGCGTGACCACCAACGCCGGCTTCCTGCGCCGCCTGGTGAATACCGATTCGTTCGCGCACGCCAGGCTGGATACGGCGCTGATCGAACGCGAACAGGCGGCATTGAGTGCCGTGGGCGACGCGGGTGCGGACCTGTGGCTGCTGGCCGCCGTGGCCGCGGTGGCAAGCACGGCGCCCGCCAGCACCGACGTGCGCGATCCGCATTCGCCGTGGCGGTCACAGGATGGCTGGCGGCTCGGTGCGTCCGCGCCGCGCGTAGTGCCGCTGCAGCAGGGCGAACGCAAGCACACGCTGAAGGTGTGGGCGCAGGCCGATGGCTGGCGCGTGCAGTGCGATGACACTGCACCGGTGCGGGTGATCGGCACGGCCGATGTGCAAGGACTGACGGTGCAGCTGGGCGAGCGCCGCGGGTCGCTGCAGCTGCTGCGCGACGGTAACCAGCTGTACCTGTTCGGCGCCGACGGCCAGCACCGCTTCACCCTGCATGATCCAGTGGGTGAATCGGACCACGCCGTGGCCGACGCCGGCAGCCTGCTGGCACCCATGCCGGGCAGGATCGTGGCCACGCTGGTCGCGGCCGGTACCGAGGTCAAGCGCGGCACGCCGCTGGTGGTGCTGGAAGCGATGAAGATGGAGCACACCCTGCAGGCACCGGCCGATGGCACGGTGAAGGGTTACCGTGCCAAGGCCGGCGACCAGGTCGGCGACGGCGCGGTGCTGGTGGACTTCGAGGCGACCTGATCGCCGGGGCGGCGGCCGCTCAGCGGTCGTCGCCCGTCGCCACCCGCCCGGCCGGATCGAATTCGGCCGTGTCCAGCGTGGCCCTGCGCCAGCCCAGGCCACAGATGGCCATCGCGCTCTGGCCGATGCCATCGAACCCAAAAGCACGATCGACATCGGCATCGTTGATCGCCGCTGTCACGAATGCTGCCAGCCCGCGCTCGGTGGCGCACAGGTACAGCAACTGCGAAATGTGGCCCACGTCCAGCGTCACCGCACGGTGCGCCTTGGCATGGTTGCGATACTTCCAGAAGCAGCGGTCATAACGCGGTGCCAGTACCAGCAGCGCTGGCGCATCGGCGAACCACGCCTGCCCGGACAGCATCCGCCTCGCCATCGCAGGCAACGCCTGCGGCGGTGGCGAGGGTAGCGGCAGCACGGCGTGCTGCACCGGATGATAGTGGTACAAGCCCGGCGCCAGTCCTTCCACGTTCTGCACCAGCAGGAAGCCCTCGGTGGGATGCAGGCCGCCACCGGAAGGCACGTTCTTCTTCAGGAACTCGGTATCGCGCTCGACCTTCTGCACCGCGTGCGCCATCAGCGTACGCTGCAGCACCTGGGCCAGCAGCGGCAGCGGCAACGCGCGCTGCGGGTCGAAATTGCGGCAGGTGGTGCGACGCGCCAGCAATGCATCGAACGCGGCCTCTTCGCTGCGCGGCAGCGGCTGGTAGTCGCCCTGCATCGGCTGCACCACCGGCGGTGGCGGCCCGAGGCGCTGGCGCAGGCCGGCCGCGGTGTCCAACCCCTGCCGGCGCATGTCCTCCACGCTGTCCACGGCCTGCCAGCGCGCATGGCGATGGGCCAGCGCAGCCAATGGCCACCACTGGCTGCGCCGCAGCGCCTCGTCGCGCATCTGGTGCCCCACCTCGCTCGGTGGGTCGGTCAACAGCAGGCCCTGCTCGACCAGGCGGGCCAGCATGGCCGGGCAGGCATCGGCGGGCGGTTCGCTCCAGCGGTGCGCGCTGAGCCCGCCCAGCAGCTGGCGCTCCTCGGCGTCCACCGGCAGTGGCTGGTCCAGGTGGGCGGCCAGCGCCACCCAGCTGATCTGGCTGTCCATCTCGGCGTGGCCGGCCAGCATCGCGCGCAGGTCCAGGGTGACCGCCTCGCGAGGCTCGAACATCAGGCTGGCGCAGCGGCGCAGGCGCATCGGTTTCCTTCCTTGTGCCGCACAGCCGGCATAGCAGCAACGACCGCAGCGCCGCCAACTTTAGCGACGTGCACAGCGCGGCCCTCAATGGCAGGCTGTCGCGGCCGATAGGAGTAGCTCCACCTACGGACAATCCCCATGAGCCATCCCCGTCTTTCCGCCGCCGACGCCAGCACCCTGCTGGACCACCTGATCGGCAGCGAAGCGTTCCGCAGCCACTTCACCGCTTCGCCGGCCAAGGCCCTGGCCTCGATCGGGCTGGACGGTGCCGTTGGCGAAAACGACTGCATGAAGATCGGCACCCTGGCCTCGGTCGAGGAGCTGAGCCGCACCCGTGATTCGCTGCATGCGTACCTGAGTACCTCGACCGCCTCGATGACCGTGGTGTTCTGCTTCGAAGCCGACCGCATCGACGAGCGCGTCAACGCCTGAGTCCGCATCAGCGCGACACTCGCACCGACGTCGCCTCGGTGGCGATGTCGTGCACATTCAGGGGTTGCCAGACCTGCATGGACGCCACCTCGGCAATGGCCTGGCCGTGGTGCCGGGCCAGCCAGGCCTGCTCGCGACGCACGCCGGCAGTGTCCTGCTCGGCACGCAGTGCCTGCAGCAGCACAACGTGGGCCTGCACAGGTTCGCTGCCATCAAAGGTGGGCTCGAGCAGATGGCGTGCCGCCCGCGGACGCTGTTGCGCCAGTTCGGCCATCGCCAACACAACCCGACGCCACTTGCCCACCACAGGGCTGCGCTGCCGCTCCAGCAGTTCGCCATGGTCGCGCAGCCACTCTGCGGCCAGCGCATGCTGGCCCTGGCGCTGGGCCAGATAAGTCAGGGCCAGCAGCTGCAGGCTGCGGCTGCCCACGGCGGAGTCGTCGTTGTTCCGCAGCAGCGGCCGCAGCACGGCGGCAATGGATTCAAGCTCCTTCGCATCGCCGGCCGTGCACAGCGTGGTCACGGTGGCGTGCTGCAGGCGTTGATGGATCTGGTAGTCGATCAGATCCGGTGCTGGACCGTCCGCAGCAATCGCGGCATGCAAACTGCTGCAATCACGCTGCTCCGCAGCCACCAGCAGGTGGGCCCGCAGGCGCATGCGCTGTTGCAGGTCGTCCCCCCGCGGCAACCGCATCAACAGCTGCTGCGCCTGTGCATCCAGGCCCTGCGCAACCAGCACGTCCACATCCAGGTCGTCGGCCTCGTCATTGCCGCGCAACATCCGTGCCTGGCGCAAGGTGCGCATTGCCTGCTGCGGCTGGCCGAGGCCCAGCTGTGCCCGCGCCAGATGGATGGTCGGATACAGCCGCAACGGGTCCTGAGGCACCGTCGCGGCGCGCGCATAGGGCTCGGCCTCGGTGAAGCGATTGTCCTGCAGCAACCCCCAGGAGGTATTGGACAGCCCAGCAAACGAATCCGGATAGATCTTGGCCAGTGCACGCCACTGTTCCAGCGGCCAGCCACCGGGTTCCAGTTCGGCCTGCCAGCCCTTCAGGTACAGGCGCTCACGCGCGGGCAGGCGCTGCTGCTGGGCCAGCGCGTGCTCCAGCGCGTCACGCGCGTCCGCGACCTGCGCGGTGCGCGCATGCAGCTTGGCCACGCCCATGTAGGCCAGGGCAAAACCGGGATCGATGTCGATCGCGGCCTGGTAGAGGTTGCGGGCTTCTTCGAAGCGACGCTGACCCAGTGCGCTCTCGGCCAGCGCGAACGCGCGCAGTGCGCGCAGGTCCTGGGTCGAGGCGCGCGGCAGCGGCAGGGATTGCTCCAGGCTGGCCACCGACTCGCCCAGTCCGCGACGCAGGCGACCGACCACGTCGTCCACCGCGAACACCATCTGGTCGGATCGATCGGCGGTGGCGGTGAAGGTCTGGATCACCTGGCCACTGCCCGGTGCGGCAACATCGATGGCCAGCTCGTAGCCACCGATCTTCTGCCGCACGGTCGGCAGCAGCACCGCGCGCGCGCCCTCCCGCACCGCCACATCGACCGCGGTATCGCGGTTGAGCCGGGTATCGCCCGAGAGCCGCGCCATTTCCAGGCTTTCGCGGATCTTGCCTTCCGACAGCACGTTCACGTAGCGCGACTGTTCCAGCGCGATCCGGATCGCGTGCCGCATCGAGTCATCGAAGATCGGATCGCCGGTGAGGTTGTCGACATCGCCAAGCACCACCCAGTCACGTTCGGCGAAGGCAATGGCCGGCTCCGACCGCAGCAGCAGCCAGCCGCCCAGCACGGCCGCGGCAAGGATCAGGCCTTCGGCGGCCAGCACCAGCGGTTGCCGCCACAGCGGCAGGTCGCGGCGCGCCTTGGCGTTGGCGCGCGGCATGCGCAGCGGCGCCGAACCGATCTCGCCCACTTCGATCACTTCCTGCACCACCGGCACGCCCTTGAAGCGCCAGCGCCCGTGCGATTTCCACAGCAGGCGCGTGCCACGCTCGCCCAGTGCATCGGTGGCACGGCGGGTCAGCGATTCGGCCACCGCCGACAGCAGGATCTGGCCGGGGCGGGCCAGCATCATCAGGCGCGCCGCCATCGGCTTGGCCAGGCCTTCCACCTCCATCGACTTGGCACCGGCACGGACCGCCTCGGCACTGTTCTCCCAGGTCAGCACGTCGCCCACGTGCAGGCCGGCGCGCGCGCGCAGTTCAATCGCGCGCTGCTGGCCCAGCGCGTGCAGTTCGCGCTGGTAGTCCAGGGCGAAGCCCAGTGCGTCGACGGCGCGCTCGAACAGCATGAACAAGCCATCGGAGCGATCGATCAGCTGGCCGTTCCAGCGCTGCTGCAGCACCAGTACCAGGCGATCGTGTTCCTGGAACAGGCTTGCCGCCGCCACATCGCCGATCCGCTCGACCAGCTGCAGCGAATCACACAGATCGGTGAACAGCAGGGCGCGCAGCTGTGGGCTATGCGGGGCTGACGTTCCGTTGTCGCCATTCATCGCCTGCCTCTCCCTATTGGCCGTCCGGATCATCCGCCCAGCGCAGGCAGTTGCCGCCATCGCGCTTGGCCTGGTACAGCGCACGATCCGCGCAGGCATACCACTCGCTCCAGCCTGCCTCCGGCGCCAGCAGGCAGGCGCCGATGCTGACCAGGCTCACATGCGGCGTGCCATGGCTGCGCTCGAGCAGGCCATGCACCGCACTGATGATGAACTCGGCCGCGTGCTGCGCGATCTCGCGGTTGCCACGGCGCAGGATCAGGCAGAACTCATCGCCACCAAGCCGGCAGGCCAGGTCCTGCTCGCCGGCCATCGAGCGCAGGATGTTGCCCATGCTCTGCAGCACGCGGTCGCCGGCCTGGTGGCCGTGGCGGTCGTTGATCTGCTTGAAGCGGTCGCAATCGATCAGCAGCAGCGCCTGCGGCGGCCCCTCGGCCCGCTCGCGGCACTCCTGCAGGTACAGGGTGAGGCCTCGCCGGTTGTGCAGCCCGGTCAGTTCATCGGTACGCACCAGCTCACGGGTGTGGGTCAACTGATGGGTAGTGATGTACAGATTGTCCAGCGCGGTTTCCAGATCGTGGTTGCGCCGGCGCAGCTGTGCGATCAGTGCCTGTTCGTTGGCCAGCACGCGCATGATCGTGCGGCGCAGGAAATAGGCCACCAGGCCGGGATCGGATTCGACCAGCCGATGGAAATCGGCCGGGCCCAGCTCCAGCACATCGCAGTCGACCAGCGCGCGCGCACTGGCGCTGCGCAGGTGGTCGCCGACCAGCAGGCCCAGTTCTCCGAAGAACTCGTGCTGCCCGAGCGTCTTGATCACCAGGTCCTCGCCGAAGTCCAGTTCGATCTGGCCTTCGAGGATCACATACATGCGCTCGCCGCGGTGGCCACGCTGGAACAGCCACTGTCCGGCACGGAGCTTGCATGCGCGGGCGAATCTGGCGAACAATGCCACCTCGGCATCGGACAACAGAGCGTGCACGATCTCGGCCATCGCCACCCGGGCGATACCTGTCGTCACATCACTGTTCTCGGCCGCACCCCTGCCGGTCATTCCCTGCACCCGCCGCCAGCGTCCCCTGGTGAGCCGCGGAGCATAGCACCGCTTTAAAGTGTGCGCCCTATCTCATTTTGACCCTTCTGCCGATCTTGATTGATGTGAAGATCGGTGATGGCCCGTTCTGGTCACGGGTGTCCGGGCAAAACTCCTGCTGGATCAATCCGATGCCGGGTTTCACAGGGTTTCGGCCAAGTTGCCGGCACCGGGGTGCGCCTGATTGACGCTCCGCGCGTGCTGCGCCCTTGCATCGATACAACAACGCCGGCAGGTCCCCCGACCGGCCGGCGTTGTCTGGCCCTTCCCTGGCCACCCTGATCACCCGGAGCCCGGTAGTGCCGGCCGCTGGCCGGCAACTGCATGGGCTTCGGAAACATCGATGGGTTGCCGGCCAGCGGCCGGCACCACCGGATCACGCGGCGCGCCGCATCACGCCGCGCGTTCGCTGCGCCCGCCATGGAACTGTTCTTCCTCGGTCGAGCCGGTCAGCGCGGTGGTCGACGACTGGCCCTGCTGGATCGCCTGGGTCACCGCATCGAAGTAGCCGGTACCGACCTCGCGCTGGTGCTTGACCGCAGTGAAGCCGCGCTCGGCCGCTTCGAACTCGGCTTCCTGCAACTCGACGAACGCGCTCATCTGGCGGCGTGCGTAGCCGTGGGCCAGATTGAACATGCCGTAGTTCAACGCATGGAACCCGGCCAGGGTGATGAACTGGAACTTGTAGCCGTAGCTGCCCAGTTCGCGCTGGAACTTCGCAATGGTGGCGTCGTCCAGGTTCTTCTTCCAGTTGAAGCTGGGCGAGCAGTTGTAGGCCAGCAGCTTGCCCGGGAACTTCGCGTGGATCGCCTCGGCGAACCTGCGTGCGAACTCCAGGTCCGGCTTGCCGGTCTCGCACCACACCAGGTCGGCGTAGGGCGCATAGGCCAGGCCGCGGCTGATCGCCTGGTCCAGGCCGTTGCGGGTCTTGTAGAAGCCTTCGACGGTGCGCTCACCGGTGGTGAACGGCTTGTCGTTGCCGTCGATATCGCTGGTCAGCAGATCAGCCGCTTCGGCATCGGTACGCGCCACCAGCAGGGTCGGCACACCCAGCACATCGGCGGCCAGCCGCGCGGCATTGAGCTTCTCGATCGCCTCGCGGGTCGGCACCAGCACCTTGCCGCCCATGTGCCCGCACTTCTTCACCGACGCCAGCTGGTCTTCGAAATGCACGCCGGCGGCACCGGCCTCGATCATCGCCTTCATCAGCTCGAACGCATTGAGCACGCCGCCGAAACCGGCCTCCGCATCGGCGACGATCGGCTGCAGGAAGTCGATGTCGTCCTTGCCTTCGGCGTGGTGCAGCTGGTCGGCGCGCAGCAGCGTGTTGTTGATGCGCTTGACCACTGCCGGCACCGAATCGGCCGGGTACAGCGACTGGTCCGGATACATCTGCCCGGCCAGGTTGGCGTCGGCCGCCACCTGCCAACCGGACAGGTAGATCGCCTTCAGGCCCGCCTTGACCTGCTGCATGGCCTGGTTGCCGGTCAATGCACCCAGCGCGTTGACGAACTCGCGCTCATGCAGCGATGCCCACAGCTTCTCCGCACCCAGGCGGGCCAGCGAATGCTCGATGTGGACGGTGCCGCGCAGGCGCACCACGTCGGCGGCGCTGTAGTTGCGCTGGATGCCTTCCCAGCGCGGGTTGGTATCCCAGTCGTGCTGGATCTGTTCGGCAGTGGGCAGCTTGCTCATGTCTTTCTCCAGTTCGGTTCGTGCGTGCAGCGGGGAGGGAAACGCCGGGAATCGCGGGCGGCGATCAGTCGATGCGCGCGTAGGCCGGCAGGGTCAGGAAATCGGTCAGTTCGTCGCTGCGGCTCAGTTCGCCGAGCAGGGCGATGGCCTCGCCGATGCGTGCGCCACCGGGCAGCGTGGCGGTGTCACCCAGCCGTGCCGGCAGCTGTGCCAGCGTGGCATCCAGCAGTGCCAGGTCGATGGCGGTGCCATCGTCCAGCTGCTGGCCCGGCGTATGCAGCCACTGCCACAACTGGCTGCGGCTGATCTCGGCGGTGGCCGCGTCCTCCATCAGGTGGTGGATCGGCACGCAGCCGTTGCCATCCAGCCATGCCGCCAGGTAGCGCACGCAGACTTCCACGTTGCCTTCGAAGCCGGCGCGGGTGATGGTGCCGGGCGGCCGTGCGATCAGTTCGTCGCGGCCGACGCACACATCCTGGCGCAGCACGCTGTGCTGGTTCGCACCGGGCATGTGTTCGTCGAAGATCGCCATCGCCACCGGAATCAGCGCCGGATGCGCGACCCAGGTGCCGTCGTGGCCGGCGGTCACTTCGCGCAGCTTGTCAGCGCGCACGCGGGCCATCGCCTGTTCGTTGGCGGCGGCATCGTTGTTGATCGGAATCTGCGCGGCCATGCCACCCATCGCATGTGCACCACGGCGATGGCAGGTCTGGATCAGCAGTTCCGAATAGGCCTTCAGGAACGGCTGGGTCATGGTCACCTGGCCGCGCTCGGGCAGCACGCGGTCGGCGTGGCGCCGGAAGGTCTTCAGGTACGAGAAGATGTAGTCCCAGCGCCCACAGTTCAGGCCGACGATGCGGTCACGCAGCGCGTGCAGGATCTCATCCATCTCGAACACCGCCGGCAGCGTTTCGATCAGCACGGTCACCTTGATCTGGCCGTGCGGCAGGCCGAGCATGCCTTCGATGTGCGACAGCGCGGTTTCCCACAGCGCCGCCTCTTCCATGCTCTGCAGCTTGGGCAGGTAGAAGTACGGGCCGCGGTCCTTCGCCTGCAGGGTGCGGGCGTTGTGGAAGGCGAACACCGCCGCGTCGAACAGGCCGCCGGCGATGAACTGGCCATCGATGCGCACGTGCTTTTCGTCCAGGTGCCAGCCACGCGGGCGCACGATCAGCACCGCCTGCTCGTCATGCGGGCGCAGCGTGTAGTGCTTGCCATTGGGGGCGGTGTAGTCGAGATCGCCACGCACCGCGGCGGCCAGCGACTGCTGCCCGGCCAGCAGGTTGCGCCAGGTCGGCGAGGTCGAATCCTCGAAGTCGGCCATGAACACCTTGGCGCCGGAGTTCAGCGCGTTGATGACCATCTTCGGGTCGGTGGGGCCGGTGATCTCGACGCGGCGGTCCTGCAGCGCGGCCGGCAGCGGCGCAACGCGCCAGTCGCCGCTACGGATCGCAGCGGTGTCCTCGCGGAAGTCCGGCAGGCCGCCCTGGTCGAAGAACGCCTGGCGCTCGCGGCGCGCCTGCAGCCGTGCCTGCCGGCCCGGTTCCACCGCACGGTGCAGCGACACCAGCAGGGCCAGCAGCGGCGCCGGCAGCACGGTGTCCTGGCCGGCCACGCGGGTCGCCAGGGCGATGCCGGGGGTAGCCTTGCTGGCAGGGGTGGGAACAGCGGAAGCGACGGCGGACATGGGGCGACTCCAGCGGTGGGGGAACGTCTCCACGGTGCCGCTGGGCCGGAGTATTTGGCAAAACAGTTTTTGCAATGTTCTACATAAGTTGTGCTAATACTCGTGACACGATGAGCACACGCACCCCGCCAAGTCCGCGTTTTTCCTACAAATCCGACCGGCTGAAGCCATTGCGTGCGTTCTGCCAGACGGTGCGCCTGGGCTCGGTCTCACGGGCGGCTGAGGCACTTTTCGTCAGCCAGCCGGCCATCAGCCTGCAGTTGCAGGCCCTGGAACGGGAACTGGGGGTGCCGTTGTTCGAGCGCAGTGGGCGCCGCCTGGTACCCAGCCGCGAGGGCCAGCTGCTGTACGAGATGGCGCAGCCGCTGGTGGAGAACCTGGACGGGCTGGAGGCGCGCTTCCGCGACAAGGTGCGCGGCCTGGACGCGGGCGAGCTGAACATCGCCGCCAACAGCTCGACCATCCTGTACCTGCTGCCGAAGATCGTCGAGCGCTTCCGCCTGCACCACCCGGACGTGCGCCTGACCCTGCACAACGCGATCAGCGCCGATGGCACCGACCTGCTGCGCGAGGACGCCGCCGACCTGGCGATCGGTTCGATGACCGATGTACCGGCCGACCTGACCTACGCCCCGGCCTACCGCTTCGAGCAGGTGCTGATCGCGCCGCACGACCATCCGCTGGCCAGTGGCGGCGAGCTGGAGCTGGCTGACATCGCGCGCTATCCGCTGGTGCTGCCGCCGAAGCGGCAGATCACCTACCGGCTGGTTGACCAGGTATTCCAGCGCCACCGCATCGCCTACACAGTGGCACTGGAAGTGGGCGGCTGGGAGGTGATCAAGCAGTACGTGGCGATGGGCATGGGCATTTCCATCGTGCCGGCGCTGTGCCTGAACGAGGCCGACCGCGAGCGGTTGGCGGCGCGGTCGATGAAGCGCTGGTTCCCCGAGCGCAGTTACGGGGTGATCGTGCGCCGGGGCAAGGCGCTGTCGGCGCAGGCGCGCGCGTTCATCGAGCTGATCCAGCCGGAGTTGTTCAGTCCGCGCGATTACGACCAGAGCGGGCATTCGGAGCGGTGAGGGGTGTTCGGCAGGGCTGCGCCCTGCACCTGCTGAAGCCAAAGCAACAGCAAAAGCCTGCTATCCGTAGATGGCGGGGCGGTGTGGGTGGGCAGGACACGCCGTGAACCCCTCATTGGGGGCTCGATGGCGCCATCCATGGCGCCAACGGTCCTGCCCACCCACACCGCCCCGCCTCTGACAGTTGGTCGCTGCTGTTGGTGGGTGTCGACCTTGGTCGACACGGTAGATCCACGCCATGCGTGGATGACGGGTGACCGGGGTCAGATCCGTTTTCCGCAGGAAAACGGATCTGACCCCATTTCCGGCTGGCGATGCATAGACTGGGCGCATGTCCATCGAACTCCGCCACCTGCGTTACTTCCTCGCCGTTGCCGATACGCTGCACTTCGGCCAGGCGGCGGAGCGGCTGGGCATGTCGCAACCGCCGCTCAGCCAGCAGATCCGCCAGCTTGAAGACCTGATCGGGGCGCGCCTGTTCGTGCGCAGCCATCGTCGTGTACAGCTGACGCCTGCGGGTGAGCTGCTGCAGGAGCGCGCACGGGCCATCGTGCAGCAGGTGGAAACCGCGGTGGACGAGGTACAGCGCGCGCAGCGCGGCGAGCAGGGCGAACTGCGTATCGGCCTGACCCGGGCCACGCCGCTGTCGCCGCAGATTCCGCGTTCGATCCTGCGCTACCGCCAGCAGTACCCACAGGTGCGGCTGCAGCTGAGCGAGATGAACACGCTGCAGCAGATCGATGCGCTGCTCGACGGTTCACTGGACGTGGGCATCATCCGCAAGCGCGCATTGCCGCCGGAGCTGGTGGCGCACAGCCTGTTCGTCGATCCACTGGCGTTGATCGTGCATGCCGACCACCCTGCCCTGCGCAGGCTGTCGAAGCAGGGCACGTTGTCGCTACGCGACTTCGCGCAGGAGCCGTTCGTGGCATTTCGCCGCAGCGCGGGCGCGGGCATCCATGACCACATGATCGCGCTGTGCGCGGCCGCCGGGTTCACGCCGCGCATCGTGCAGGAAGCCGGTGAGGCATCGACATTGATCAGTCTTGCGGCTGCCGGCCTGGGTGCGGCGATCCTGCCCTCGTCCTGCGATCACATCCGCGTGGAAGGCGCGCGCTTCGTGGCGCTGGCCGATGCCGGTGCGCATTCGGAGGTGCAGCTGGCATGGCACCGCGAGGGGGTGACGCCGCTGATCCGAAACTTCGCCGGGCTGCTGCGCGGGGCGTTCGCCGAAGGGTGAAGTGCCACCCACCTAGGTTTGGTAGACGCCAACCTTGGTTGGCTGCCGTGCCAGAGCGCCGACCAAGGTCGGCATCTACCAGAGCAACGCCGCGCCCGTGCGGAACGCGAGGCTGGCGTCAGGCCGTGACCGGCTGCGGCGCGTGCTGCTGCAGCGTCCAGACGATGCCGCCCCCGATCAGGGTCAGCACGGCAGCGAACGCGCACACGCCCAGCCAGTCCCAGGCCGCGTAGGCCAGGCCACCCACCCCGCCCAGCACGCTGGAGCCCAGGTAGTAGGCGAACAGGTACAGCGCCGACGCTTCCGCGCGCATCGTACCGGCACGGCTGCCGACCCAGCTGCTGGCCACCGAGTGGCCACCGAAGAAGCCGAAGGTCACCAGCGCGATGCCCAGTGCCATCGTGCTCAGCCACGGCATCGCCAGCAGCGCGATGCCGGCGCCGATCAGCGCGAACGAGATCGACAGGATGCGGCCGCGCCCGTACCGCGTAGCCTGCTGGCCCATCCACGCCGAACTGAAGGTGCCCACAAGGTACACGCTGAAGATCAGCCCGACCACGGTCTGGCTGAGGTGGTACGGCGGCGCCAGCAAGTGATAGCCCAGGTAGTTGTAGAGGGTGACGAACACGCCCATCAGCACGAACGAGGTGGCGAACAGCCACGGCAGGCCCCGGTCGGCGAACAGCGTGCGCCAGCGCGACGGCAACTCGCGCAGGCCATCGCGTCGCGCGCTGAAATGGCGCGACGGCGGCAGCTGCAGCCACAGCAGCACGGTGCTGGCCACGGCGATGATCGAGACCACGCCGATGCCCCAGCGCCAGCCCCAGTGATCGGCGATGATGCCGGCCAGCAGGCGCCCGCTCATGCCACCGATGGCGTTGCCGCCGATGTACAGGCCCATCGCCAGGCCCAGCGCGCGGCTGTCCATCTCCTCGACCAGGTAGGTCATCGCCACTGCCGGCACGCCGCTCAGCGCCAGGCCAAGCAGGGTGCGCAGCACCAGCAGCGTGGTCCAGTCGTCCACCAGCGCCGTGCTCAGCGACAGCATGGCCGACGCCAACAGCGCAACGATCATCAACGGGCGACGGCCGACCGCATCGGACAGCAGGCCGGCCAACAGCATCGCCACCGCCAGCGTGCCGGTGGTCAGCGACAACGACATCGCGCTGCCTGCGGCGGACACGCCGAAGTGGCGGCTGAACTCGGGCAGCAGCGGCTGCACGGTGTACAGCAGGCCGAAGGTGGAGAAGCCGGCCAGGAACAGTGCCAGCGCGGTGCGGCGGAAGACCGGCGTGCCCTGCTGGATGCGGGTCTCGGCGATGGGATCGACAGTGGGGGGGCGGCGCTCGACGGCCGCCGCGGTTTCGCCATTCATGGGATCGAAGGGCCGGTGGGGCGGCCGGGCATGGGAGGGAACGGGCCTCAGACTAGGCCTGTCGATCCAGTCGATCCATAACCTGATAAGTCAGGATTGATACCCAAGAAGTATCAATTCAGCTTACAGGCGCTGCCACTCGAAACCGTCGCCGCGGCGGTAGTACACCGCCACCGCACGGCCGTAGACCTTGTCGGCGTCGACGAAGCCGAAGAAGCGGCCGTCGAAGCTGTTGCCGCGGTGGTCACCCAGCACCAGCACCTTGCCGGCCGGCACCACCAGATCGGCGATGTCCGGACCGCCGCCCATGTCCAGGTCGAGGCGGGCACGGCGCTCGCCGAAGGCTTCCACGTCCTGCAGATCGGCGATCTGCAGCGGCTGGCCGTTGATGCTCAGATGGCCCTCGCGCATCTGCACGTGGTCCCCGGCCACCGCCGCCACGCGCTTGATCAGGCGGGTGCCGTCGGCCGGTGAATCGAACACCGCCACTTCACCGCGCTGCGGGACGCCGGTGGCCATCAGTTCCTTGCCGGTGAACGGCAGGCGCAGGCCGTAGGCGCGCATGTCCACCACCACCCGGTCGCCCGGCTGCAGGGTCGGCTGCATCGAGCCACTCGGCACCACGTAGTGGTTGGCGAGGGTATCGCGGGCGGCGGCGAGCAGGCCGAGCATCACCAGCAGCGGCAATGCTTCCTTCTTCAGCCAGACCAGCGCGCGTTCGGACAAGGGAGGACGGGCAGCAGCATCCATGACAGGCTCCGGGTAGGTGGTAGCTGCATCAGACCACATCCAGGCGGGAGAGGTTCCCGCGACGCGATCCGGTAGAGCCGAGCCCACGCTCGGCTTGTTCCTTGCAGCGTCGAGGTTGCCCGACTGGGGCGCAGAGCGGCCGAGCGCAGGCTCGGCTCTACAGGAAGGGTTACGCAGGTTTTACGCGCGGGACCGGCGGCGGGCATCGCACCTTTACGGGCGGCACGCGCATCGTGTGCCCACCGCGCCGCAGGGCGCATTCCGCAAGGTGTTGTATGACCCTCCTGGTGATCCGCCACGCCTCTTCGTCGGCACCGCGTCCCCAACTGCCGACGCAGCTGGCCGGCCATCGCGTGCTGTGCAGCGACTGCGCCAGCCTGTCCGAGGTACGCCAGTGCCTGTGCCAGCCGCAGGCGCGCTCGGCCGACTGGGTACTGCTGGATGTCGGTACCGCTGACGAGGCGCAATGGCAGGCCGAAGGTGGCGCGCTGCAGGCGGCGCTGGAACGGCTGCCGGCGCAGTACATCGAACTGCAGGCCCCCAGCGAACCCGGTCTGGAGGCACGCCTGCGCCTGCAGCACGGTCCCGCCGCCGTGGTGGTCGACCAGCGCAGCCAGCAGGCCGGCTACCCGTTGTCGCTGGCCATTGTCGGCCGCCGCCTGGCACAGGAGGGCTGAGCCATGTCGATCTTCATCATCCGTGGCCCGGAAGCGGCCGGCGCCCTGATCCGCACCGCGATGCCGCTGCCGGCACCGGTCCTGAAGTCACTGGTGCATCGTGCGATCGACGCCGGCACCAGCGTGGCGATCCGTGCCTGTGGTTCGGAACAGGAACTGCTGGACGCCCTACGCGTGGCCGACCACAGCCGCGGCGAGGTGACCCTGCTCGACCCGGGCGCGTGTGCCAACAGCCTGCGCCTGCAGCGCCTGCTGCCGTACCTGCACAACGCCTATGTGGAAGTGCATGACGACGGCGCGGTAGCCGAGCCGTGCCTGCCGGCTGGTGTCGGCCAGCGCCTGGGCATCGCCGCCGGCTACGGCGCGCAGAGTTACGTGCTGGCGCTGGATATCGCGCTGGATCACCTGGGCCTGGCCGAGCAGGCCAACCGGGTACACGTGGGAACGTAACGCTGTTTGTAGAGCCGAGCCCATGCTCGGCTGCCTTTCCAGGAACCATCAGCCGAGCGTGGGCTCGGCTCTACAGAAGAACGTCGAGCATGGCTCGACGCTACAGAAAGAAAAACGGCGGGGTTGCCCCCGCCGTTTTCGCTTTCTTACTTCAACCCGCGGAACTTCAGCAGCGGTTCCACCGACGGGTCCTTGCCGCGGAAATCGCGGTACAGGGTCGACAGTTCCACGCTGTTGCCGCGCGAGAGGATCTTGTCGCGGAACTCCTGGCCATTGGCCGCCGTCAGGCCACCGTGCTCGGTGAACCACTGGTAGGCATCGTGGTCGAGCACTTCGGCCCAGAAGTAGGCGTAGTAACCGGCCGAGTAGCCACCACCCCAGATGTGGTCGAAGTAGGTGGTGCGGTAACGCGGCGGCACCTGCGGCAGGTCGACCTTGAACTTCTTCAGCGCGCTGGCTTCAAAGGCGCCGACATCCTGCAGCGGCGCGTCGGCCTTCTGCGTGTGCCAGGCCAGGTCCAGCAGCGCGGCCGACAGGTACTCGGTCGTCGCGTAGCCCTGGTTGAAGCTGCGTGCCTTGAGGATCTTGTCGACCAGCTCCTGCGGCATCGCCTCGCCGGTCTTGTAGTGCTTGGCGTAGTTGGCGAACACCTTCGGGTCCAGCGCCCAGTGCTCGTTGAACTGCGACGGGAACTCGACGAAGTCGCGCGAGGTCGCGGTGCCGGCGATCGACGGGTACTTCACGTTCGAGAACATGCCGTGCAGCGCATGGCCGAACTCATGGAACATGGTGGTGACGTCGTCGAAGCTGATCAGCGCAGGCTGGCCGGCGGCCGGCTTGGTGAAGTTGCAGACGTTGTAGACCACCGGCTTGGCACCGGTCAGGCCGTCCTGTTCGACGAACACGTCCATCCAAGCGCCACCGGACTTGCTGTCACGCTTGAAGTAGTCGGTGTAGAACAGCGCCAGCGAGGTGCCGTCCTTGTCGAACACTTCGTACACCTTCATGTCCGGGTTGTAGGTCGGAATGTCGGTGCGCGGCTTGAAGGTGATGCCGTACAGCTGGGTGGCGGCGTAGAAGACGCCGTTCTGCAGCACGTTGTCCAGTTCGAAGTACGGCTTGATCTGCGACTCGTCCAGATCGTACTTGGCCTTGCGCACCTGCTCGGCGTAGAAGTCCCAGTCCGAAGCGGCCACCTGGAATCCGCCCTTCTGCGCGTCGATGACCTTCTGGATCTCGCCGGCTTCGGCACGCGCCTTGGCAGTGGCGGCCGGCACGGTATCGGTCAGCAGCTTGAGCGCGGCGGCCGGGGTCTTGGCCATCTGGTCGCCCAGCTGGTAGTCGGCGAAGGTGTCGAAGCCGAGCAGCTTGGCCTTCTGCGCACGCAGCTGGGCCAGGCGCTGCACGGTCTGCCGGGTGTCGTTGGCATCGCCGCGCTCGGCGCGGGTTTCCGAGGCCTTCAGCACGGCGGCGCGCTGGTCGCGGTCGCTCAGCGAGCCAAGCACCGGCTGCTGGGTGGTGTTCTGCAGCGGCAGCAGGAACTTGCCATCCAGCTTGCGGTCCTTGGCGGCGGCCGCAGCGTTGTTGATAGCGCCCTCGTCCAGGCCGGCCAGCTTGGCCTTGTCGTCGACGACGACGGCCGCAGCGGCGGTGGCGGCCACCAGGCGGGTATGGAACTGGGTGGAGAGCGTGGTCTCTTCCACGTTGAGCTTGCGCAGGCTCGCCTTGTCGGCGTCGGACAGCTGCGCACCGGCGCGCACCAGGCCATCGTAGTAGTGCTCCACCAGGCGCTTCTGCACCGGGTCCAGCTCCAGCGTGTCACGCTGGTCGTACAGCGACTTCACGCGCGCGAACAGCTTCGGGTCGAGGTTGATCTCGTCCTGGTGCGCGGCCAGCTTCGGCGCCACTTCTTCCTGGATCTTCTGGCGTGCGTCGTTGGTATCGGCCTGGACCAGGCCGAAGAAGATGCGCGACACGCGGGTCAGGGTCTCGCCGCTGCGCTCCATCGCCACGATGGTGTTGTCGAAGGTGGCCGGCTCGCTGCTGTCGGCGATCCTGCGCACGTCGGCCAGGTGCTGGCGCATGCCCTCTTCGAAGGCCGGCAGGTAGTCGCTGTCCTTGATCTTGTCGAACGGCGGGGCCTGGAACGGCAGCGTGCTGGCACTCAGCAGCGGATTGGTGGAGGCTTCGGCCGGCTGCTGGGCCGGGGTCTTCTGGGCATCGGACACGGGGGTGGACTCCTTGCCGGAACAGGCCGCCAGCGCCAGGCTGATGGCGGCGGCCAGGACTACGGTACGCGACATGTAAAACGCTCCTTGGGCAGACGGTATGGATACCAGCCCTCCACCCTACTCCTGTCGCGCTCGCCCGGCATGTGCCGGACGTGGCGTCTATGCGGCGGCCTGCAACCGGCTCAGACCGTGCCGCGGGTCTTGCCGATCCAGGGCCGGTAGAACTCGCGGATGGCAGCCATGTCGGCCACATCGTCGCCGCTCGGGGTGAACAGCGGACCGATGCCGATGGTCTTTTCCGGATAGTGGAAATACGCGGTCAGGATCGGTACGTCAGCCATCCGGGCAATCTTCAGGAAGCCGGCCTTCCAGTCCTTCACGGCCTTGCGGGTGCCCTCGGGCGTGATGGCGAACCACATCTTCTCGTTGTTGCGCAGC
The DNA here is from genome assembly GCF_030345295.1 of Stenotrophomonas sp. 8(2023). Taxonomy (NCBI): domain Bacteria; kingdom Pseudomonadati; phylum Pseudomonadota; class Gammaproteobacteria; order Lysobacterales; family Lysobacteraceae; genus Stenotrophomonas; species Stenotrophomonas sp. 8(2023). Next base: position 204,456 of record NZ_CP128404.1, on the reverse strand, counting down.
AGGTCCACGGCCTGGCCGACGGTGCCCTGCGGCGAGCTGCGATCGAGCGGGATCACGCCCAGCTTGTGCAGCAGCGGGCCCAGCGGCCACCAGAACAGCGAGGCCTTGCCCAGCACCTTCACCTTCATGCCCAGCGCGATCTTGGCCGCCATGCCCCACAGCCCGTCCCAGTTGGACGAATGCGGGGCGATGATGAAGACCAGCCTGGGGATGTCCGGCAGGGTGCCGGTCACCTTCCAGCCGCCCATGCGCAGGGTGCAGCGCGCCAGCCAGCGCAGGAAGGCGTTGGGTTTGACCTGTGGCATCTGCGGCGGCACGGCCGGCAGCAACGAAGTCGGGTTGTTCAAGCAATCACTCCCAGTCACGTGATGAGCGCCCGCGCTTGATCTGCGCGCGCCCGCGTTTGGCGTCCAGACGACGCAGTTTCGACCCGAGGGTCGGCTTGGTGGCCTTGCGCGGTTTGGGCACGCTCAGCCCGGCCTGGATGAAGGCCGCCAGCCGCTCGCGCGCATCCTCGCGATTGCGATCCTGGGTGCGGAATCGTTGCGCGTCGATGACCAGCACGCCTTCGCCGGTCATGCGCCGGTCACGCCGCGCCAGCAGGCGCGCGCGCAACGGTTCGGGCAACGAGGGCGAGTTGGCCACGTCGAAACGCAGTTCCACCGCGGTGGACACCTTGTTGACGTTCTGGCCGCCGGCGCCACTGGCGCGCACGAACCGCTCGACGATCTCGCCGTCGGGGATTTCAAGCTGCGCGCTGATGGTGACCGGTCCACTGCCCATCCGCGCATTGTAGCGGCAGGCACGTGGTGAAGTACGCCATCGCGCCCCGTATGCCGCCGATCAGGCACCGAACACGCCGCCTTCGCCTGGGCTGCGGGTATGCTGGCGGTCCCATGTACCGCAGGAAGCCCCGCATGACCCGCTCCACACCCGCCCTGCCGTCCCTGCTGCGCCGCGCCGCCCTGCTGCTGGCGCTGGCCGTGGCCAGCGTTCCGGCCCTGGCCGCCCCGCCGACCGACGGCGACATCAACCGCCTGCTGTCGGCCTCGCGCGCGCAGAGCATGATCGACACCATGGTGCCTCAGATCGAAGCCATGCAGCAGCAGCAGTTCCAGCAGGTGGCCGCGCAGCGCCAGCTCACCGCCCAGCAGCAGGAACAGCTGAAGCGGATCCAGGCCCGGACCAGCCAGACCCTGCGCCAGGCGATGTCGTGGCAACAGCTGCGGCCCATGTACGTGGACCTGTACAAGAAGACCTTCAGCAAGGAAGACGTGCTGGCAATGGCCGAGTTCTACGAGAGCGCGGCCGGCCAGAGCCTGCTGGACAAGACCCCGGCGCTGATGCAGAACGTGATGGTGGCGATCCAGGCGCGCATGCAGCCGCTGTTCGCGGATCTGCAGAAGGACCTGGAAGCGATCGTCAACGAGCCGGAAAAGAAATAACGGGGTGCGCCGGGCCACGCCCGGCCGCTGGCTGTAGAGCCGAGCCCACGCTCGGCTTACCGCAGCAGCATCAGGCGTCTTCCACCTGCCAGCCGAACAGGTCCAGCGCCTTCTGGAACTCGCGATCCAGCGGCGCACTGACATCCACGCTGCCACCGTCCGGGTGCGGGAAGCGCAGGCGCTCGGCGTGCAGCAGCATGCGGTGCACGCCCTGCATGCGGAAGATGCGGTTGTGGCGGCCATCGCCGTGGCTGGTGTCGCCGATCATGTGGTGCGACAGGTGCTTGAGGTGCCGGCGGATCTGCCGGAAGCGCCCGGTCTGCGGCTGGCAGCGCAGCAGCGCGTAGCGCGAACTGCTGAACTCACCCACCGGCACCGACAGCTCGCCGGTGGCCAGGCGCTGGAAGTCGGTGACCGCCGGCTTCTTCACCGGCTTGCCCGGGCCGCCATCCAGGTGATGGTCCACCCGCCAGGACAGCTCGGCCGGCCAGCCCCGGCAGACCGTCAGGTAGTCCTTGGCCACTTCACCCCCCATCAACGCCTTGCCCAGCGCACTGGCGGTCTCGCGGTCGAAGGCCAGCAGCAGGCAGCCGCTGGTGGCCCGGTCCAAGCGGTGCACGAGGAAGATCGGGCGGCCCAGCTGCTCGCGCAGGCGGTCGGCCAGGAAATCATCTTCGCCACGGGCCAGCTTGCTGTCGTGGACCATCAGCCCGGCGGGCTTGTTGACCACGGCCAGGCGCTCGTCCAGGTGCAGCAGCTGCAGGGGCGCGGTTTCGGTCTCGACCGCGGCGAGGGTGTCAGGTTCGGTGCTCACCGCAGGATTATACGGGCGCCCTGATCGGGGTCAGATCCCTTTTCCTGCGGAAAGGGATCTGACCCCGGGTTGGTGGCGCGGCGGTCAAGCGTTGCGCACGGCCAGAAGCTCGCCGTTGCCCACCGGCACCAGGCTGGTGCCGAAGTCCGGATCGGCATCCAGCAACGCGCGCAACGGTTCCATCTGCGCGGCGTGCGAGGTGGCGTTGTCCACCACCAGCAGGCCGCCCCGCCGCAGCACACGGCGCAGCTGCAGCCACCAGCCGGCGTACTGTTCGCGGTCCGAATCGAGGAACAGCAGGTCAATGCTGGCATCGGCGGCCTGTGCCAGCCACTGCCCGGCATCGCCGTGGACCAGCGTGATGCGATCGGCAAGGCCACTGCGCGCGAAGGTGTCACGCGCCATCGCCACCTTGTCTCCGGCGTATTCCAGCGTCGTCACGTGGCCGTCGATGGCGGCTGCGGCTTCGGCAATCCACAGCGTGGAGTAACCGTTGGAGGTGCCGATCTCCAGCACCCGGCGCGCATTGCCGAAACGCACCAGCACCGACAGGAATTCACCGGTGTCCGGCGTGATGTTGAGCATGCGCCGGGCGCGCTCGGTTTCATGCGCGTCGTTTTCAGCACCGAAGCGTGCCAGTTCGTTCTTCAATTCCGAAAGCTGCATCGTCATTGCTTCTTTCATTTGCCACAGCAAGGGTGAGCATTGTGGCCTGTCCGGCCACATTTCGTACTTGTCTTAAGCCTGTACTCCGATGGGGTTGCGATAGTTCCCGCCTTCTTCACGCGGGATGGTCCACCGGCCCGCGGCCCTCATTGGTTTCCGCAAGGACACGGCCATGGTTCTCGACATTCTGGCAATCGGCGCCCACCCCGACGACATCGAACTCGGTTGCGGCGGCAGCCTGGCCAAGCTGGCCCGCGACGGTGCACGCATCCATGCGCTGGTGCTCAGCCGTGGTGGCCGTGGCTGCCATGCCGGCATCGACCGCAGCGACGAATCCCACCGCGCGTTGCGCCGCCTGGGTGTGACCGAGGTGATCCAGCAGGATTTCCCGGATACGCGCTTTCCTGCCTGCCGCAACGACATCGTCGCGGTGATCGAGCAGGCCTGCGCGCAGATCGCACCGCATCGCGTCTACACGATGTGCGGCGAAGACCACCACCAGGACCATCGCACCGTCCATGAAGCGTCAATCATCGCCTGCCGCAGCATCCCGCAGATCCTCTGCTACGAGAGCCCCAGCACCCTGCCGCAGTTCGCACCGCAGGTGTTCGAGGACATCAGCGCACAACTGGACCTGAAGATCCATGCGTTGCGCGAGCATGCCAGCCAGGGCGATCGCCACTACATGCAGGAGGACCACCTGCGCTGCCACGCGCAGTTCCGCGGCCAGCAGATCGGCATCGGCCCCAGTGAGGGCTTCGTGCCCTACCGGCTGGTGCTGTGATGAAAACGCTGCTGTTCCTGGCCATGTGTGCCTTCATCCTGGTGCGTGTGTGCGTGCAGGCCTCGCGTCGCCCCAGCACGCGCCTGTACAGCATCGATGCGATCGTGCCGGCCTACAACGAAGCCCCCTGTCTGGAGCGCTCGTTGACCGGCCTGCTGCAGAACCCCTACGTGGCACGGGTGATCTGCGTGAACGACGGTTCGACCGACAACACCGCCCAGGTACTCGATGCGCTGCAGGCGCGCTGGCCCGGGCGCCTCGTGGCCGTGCACCAGGCCAACACCGGCAAGGGCGGCGCTCTGATGCATGGCCTGCGGCACGCCACCGCCGAGCAGGTGTTCCTGACCGACGCCGACACCCACATCGATCCGCGCGGCCATGGCCTGGGCCACCTGCTGGACGAGATCGAGCGCGGTGCCGATGCGGTCGGTGGCGTACCCTCGTCCAGCCTGCAGGGTGCCGGCTTCCTGCCGCATGTGCGCGCCAGCCTGAAGCTGCCGATGATCGTCATCAAGCGCAGCTTCCAGCAGTGGCTGGGCGGCGCACCGTTCATCGTCTCCGGCTCGTGTGGCCTGTTCCGCACCTCGGTGCTGCGCAAGGTCGGTTTCTCCGACCGCACCCGCGTCGAAGACCTGGACATGTCCTGGTCGCTGGTCGCGCAGGGCTACCGTGTCCGCCAGAGCGTGCGCTGCGTGGTCTACCCGCAGGAATGCAACACGCTGGTGGAGGAATGGCGGCGCTGGCGACGCTGGATCGTCGGCTATGCGGTATGCATGCGCCTGCATCGCGGCCTGCTGCTGACCCGCTTCGGCGTGTTCAGCATCCTGCCGATGATGCTGCTTGCCCTTGCCGGCATCGTGCTGACGCTGCAGGTCTGGTTCGGTGCGGCCCAGCTGCATGGGCCGGGTGGCCTCGCCCTGTCGGTGATGCCGTTGTTCTGGATCGGCATCGTCATGTTGCTGGCGGTGATCAGTGCGATCCACCACCGCCGCGCGTCGCTGGTCCCTGCCGCCGCGTTCTCGATGCTGTACGTGCTGCTCGCCTATGCGATCTGGCTGATGCATGGCGTGGCCGGGCTGTTTACCGGCCGCGAGCCGGCACGCGACAAGCCGACCAGGTATCCGCATGTGGTGGAATGACCTCGCCGCCATGGCCGACGCGCTATCGACGCTGCCACCCCACGTCGATTCCAGCGCCCAGGTTTCGCCGCGTGCGATCGTGCGGGGCGAGGTGCGGATCGGCGCTGGCAGCCGCATCTGCGACGGCGCCCAGCTGCACGGGCCGGTATCGATCGGCCGCGACTGCCTGATCGGCAACAACGTACTGCTGCGCGGTCCGCTGCACATCGGTGATGGTGTGCGCATCGGCTTTGCCAGTGAACTGAAGAACGCACTGATCGGCGACGGTGCCTGCATCGGCCCGCAGTGCTTCATCGCCGACAGCCGCGTCGACGCCCGTGCCTACCTGGGCGCGCTGGTGCGTACCAGCAACCATCGCCTGGATGGCGCAACGGTCACCGTCCACATCGGCGACACCGTCATCGACAGCCAGCGCGACAAGCTCGGCGCCTGGATCGGCGAAGGTGCCGCGCTGGGCGTCGGCGTGATCATCCTGCCCGGTCGCATCGTCGCCCCGGGCAGCCAGTTCGGCCCGCGCATCACCGTGGAACGAAACCTGCCGCCCGGTCGCTACCGGCTGCTGCAGTCGCTGCATTCCCAACCCCTGGAGTAACCCCATGCGATTGATCATCCGTGGCGCACTGCCGTGCGCCCTGCTGCTGGCTGTGTCCAGCGCCCATGCCGGCATCGACCGGGTCTCGGTGCAGCTGGATCATGCCGACTACACCGATGGCTTTGGCAAGCGCGACGTACAGACCGTGGATGTGGCCGGTCGCAGCGGTGACAGCCGCTGGCATCTGGGCCTGGCCCATGGTGAACGCGACTACGGCAGCAAACGCTTCAGCGGCAATCGGGTGCAGGGCTCCCTGCACCAGCGCTGGAGTCAACGCTTTTCGACCCGCACCGCCTTCACCGCCTCCAACGATGACCCGGTATTCGTCAACCGCCAGCTCAACCAGGACTTCCAGTGGAAGGTGGCACCGCAGACCGTGCTGAGCGTGGGCGGCAAGTACGCCCAGTACCATGCCGGCGCATACGTGAGTGGCTGGTCGGTAGGTGCCTCGCACTACTTCCCGCGCGTGACCACCTCACTGCGCCACGAGCGGCATCGCCAGTCCAATGGGCCCGACGGCCATGGCACCACGCTGTCACTGCGCCTGAAGGATGCGCAGGGCGGTGGTTCGACCCAGCTGTGGCTGGGCAGCGGTACGTCCGGCTACACCGCCGATTCCGATCCGCTGCTGCTGCGCGAACACGATGCACGTCGTGCCTTCCTGCGCCGCAGCCAGCCGCTGGGGGAGCATCTGGTGCTGGACATGGGCATTGGCAAGACCTGGCACAGGACGCGCCTGGACCGCTTCCAGAGCGTGCAGTCGCACCTGGGCCTGGGCTACCACTGGTAGAGCCGTGGCGGGTCGGCGGCGCGTGACGCCGCCGACCCTCGATCAACAGGCTTCAGCGCCACCACGCGCGCGCCAGCGCCAGCGCGCCGACGGCACCGGACACCCAGCTCCACATCGGCAGGTCGCCCCAGTACCAGCCTGGCGGCTGCAGCACGTACACCAGTGCGGCGATGGCCAGCAGGCCGACGCCGGTGATCGCACCGACCGCGCGTTTCTGCAGGCGCTGCACGCTGGCATCGAGCGCGACCAGATCGCGCGAGCGCATCGCCAGCTCATGGCGGCCCTCCACCTGCTGGGTCAGCCAGGCGTGCACCAGGCGCGGCATGTCCGGCGCGTGGGTCATGATTTCCGGCAAGCGCTTGCCGATCTCGCGCACGACCCGACGCGGGCTGTAGCGCTCGCGCAGGATCTTCGCCAGCACCGGCTTGGCCACCGCCCAGATGTCGATCTGCGGATCCAGCTGGCGCCCGACACCTTCGATGTTCAGCAGGGTCTTCTGCAGCAGGATCAGCTGCGGCTGCAGGGTCAGCTGGTAGCGCTGCGCCACGCGGAACAGCTTCATCAGCACTTCGGCCAGCGAGATCTGCGACAGCGGGCGGGTGAAGTACGGCTCGCACACCGAACGCACGGCCGCTTCCAGATCATCGATGCGCACGTTGTCCGGCATCCAGCGCGCCTGCACGTGCAGTTCGGCGATGCGGCGATAATCGCGGTTGAAGATGGCCATGAAGTTCTCGGCCAGGTAGTACTGATCTTCCTGCGACAGCTGGCCCATGATGCCGAAGTCCAGCGCGATGAAGCGCGGGTTGGCGCGACGCGACGGATCGGTATCGACCCAGATGTTGCCGGCGTGCGCATCGGCATGGAAGAAGTTGTCGCGGAACACCTGGGTGTAGAACACCCGCACGCCCTTGGCGGCCAGCGCCTTGCGGTCGATGCCGGCCTTGTCCAGTGCAGCGATGTCATCGGACGGAATGCCCCACACGCGCTCCAGGGTCAGCGCGCGCTCGGCGGTGTGGCTCCAGATCACTTCCGGCACGTACAGGTCGTCGCTGTTTTCCCAGAAGCGGCGCAGCACGCTGGCATTGGCGCCTTCGCGCTGCAGGTCCAGCTCAGCGGCCAGGGTGTTCTCGACTTCGGCCACCACTTCGCGCGGACGGATCTTGTCGGCACGCGGATGGGTACGCTCGACCAGGGCGGCCAGCGAGTTGAGCAGGGCGATGTCGGCGTCGATCTGCTTCTCGATGCCCGGGCGCAGCACCTTGACCACCACCTGGCGGCCATCGGCCAGCGTGGCCGCATGCACCTGTGCGATCGAGGCCGAGGCCAGCGGTTCGGTATCGAAGCTGGCGAATGCCTCGCTGACCGGCAGGCCGAGTGCTTCCTCGACGATGCGGCGCGCGGTATCGCCGTCGAACGGCTTGACCCGGTCCTGCAGCAGGGTCAGTTCGTTGGCCACGTCCGGCGGCACCAGGTCGCGGCGGGTGGACAGGATCTGGCCGAACTTGACGAAGATCGGACCGAGATCCTGCAGCGCCAGGCGCAGACGCGCACCGCGCGACTGTACAGCGATGTCGGCCGAGGCACGCGGCACGAACGGTTTGGCCAGGCGCAGCCAGCGCTCAGCCGGCGTGCCGTGCAGCAGGTCGTCCAGGCGGTAGCGCAGGATCACCCGGCCGATGCGGCTTGCCCGCAGCACGGCCTTCATGCGGCACCCCGCAGGCGCTGGACGCGCGCGCCAAGGCGCTCGACGTCATCACGCAGTACGTCCACATCATCGTGGAAGGCATCCAGTTCGGCGCGCGGTACCACGTCGCGCGATTCCTCGGTGATGAACTCGGCAGCGCTGTGGGCCAGATCGATCGCACCCTGGCGCGCGTGCTGCAGGGCGCTGCGCAGGGTGTTGGCCACCTGCACGCCCAGTACCTCGCCGAACACGCTGACGAACGGCTGCTGCCAGTCCGGGTCGAAACCCTTGGCCAGCTGCTGCAGGCGTCGCGCCAGTTCGGCGTCACCGGCCACGCGTACACGGCCCTTGTTGTTGGACTCGCCGCGCCGTGCGTTGGCCAGCAGCGGCAGCTGCGCCAGCACGCCGGCCAGGCTGCTGCGCACGGCCAGGTCGGCTTCCTGCGCATCCACCGGGCCGACCCGCAGCTGGTCGCCGTCGACGCTGATGCGCATCGCCAGCGACGGCGCTTCCAGGGTCAGGTCGATGTGCCGGCCATCGAGGCTGGCCAGTGCATGGCGGGTATCCGGATCCAGCGCCAGCGCGCGGTTCAGGGCGATCTGCAGGGCGCGGCCAGCGACCGGCTTGAGGGACTTGAGCAGGGAAAGAGCCATGTGCGCATTCTACCTGCGTGGGTGGGGGGCTTGCGCCGGGCTGCCGCCCGGCACCCGCGGTAGTGCCGGCCGCTGGCCGGCAAGATCAACATCAAAAGCTGGCGATCCGTGGGATGGCGGGGTGGGTCCGATTGCGGGGGACGCTGCAAGTACGTCCATGTAAGCTCGGTCGCCGCATCCATGCGGCTCACGCCCCCGCAACCGGACCCACCCCGCCTTCGACAGTTTGCTGCGATCTGTCGGACTATCCGGGGTCGGATCCCGTTGCTCCGCAACGGGCTCTGACCCCAATGCTGATCGGATCTCGTGTTGGGGGATGCCGACCTTGGTCGGCGCTGGATGTCTGGGGGGACAACCAAGGTTGGCCGCTACCCGAGCCGGCAGCCCGGCGGTTCATCTGTGCCTCACCTGCGTGGCAACGGAAGGTTCATGCTGTACGGCCACGCAACGCACAGGACATCGCATTCCCATGGCACGGACCCGGGTCGGCATCATCTTCGGGGGCAAATCCTCCGAGCACGAGGTTTCACTGCAGTCGGCGAAGAACATCCTCGATGCGCTTGATCGCGAGCGCTTCGAGCCGGTGCTGGTCGGCATCGACAAGCAGGGCCAGTGGCATCTGAACCAGCCGGACACCTTCCTGATCAACGCCGATGATCCGTCGCGCATCGCGCTGCATCGCTCGGGCCAGTCGCTGGCGGTGCGCCCGGGTGCGGAACAGGCACAGCTGCAGCCGTCCGATCCGGCCAGCGCGCTGGGCCAGATCGATGTGGTGCTGCCGATCGTGCATGGGCCGCTGGGCGAAGACGGTGCGCTGCAGGGCCTGCTGCGCATGGCCAACCTGCCCTTCGTCGGCTCGCCGGTACTGGGTTCGGCAGTGGCGATGGACAAGGACGTGACCAAGCGCCTGCTGCGCGACGCTGGCCTGCAGGTGGCACCGTGGCTGTGCATCCGTCGCCACCAGGCGGCAACGGTCGATGTCGATGCGGTGATCGCGCAGCTCGGCCTGCCGCTGTTCGTGAAGCCGGCCAACCAGGGTTCGTCGGTGGGCGTGAGCAAGGTCAAGGACGCAGCGGGCTTCGCCGAGGCACTGGCATTGGCGCTGCGCTACGACCACAAGGTGCTGGTGGAATCGGCGGTGGTCGGCCGCGAGATCGAGTGCGCGGTACTGGGCAACGCGCACCCGCAGGCCAGCCTGTGCGGCGAGGTGGTGGTGCACGACGAGTTCTACGCCTACGACACCAAGTACATCAACGAAACTGGCGCCGAGGTGGTGGTACCTGCGGATATCGATGCCGCAACCCAGGCGCGCATCCAGCAGATCGCACTGCAGGCCTACCAGGCGCTGGAGTGTGCCGGCATGGCGCGCGTGGACGTATTCCTAACTGCGGGCGGCGGGATCGTCATCAACGAGGTCAACACGCTGCCGGGCTTCACCCGCATCAGCATGTACCCGAAATTGTGGGGTGCCAGCGGAGTCGATTACACGACGTTGATTACGCGCCTGATCGAACTGGCACTGGAGCGTCACGAAGCCGATCGCGGATTGCACAGCGCCGCGTAGCGTTGTGATCGCCCGCAGAGCCGAGCATGGCTCGACTCTGCGGAAAGCGATGCCGGCCAGCGGCCGGCACTACCGGCTAGCCGCGCTTGCGGAACATCGAGATCACCGCAAGGATCAGGAACACCACGAACAGGATCCAGGCGATGTTCGTTGCGGCGCCGGCAATGCCGGAAAAGCCCAGAACGGCGGCGATGATGGCGATGACAAAGAAAATGATGGCGTAATGCAGCATGGCGCTCCTCGCGGGTGGTCGAGCCTTGGATGGCGTGGGTCCATCCTCCCGATCCTGCGGTGTGCAACCAGTGACGGCGATCTATGCAGCAGATGAAGCCTTCAGCCTGCGCAGCCCTTCTTCGATGCTGACCTGCGGCACATAGCCGAAATCGCGGCGGGCCGGCTCCATGCTGTACCAGTGCGGCGTGCACAGCTGCTCGGCCAGGAAGCGGGTCAGCGGCGGCTCGCCACGCAGGCGCAGCAGCGGCCACAGCCGTTCGCAGACCGCGCCGATGCGATAGGCGGTCTTGAAACTGATCGCCTTGTCCACCGTCGGCGCGCCAACAGCGGCCAGCAGCCGGTTGACCAGCTCGCGCATGGGCAGCGGTTCGCCGTTGGAAATGAAGTAGGCCTTGCCCGCACACGCGGCACCCGGCGCCAATGCCTCGAAAGCGAGGAAATGCGCGAGTGCGGCGTTGTCGATGTAGGTGGTATCGACCTTGTTGTTGCCGTCGCCGACCAAGCGCAGGCGACCCTGACGTGCACGCTCGGCCAGGCGTGGCACCAGCTGCTGGTCACCCGGGCCCCAGATCAGGCGCGGGCGCAGTGCCACCGTCGCCAGCGATACATCGTTGGCGGCCAGCACGCGCTGTTCGGCGATCGCCTTGGTCGCCGCATACGGTGCCTGGAAGTCCTCGCCGTACGGCACCTCGTCAGCCCCCAGGCCTTCCACCGGATGCGTGGCGCGGTGGGTCACGCTGGGCGTTGAGGTGTAGACCAGCCGGTTGATGCCGTGCGCGCGGCATGCCGCAATGACATTGTCGGTGCCGACCACGTTGGCCTGGTGGTAGCTGTCATAGCTGCCCCAGGCGCCGGCCTTGGCGCCGTTGTGGAACACCGCATCGACGCCGGCCACCGCGTGCAGCACTGCCTGCGCATCGGCCAGATCGCCGCGGATCTGGCCCACGCCCATGGCCTGCAGTTCCGGGTAGTGGCTGCGGTTGAACGCAAGCACCTGGTGGCCACGTTCAACCAGCCCGCGGCACAGCGCCTGGCCAAGGAAACCACCACCACCGGTGACCAGGATCTTCATGCGCGCTTCTCCAGTTCGGCGCTGGCCCAGACGGCGAGCTTCTCGCGGCCGATCTTGGCGTTGTGACGGATATCGACGGGGAACGCGGGATGCACCAGGAAGTGCTGCAGGCCGGCCTCAGGCGTGCGCGCTGCGGCATGCGCACGCAGCGCTTCCTGCAGCGCCGGGCTGTCGCTCTGGCCACGCTGCAGTTCCACGCACAGCACCGGTACCTGCGCACCCGCCGGGCCAACGCCGACCAGTGCCGTGCGTGCCACGCCGGGCACGGTATTGAACACCGGCTCGACCTGTTCGGTGTACAGCGGCCCTTGTGCGGTTTCCACGCGATGGGTCTTGCGCCCGCAGAACCACAGCCGGCCCTGCGCATCGAAGTAGCCCACGTCACCCATGCGATGGACGATGCGGGTGCTGCCATCGGCCAGCGTCTCGCGGATCTTCGCGGCGGCCGTGGCCTGCGGGCGGTTGAAGTAGCTGTCGGTGGCGGTCGGGCCAGCCACCGTGATTTCTCCCACTTCGCCAACCGCCAGCACGCGCGCCTGCGACCAGTCGGCCAGCGGCGCGTCATCGATGGCGATGATGCGCACTTCGTTCGGGGCCACCACGCTGCCCACGCAGGTGCCGGCGCCGGCCTCGGTGGCCGCGCGGGTACGCTCCAGCTCACGCCCCTCGACCACCGCCACCGGCAGGCACTCGGTGGCGCCGTACGGGGTCCAGAACTGCGCATCGGCGGGCAGCAGGCTGCGGATGGTGGCGACCACGTCCGGCGGCACCGGCGCACCGGCCGAGGTCACCCGGGTCACCGTCGGCAACGGCCGGCCATGCCGGGCCAGCACCCGCATCAATGCCGGCGAGCCGAACAGCTGGGTCACGCCGAAGCGCTGGATGGCATCGTGCAGGCGTGCCGGATCGGCCTGCGCCGGCCGGGTCGGGTCCATGTCCGGGATCACCGAGGTCAGGCCCAGCGCCGGGTCGAACAAGGCAAAGGGCGGGAAGGTCGGCAGGTCCACGCCGCCCGCTTCCATGCCGAACGCGCTGCCCAGCAGCTGGATCTGGCCCACGAAGTGGCGGTGGCGGTAGACCACGCCCTTGGGCACACCGGTGGAGCCGCTGGTGAACAGGATCGCCGCCATGTCCTCGCCATCGGTGTCGGCCAGCATCGCCCCGCCCTTGGCGCCGGCGCGCTCCAGCGCGGCCAGGCTGGTACCGCCCCAGCCGAGGCGGCGGCCAACGGTGACCAGGCGGGTTGCCGACGGCGCCCAGCGCAGCGCCAGCCGCGCCACGTGCGCCAACGGAATGCCGATGAAGGCCTGCGGCTGCGCCTCGTCCAGGCACTGTTTCAGCGCGCGCTTGTCGATGCCCGGATCGACCAGCACCGGCACCGCGCCCAGCTTGAACAACGCGAACATCAGCAGGAAGAACTCCGGCGACGGCCGCACCATCACCACCGTGCGCACTCCACGGCCGATCCCATAGCCGGCCAGGCCGGCGGCCATGGCATCACTGCGGGCGTCCAACTGGCGGTAATCCAGGGTGACATCGTAGGCGGCCATGCCGTTGCCGGCGCCCCGGCGGCCCGGGCAGCGGATGGCGATCTGGTCAGGGCGTTCACGCGCCAGTTCAGGCAGGCGCGCGGCAATGTTGCAGGGTCGGTTCATCCGTTCATTGTCGCCGCTTACGGAATTTCTTGCGCGGCGGCCCACTTCGTGGAAAATCCGCACCCTCGTTCCTGATTCCGACTGCCGCCCGAGGCGGCTTGCCCATGCAACATCCCTGCATGACCTGCGGCGCCTGCTGCACCCAATACCGCGTGGCCTTCCACTGGATGGAATCGGACGAGGTCACCCCCGGCGGCGTGCCGCACCAGCTGACCGAGGTGCTGGACCCGCACCGCCTGTGCATGCGCGGCACCCACTCCAAGCCGGTGCGCTGCGTGGCGCTGGACGCGCAGATCGGCGTGTACTCACGCTGCACCATCCACCCCAACCGGCCCAGCGTGTGCCGTGAGGTGGATGCATCGTGGGAGTACGGCAAGGCCAGCCCGCAGTGCGACAAGGCACGCATCGCCTACGGCCTGGACCCGCTGACGCTGGCCGACTGGCGCTGGCGCGATGACGCCGACAATGACGACGATCACCCGGACGACAACGGCAACAGCCCGTCCTCACCGCCGCAGGCACCGGTCGCGGCGTAGTAGTGCCGGCCGCTGGCCGGCAACCTCATGAACCCTTCGAGTGTGCCGACCAACGGTCGGCACCCACCGGAAGAGGAAGGGGTGGGTGCCGACCGTTGGTCGGCACACCGATCAGATCGGGTTCTTGTCCAGAAAAGCGCGGATCTCCGGCACCAGCACTTCGTGCTTGTCTTCCAGCACGTAGTGCCCGGCGTCCTCGAAGGCATGCACCTGGGCCTGCGGCAACGCGGCCTGGAAGCCCTTCAGGAAGTGGTGGTCGAACACGAAGTCGCGCAGGCCCCAGCCGAGGAAGGCCGGTCGGTCGGCGAACGACGGCAGCGCCTTGCCGGCCCGCTCCAGCAGCGACCAGGCCTTGTCGGCCGGCGACAGCGGGATGTCCTGCATGAAACGGATGGTGCTGATGCGGTTGGCCCAGCTGTTGTACGGCGACACGTAGGCGCGGCGCACGTCGGCCGGCATCTTCCGCTCCACGCCCAGCCACGAGGCACCGGACGAGAACGCATTGAAGCTGCGGATGATCCACTCGCCGATCTTCCAGTGGCGGCCCAGCGCGATCTGCCACGGCATCGTCTTCGCCGCCGGCATCGGGAACGCGGCGGTATTGAGCACCACCAGGCGCTTGACCTGGTCGTGGTGCGACAGCGCCCAGCCGAAACCGATCATGCCGCCCCAGTCGTGCACCGCCAGGGTCACCGGGCCGGTGATGCCCAGGTGCTTCAGCAGCGCATCGAGGTCGTCAACGCGCGACTGCAGCGTGTACTCGTAGCGGCTGTCATCGGGCTTGTCCGACAGGCCCATGCCGATGTGGTCCGGCACGATGCAGCGGTATGTGTCCGACAGGCCGGCCACCAGCGTGCGCCAGTAGTAGCTCCACGACGGGTTGCCATGCACCATCACCACCACTTCGCCATCGCGCGGGCCTTCGTCGAGATAGTTCATCGACAGGCCGGGGCGAACCTCGAAGCGCTGCGGGTGGGCGGGGTAACCGGGAAGATCGCGCATGCGGAGCACCTAGGGAGAGTCGCGGCGCAATGTGGAGCCGAGCCGATGCTCGGCTGCTCTCCGGTCCGCTGCGGAAGAGCCGCGCTGCGCGCGTGAGCCGAGCATGGCTCGGCTCTACAGGAGGTCGGGCAGCGGGCTGCTTACCAGACCACTTCAGCCATCGAGCAGTTCAGGCCGGAACCAATGCCCAGAAGTGCAATGCGATCGCCCTTCTTCAGCTTGCCCAGCTGCTTGAGCTTGCTCAGCACGATCGGCACCGAGGCCGGGCCGATGTTGCCGTGCTCGCCGAAGATGGTCATGACCTTCTTCGGGTCGATGCCGAAGTTCTTGATGAACGCAGCGGTGTGCGGCTGGCTGACCTGGTGGATCACGAACTGGTCCAGCTCTTCCACGGCCCAGCCCAAGGCGATCTTGGCGGCGGTGAAGGTCTTCTGGGCCAGCTTGATGCCTTCGATCAGCAGCAGGCGGGTATCGGTGACCATGCGGTCCAGATTGCCCAGGCACAGCTGGTTCCACTCGGTGGCCGAACGGGTCACGCCACCCTTGTAGCGGGGTGCATCCGGCACCAGTTCCGAGCGCGCCATCACCATCGCGGCGGCGCCCGAACCGGTGGTCAGGGCGGCCAGCTCGTTGCGGAAGTCGTCGGCGGTGACGTCCGGGGCGGTCATGCGCTCCAGGGTCTTCTCGTACACCAGGTTGGCGGTCTCGCCATCCACCACCAGCGCGTAGTCGATGTCGCCACGCTCGATCATGCGCGCCGCGATATCCATGCCGTTGATGAAGGCCAGGCAGGCATTGGCGACGTCGAAGGTCATGCACTCGTCGCTGACGCCGAGGTTGCCCGACACGATCGAGGCGGTGGACGGCTCCAGGTAGTCGCGGCTGACCGAGGTGTTGACCAGCAGGCCGACCTGCGTCGCATCGATGCCTGCGTCTTCCAGCGCCTTGCGGCCGGCCATGGTGGCGGCATCGGACGCCAGCACGCCGTTGTCCCACAGGCGGCGGGCATGGATGCCGGCGATATCGCCGAGCACGTCGGTGCGGATACCGAGGCGATCCAACGTCGGCTGCAGCCGCTCGTTGATTTCCTTGGTCGTCAGCGTATGCGGCGCATCAACGTGTGCCAGGCCGGCGATCGAGACATTCTTGAAGAGCATCGAGGTTAGCGCCAAGGCTCAGGCAAAAGGGGGCGCTATTCTATAACCCCCGGGGCCTTCACCGCATCTTTACGAATTCAGGCTTGGCCGTATGGTGAAGCGTTCAGCGCGGCGGGCACTGGAACGCGGCGAACCGCTGGCTGCCATCGGCGGGCGCGGCGGCGGCCTGTACGGCGTTGGCGCCAGCACTCGGGGCCTCGTTGCGGGCCAGGGTTTCCAGCTCTTCCTGCACGCGCAGCGGGTTGCGGTTGTAGAAGCCGACCTTGCTCTTCACGGTGACCACCACCTCGCCCTTGGCGATGCAGCCGGCCGGAACCGGACCTGCCGGCAACACGCGGGTCGCCTTGCCGGCCGGTTCGATCGGCACCCAGGTACAGGCAGTGACGGTGAGCAGCAGAGAGGAAAGCAGCAGAACGCGCATGGGCAGATCCTGGAAGGGTATGGGGCGATTCTGCCTGAACAGCCTGAATCGGGGGTAGCCGGGGCCGGGGTCAGAGCCCCCTGCGGGGGATCCGACCCCAGGTCGGCAGAGGGGTCGGATCCCCCGCAGGGGGCTCCGACGCCTTAAGGGTTTGCCGGCCAGTGGCCGGCACTACCGGGGGAGCCGGCCCGCCACAGGCGGGCCGGGGTCGTGCCTTATTTCTTGACCGGGTTGCCCTCGGCGTCGATCACCGTCACCTCGCCCAGGTTCAGCGCGCGCACGGCCGCTTCGGTCTGCTTGAGATCGCCCACCACCACCCAAGTCAGGGCCTGCGGCTTGATCTCGGCAGCAGCCTGCTGCACCTGCGCCGGGGTCATCGCTTCGATCTCGGCCTTGCGACGCAGCACATAGTCGTCCGGGCGCTTGAACTGCACGATCGAACCGATGGTCGCGGCCACGGCACTGGCGGTCTCGTAGGCACCGGGCAGGCTGAGGGTCTGGATGTTGCGGATGCGGTTGACTTCGGCAGCGGTGGCCGGCTTGCTGCCGTCGGCGAATGCGGCGATCTCCTTGCGCATTTCCGCCAGTGCCGGGCCGGTCTTGTCGATCTGCACCGGCGCACTGGCCATCCACGGGCGCTGGCCCACCGAACTGGTCGCGCTGCTGCGCGCGCCGTACGACCAGTGCTTGTCCTCGCGCAGGTTCATGTTCAGGCGCGAGGTGAAGTCGCCGCCGATCACGCCGTTGGCAATGTCGAAGCGGGTCGAACTGGCGGCGCTGGACGGCGCCACCACCTGGCCGGCGAACAGGTTGGCCTGCACCGCACCCGGCTGGTCGATCAGGAACACGCGCGGGCCCTTCGGCAGCGCGACATCGGTGGCCGCCTTCACCTGCGGCGCCTCGCCGGTCGCCTTCCAGTCGCCCAGCTGCTTGTCCAGCAGCGGCACGATCTCGGCCAGGGTGGTGTCACCGACCACGATCAGGGTGCCATTCTGCGGGCGCAGCCAGTCGTGGTGGAAATCAACCAGATCTTCGCGGGTCAGGCCGTTGATCGCCGCCTCGTCGCCGCTGCCGGTGAACGGGATGGCGTACGGGTGGCCCTTGCCGTACAGCAGCGGCGGCAGCACGCGCATGGCCACTGCACCCGGGTTCACCTTCTCCTGCTGGATGCCGGCGATCCAGGTCGCCTTGACCCGGTCGATCTCGCCCTGCTCGAAACGCGGTTCGCGCAGCAGGTCGCGGTACAACGCCAGCGACGGTGCCAGGTTTTCCTTCAGCGCCGACAGGTCCACGCTCATCGAGTCCAGGCCGGCCGAGGCATCCAGGCTGGCGCCCAGTGCGTCGGCGGCGTCGGCGAAGGCCAGCGAACCGAGCTTGCCGGCGCCTTCGGTCATCAGGCTCATGGTGAAGTTGGCGGTGCCGGGCTTGCGGCCCTGGTCGGCGCTGAAGCCGCCCGGGAACTGGTAGCTGAACTGCACCACCGGAATCTCGTGGCGTTCGGCCAGGATCACCTGGGTGCCGTTCTTCAGCGTGGCGCGCTGCAGTGCCGGGAACTTCAGCTGCGGGAACTCGCGGGTCTGCGGCACGCCGGCCTTGCGGTCCACCTGTTCCGGCAGGGTGCTGTACTTCGGGTCCACCGCCGGCACGGTGAACGGCTTCGGCGTCTGGCTCGGTTCTTCCTTCAGCGCCACGCGCTCACCCGGTGCGATCACCAGGGTGTGGCTGCCCTTGTCCAGCCACTCTGCGCCCAGGCGGCTCAGATCGGCGGCACTGGCCTTCTCGATGTTGGCCAGCGAGGTGCGGAAGCAACCCGGGTCGCCGGTGAACACCGCGCACTCGGCCAGCGCATCGGCCTTGCCGCCGAAGCCACCGATGCGCTCGATGCCACGGATGAAGCCGGCACGGGCGCCGGTCTTGGCGCGCTCCAGCTCGGCCGCGGTCGGGCCCTGCTTGATCAGGCGGTCCAGTTCCTCGTCGATGATCTTCTCGACCTTGGCCGGGTCCTGGCCCTGCTTGACGGTCGCCACGATCACGAAGTTGGAGCCCAGCTGCGACGTCGACAGGCCCGAGCCGATGCTGTCCACCAGCTTGTCCTGGTGCTGCAGGCGCTGGCTCAGGCGTGAGGACTTGGCGCCGCCCAGCACTTCGGAGAACAGCTGCAACTGGTCGATGTCGGCGGTGCCGATCTGCGGCACGTTCCAGGCGCGGTAGATGCGCGCCTGCGGCACCTTGTCGGTCATCGTCTCGCGGGTATCGGCACTGCGCTTGGCCACGTTCACCGCCGGCTGCGCCATGGTCGGGCCAGCGGGGATGCTGCCGAAGTACCTGGCGACCTTCTCCTTGGCGGTGGCCAGGTCGATGTCGCCGGCCAGCACCAGCACCGCGTTGTTCGGGCCATACCAGGTGCGGAACCAGGTCTTCACGTCATCCAGCGAGGCCGCGTTGAGATCGTTCATCGAGCCGATCACGCCGTGGTGGTACGGGTGGCCAACCGGATACAGCGCCTTGTTGATCTGGTCCCAGGCCTGGCCGTAGGGCTGGTTCTCGCCCTGGCGCTTCTCGTTCTGCACCACGCCGCGCTGCTCGTCCAGCGCAGCCTGGTCGATCGCACCGACCAGATGGCCCATGCGGTCCGACTCCATCCACAGCGCCATGTCCAGCGCGGTGGTCGGCACGTTCTCGAAGTAGTTGGTGCGATCGGTGTTGGTGGTGCCGTTCTGGTTGGTGGCACCGACCTGCTTGAACGGTTCGAAGAATTCGCCGTCGTGGTTCTCGCTGCCCTGGAACATCAGGTGCTCGAACAGGTGCGCGAAGCCGGTGCGGCCGGCCGGTTCATCCTTGCTGCCCACGTGGTACCAGACGTTGACCGCGACGATCGGCGCCTTGCGATCGGTATGCACGATCACGCGCAGGCCGTTGGGCAGGGTGAACTGCTCGTACGGGATATCGACCTTGGCCGGTGCCGCCGGCCTGGCGGCAAGCGCGGAGGTGGGCGCAAGCGTGCCCAGGGCGGTGCTGAGGGCGACGGCCAGCAATGCGGCGCGCGGGCGAAGGGCGAGAGACATATCCGGATCCTTGGTCACATAGGTGAATCCCGATCCTAGCCTGCGCAGGCAACGGCAGGAATCGGTCGCCAGTCACTGGGGGTGTTTGCCCTGAAGGCCATCCGGCCCGGCCCCAGCCGGCGGGCGGGCGTGAACCGTCACATGTGCCGGCTGAAGGCGTCCGGACAGTGTCCGCGGCATATCGAATGGACAGGTGTCCGCCCACCGGACACTTTTCGATTGATAAAAAACCCTTGTAAATCAATGAATAAAAGTTGGCACGGGGATTGCTTGGTACTTCCTGCGCCAGGAAGGGCTTCAGACTCAAGCTGACTGAAGACTGAACAAATGCAGGAAATCGAAAATTCTACTTGCATCCCCAGAATTGGTGTACTACCTTACTACCACACCACTGATCACCAACACTAAACAGGCCCCGTCATGAACGCCAAGACCATTGCCATCGCCATCGCCCTGATCGCCGGCACCGCGGTTGTTTCGTCGGTGCAGGCCTCTGAATCCATCAAGACCCTGTCCACCGTGCAGGTTCGCCCGGCCGCCGACCAGCTGGCCCAGCAGGCCTGGGAACAGGCCAGCGGCATCCCGACCCTGGCCACCGTGGAAGTGCGCCCGAGCGCCGACCAGCTGGCCGAGCGCAGCGGCTACGTCGCCGCCCCGGTCGCCGCCGCGATGCCGATCACCACCCTGGCCTCGGTGGAAGTGCGCCCGAGCCTGGAACAGCGCGTCGCCCTGGCCGCCGAACTGGAAGCCCAGCGCTACGCCGCCACCCTGGCTGCCGCTGCCACCAGCGTCGCCAACCAGGTGATCGTCAACCTGCCGGCCCTGCAGGTGCGTCCGAGCGCTGCAGACCTGCAGGCCCTGGCCACCGAAACCGCCCAGGTCCTGCTGCGCCCGTAAGCGGTGCCGCCCTGCCCAGCGCAGGGCGTGCGCCGTAGAGGCGGCCGCCGTCGCAGGTACACTGCGCCGATGAATGCCGCGCCCCCGTTCCACGTAATCCTGTTCCAACCGGAAATCCCGCCCAACACGGGCAATGTGATCCGGCTCTGCGCCAACACCGGCGCGCAGCTGCACCTGGTCGAGCCGCTCGGCTTCGCACTGGAAGACAAGCAGCTCAAGCGCGCCGGCCTGGACTACCACGAGTACTCGCGCCTGCAGGTGCACCCCGACCTGGACACCGCGCTGGCGCGGATCGCACCGAAGCGGTTGTTCGCCCTGAGTACGCGTGCCAGCGTCCGCTACGACAGCGTGGCGTTCGAAGATGGCGATGCCTTCCTGTTCGGCCCGGAAAGCCGTGGCCTGCCGCAGGACGTGCTCGATGCGCTGCCGGATGGCCGCCGCCTGCGCCTGCCGATGCGGCCGGGCAACCGCAGCCTCAATCTTTCCAACACCGTTGCCGTGGTGATGTACGAGGCGTGGCGGCAGCATGGGTTTGCCGGCGGCGCGTAAACCGCTCCGGGGTGGCTGTGGATCGCTGCTGGTGGGTGTGACCTGCTTCTGGTGGGTGCGGACCTTGGTCCGCACTGTTCCCCGGTCGCGTGCCGAAGGAGTGTGCCAACCAAGGTTGGCACCTACCAAAGACAGGTCAAGGCGGCTGCAGAAACTTCTGGAAAGATGTGCCAACCAAGGTTGGCACCCACCGGAACCAGGTTTCAGAACGCGTTGATGCCGGTCAGTTCGCGGCCGATCACCAGCTGGTGCACGGTCTCGGTGCCTTCATAGGTGATCACCGATTCGAGGTTCAGCGCGTGCCGGATCGCCACGTGTTCGGTGGTGATGCCGGCCCCACCCAGCAGATCGCGACATTCGCGGGCGATGTCGATGGCCATGCGGCAGTTGTTCCATTTGGCCAGGCTGACCTGCTGCGGCTGCAGCTGCCCGGCTTCCTTCAGGCGGCCCAGCTGCAGCGCCAGCAGCTGCGCGGTGGTGATGCGGCGGGCCATTTCGGCCAGCTTGATCTGCGCGCTCTGGGTGGCGGCCAGCGGGCGGCCGAACAGCACGCGCTCCTTGGCATAGCCCAGCGCTTCATCCAGGCAGGCAACGGCGGCACCGATCGGGCCCCAGCTGATGCCGTAACGGGCCTGGGTCAGGCAGCCCAGCGGCCCCTTCAGGCCCTTCACGTTCGGCAGGCGATGGCTGTCGGGCACGCGCACGTCATCGAAGAACAGCGCGCCGGTCAGCGACGCGCGCAGGCTCATCTTGTGCTTGATCTCCTGCGTGGTGAAGCCGGCCATGCCCTTCTCCAGCACGAAGCCCTGGATGCCGTCCTCGGTCTGCGCCCAGACGATGGCCAGGTCGGCCACCGGGCCGCTGGTGATCCACATCTTGCTGCCGCTGATGCGCCAGTCGCTGCCGTCGCGCACCGCGCGGGTCTTCATGCTGGCCGGGTCGGACCCACCGTGCGCCTCGGTCAGGCCGAAGCAGCCGATCAGTTCGCCGCGCGCCATCGCCGGCAGCCACTGCTGGCGCTGTTCCTCGCTGCCGTAGGCATAGATCGGGTACATGCACAGCGAGCTCTGCACCGAGACGAAGCTGCGCAGGCCCGAATCGCCGCGCTCCAGCTCCTGGCAGATCAAGCCATAGCTGACCGCACCCAGATCACCGCCGCCGTATTCGGCCGGCAGGGTGGCGCCCAGCAGGCCCAGCGAGGCGATCTCCGGCACCAGTTCAGAGGGGAAACGGGCCTGGTCGAAGGCATCGCCGATGATCGGCAGCACGCGCTCGTTGGTGAAGCGGGCGACGCTCTCCTGCACCGCGCGCTCTTCCTCATTGAGCAGGGAACGGACATCGAACAGATCGTACGGATGCAAAGCCATGGCACTCACGCGCAGTCAGGACCCGGCCATTGTCGGTCATCCGGGCAGAGCGTGCCGACCAGGGTCGGCACCCACCCGGGCCACAGCCTTACGCTGCACCGCAGCAATCGTGACGTGAACATCGGCGATCTAGCTCGATCACGCGCGGCCCGGTACCCTGACACATTCAAACAACCGTTTCGCTCGTGGCTGCACGCGCGATTCCCAGGCACCGCCGGTGGCCCCGATGCCGGCCCTACCCACGAGTCATGCAATCGATGAGCGCTGAAGCCAACGCCCTGCCCCCGCGTGAAGTAATGGAATTCGACGTGGTGATCGTCGGCGCCGGCCCCGCCGGCCTGGCCACCGCGATCCGCCTGCGCCAGCGCGCGATCGAAGCCGGCCGCGAGTTGTCGGTGTGCGTGCTGGAGAAGGGGTCCGAACCAGGCGCGCACGTGCTGTCTGGTGCGGTGATGGATCCGCGCGCGCTGACCGAGCTGTTCCCGGACTGGGCCGAGCGCGGCGCACCGCTGAAGCAGAAGGTCACCCGTGACGAATTCCTGTTCCTCAGCGAAACCGGCGCGCGCAGCACGCCCAACGCGCTGCTGCCGGAGTGCTTCCACAACGAAGGCAACTACATCATCAGCCTGGGCGAAGTGACCCGCTGGCTGGCGCAGCAGGCCGAGGCGCTGGAAGTGGCGATCTTCCCCGGCTTCGCCGCAGCCGAGGTGCTGTACGGCGACAACGGTGAAGTGATCGGCGTGGCCACCGGCGACATGGGTATCGAGAAGGATGGCAGCATCGGCCCGGCGTTCGAGCGCGGCATGGCGCTGCAGGCGAAATACACGATCTTCGCCGAAGGCGCGCGCGGCCATCTCGGCCGCCAGTTGATCGCGCGTTACACGCTGGACGAAGGCAAGGACCCGCAGGCCTACGGCATCGGCATCAAGGAGCTGTGGCAGATCGACCCGTCCCGGCATGAGCCGGGTCTGGTGGTTCACGCCGCCGGCTGGCCGCTGGACAGCGACACCTACGGCGGCGCGTTCCTGTACCACGCCGACGGCGGCAAGGTCGCCATCGGCTACGTGGTCGGCCTGGACTACAGGAACCCGTGGCTGAGCCCATTCGAAGAGTTCCAGCGCTTCAAGACCCATCCGTCCATCCGCAAGCATCTGGAAGGCGGTACCCGCATCGGTTACGGCGCGCGTGCGATCACCGCCGGTGGCCTGCTGTCGCTGCCGAAGACGGTGTTCCCGGGCGGTGCACTGGTCGGCTGCGAGGCCGGCTACCTCAACGCCAGCCGCATCAAGGGCAGCCATGCCGCGATCAAGACCGGCATGCTGTGCGCCGACGCCGCGTTCGACGCGCTGGCCGCCGACCGCCAGCACGATGAACTGAGCGCCTACCCGAAGGCGTTCGAAGCCAGCTGGCTGTTCACCGAACTGCAGCAGGCCAAGAACTTCAAGCAGTGGTTCAAGAAGGGCCAGACCGTGGCCACGCTGATGACCGGCGTCGAGCAGTGGCTGCTGCCGAAGCTGGGCGTGCGCAACCCGCCGTGGACCCTGCACCGCACGCAGCCGGATCATGCCTGCCTGGAACCGGCCGCCAAGCACACCCGCATCGCCTACCCGAAGCCGGATGGGGTGCTGACCTTCGACCGCCTCAGCTCGGTGTTCCTGAGCAGCACCAACCACGACGAGAACCAGCCCAGCCACCTGACGCTGAAGGACCCCAGCATTCCGGTGAAGGTGAACCTGGCCGAGTACGCAGGCCCGGAAGCCCGCTATTGCCCGGCCGGTGTGTACGAGTTCGTTGGCGAAGCCGACAATGCGCGCCTGCAGATCAACGCGCAGAACTGCGTGCACTGCAAGACCTGCGACATCAAGGATCCGACCCAGAACATCGTCTGGGTGACCCCGCAGGGCGGCGGCGGCCCGAACTACTCGGGCATGTGATCGCCCCGGGCTGCGACCGTGTGTCGCAGCCCGACCGCTCCACCGCACCGCTATCCTGCCCACCCATGCGTGCCCGCCGCCTGCTCACCGCCGTTGCCGTGGCCCTGCTTGCCACGGCCTGCCAGCGCCCGCCCGCGGTGCCGGCCACGCCCGAACAGGCCCGGCAGCAGGCCATGCAGCGCGCGTTCGAACTGTGTGCCGGCTGCCACACCGTGCAGCCCGGTGGCATCCACCGCTTCGGACCCAACCTGCACGGCGTGATCGGCCGCCGCGCCGGCAGCCTGCCCGACTATGGGTATTCCGACGGCATGCGCCGCGCCGACATCACCTGGACCGCACAGACGCTGGATACCTTCCTGCAGTCACCCACGCACCTGGTGCCGGGCACCCGCATGTACAACGCCTTCCCCAGCGCAGAACGCCGCGCCCTGGTGATCGCCTACCTGCAGCAGCAGTCGGCTCAGTGAGCCAGGCGCTGCAGCTGTTGCTGCAGCCGCGCCACGAACGTCGTTACGGTGGCGAACAACGGCGCCGTATCGGCCTCTGCCGCATCCTGCAGGCGCTCGACCAGGGCATTGGCCTGCTGGGCCAGTGCCGTGGCCCCGATCGCCCCGAGCCCGCCGGCCTGGCGATGCAGGTGCAGCGCCGCAGCCTGGCGGTCGCCAGCCTGCACGGCGCGCTGCACGGCGGCCAGGTCACCCTCGCTGGCCTGCAACAGGCTGTCGCGCAGCTGCTCGGCCACCACGCGCGAGCCGAAGCGCTGCTGCAGGGTGGCCAGATCAGGCAATGCTTCACCGTCGTCGGCGGCAACCTCCGGCACCGGCACCTCGAACGACTGGCCCTGGGCCTGCGGCAGCCAGCGCAGCAGCGCCGCACGCAGCGTGGCCAGCGACAGCGGCTTGGCCAGTACCTCGTCCATGCCGGCCTCGCGGCAGCGGCGCGCATCGTCGTCCAGCACGCTGGCGGTCAGCGCCAGCACCGTCAGCCGCGGCTGGCCGGTACGGCCCTCGCGTTCGCGCAGCAGGCGGGTGAAGCCAAATCCATCGAGTACCGGCATGCGGCAGTCGGTGATCACCAGGTCGAAGCTCTCCGACGACAGGCGATCCAGCGCCTGCTGGCCATCGCCCAGCAGCACATGGGGCACGCCCAGCTGCTGCAGCCGCCACGCCATCATCGCCTGGTTGGTCGGGTGGTCCTCGATCACCAGCACCCGCGCCTGGCGCAGCGCGGCGGGCAGCAGCGCGGACTGGTCCTGCTCGGCCAGCAGTGCCGCCGCGTCCTCGCTGCCGGCCTCCACCAGCGATACCCGCACTTCGGCGCGGGTTCCTTCGCCCAGCGTGCTGTGCAGGGTCAATTCGCCCTGCATCATCTGCACCAGTCGCTGGCAGATGCTCAAGCCCAGGCCGGTGCCGCCGTGGTCACGCTGGATGTAGGCACCGGCCTGCGTAAAGGGCGCGAACAGGTGCTGCAGTTGTTCCGGTGCGATGCCGATGCCGGTGTCGGTAACGCTCAGGCACAGCGGTTGCACGCCGTCTTCGCTGGTCGGCCCCAGCACCTCCAGCTGCAGGCGCACCTCGCCCTGTGCGGTGAACTTGATGGCATTGCTGAGCAGGTTGAACACGATCTGGCGCAGCCGCACGCCGTCCACTTCGTGGGCCGGCGCCAGCTCGGGATCGATCTGCACGTGCAGCGCCAGGCCACGCGCGCTGGCCTGGGCCGACAGCAGGCGGCACACGCTCTCCAGCAGGGGCCGCAGCGGTTGCGGCACCGGTTCCAGGCGCAACGCCCCTGCTTCCAGCCGCGAGTAATCGAGGATGTCATCGAGGATCTGCCGCAGCATCTGGGCCGAATCCTCGATAACGCCGAGGATGCGCTGCTGTTCGCTGTCCAGCGGTGAGTGCGCCAGCACCTCCAGCATCCCCAGCACGCCACTCATCGGCGTGCGGATCTCATGGCTCATCGTGGCCAGGAAGCGCGATTTGGCCTCGGCGGCCTGCTCGGCGTCCGCCTTCGCCGCCGCCAGGGCATCGGCCTGCATCCGCGCTTCGCTCACGTCCACCCAGTAACCGCTCCAGATCACCGCGCCCTCTTCGGCGGCATAGGGGTGGGCCTGGCTGCGCACCCAGCGCACGCCCTCCCCATCGCTGCGCAGGCGGAACTCCAGGATCAATGGGGCGAACTGGCGCGCGGCCTGCTCGATGGAGTGCAGGATGTGCGCGCGGTCCTCTTCCTCGATGCGTTCCAGCAACACCCTCGCATCCTGTTCGGCCTGCTGCCGTGTAATGCCGAACAACGCAGGCAGGTCACCGGCGATGAACGGGAAGCTGAGCGCGCCATCGGCGTCGCGACGCGCCTGATAGACCACTGCAGGCAGGTTGTCGGTCACCTCGGCCAGACGCTGCTCCAGCTGGCGACGTCCTGCCACCTCGCGGCGCAGCCGCCAATGGCCGACGCCATGTACCAGCAGCGCGGTCAGCAGCACCAGCAGCACCGGCACGCCCCACCGCAGCACCTTGTTCCAGTCGACACCGTTGCGGTACTCCACCCCCAGCCAGGCATTGCGCAGGGCCTCGCGCTTGCGTGGGGTCATCTGCAGCAGCAGGCGATCGAAGGTGGTAGCCAGTGCCGCGTGGCGGCGGTCCACAGCCAGCACCAGCTGGTCGTTGAAGCCGGCCGGTGCCGCCACCTGCAGCCGTCCCGGGAAACGGCTGCGCAGCAGGTGATCGACCACGGCAAGGTTGCCGATGTACGCATCGGCGTCGCCAGCGAGCAGGCGCTGCAGCGACTGCTCGGCGCTGCGTGCAGCGATGATCCGCGCCTGCGGTGCCTGCTGCAGCACGTAGCCGCGCACACGCTCCGGGTCGGACAGCAGCACGCGCTTGCCCTGCAGGTCAGCCAGGCCCAGCAGCGACTCGCCATCGCTCCTGACCACAATCACGTTCGGCACGCTGATGAAGGGCTGGCTGAACACCCAGTCCGGGCCCAGGTACCGTGAATCGACAGGAATGCCCATCACCGCCTGCAGCTCACCGCGGCGGGCCTTCTCGCGCACCTCGTACCAGTCGTGGCTGTCCTCGACCTGCAGGTTGGCACCAGCCTGCATCAGGCGCTGCAGGTATTCGCTGGCCAGCCCGCTGGGCCGGCCATCCTCGCCGGTGAACGACAGTGGCGCGGCATTCGGGGCGAAACCGATCTTCAACGGCTGCTCCAGCACGCGCTTCTCGGCCTGGCTCAGCGCCAGCTGCGCCGATGCCGACCAGTGCGGCGGTGGCAGCCATCGTTGTGCGAGGGCATCACGCTGGGCCTGGCTGGTGGCCGCCAGCGCCAGGTCCAGGGCTTCAGCCAGGGGTTGCTTGCTGTTGGGAATGCCGAAGTGCAGCCGTTCAGGGGGCAGGTCGCTGGGCCGCAACAGCGCCACGCCCTGCAGGCGCCGGCTGGCAATCAGCTCGGTGGCGACAAAGGCATTGCCGATGTAGACGTCGGCCTTGTCGTCTCTGACCATCTGCAATGCGCTCAACGTGTCGTTTACGACAAGCTGGCGGGCACGCGGGAATCGGGCGCGCACCTGCGGACCGGTCAGGAAATCCTGCTCGATCACCACCCGCAGACCCTCCAGGTCGGGCATGTCGGAGGCACGCAGGTCGTCCGGCCGGCCCACCAGGGCCAGCGGCGCTTCGCTGTAGGCCGCGGTATAGACCATGCAGCGGGTGCGGTCGGCACTGAGGCCGACATTCATCACCACGTCGATCTCGCCACGACATGCCGCATCCAGCACGGATGTCCAGTCCGGATAGCGGCGCGCCTCGACCTTCATGCCGAGCTGGCGTGCAAGATGCGACAGGTAGTCCGGTCCCAGACCGACCTGCTGGCCGTCACGGAGGGACTCGAAGGGCGGCCAACCGCTGTCATACTGCCCGACAACGATGGTCGGATGCGCCACCAGGTATTCGCGCTGCAACGGGCTGAGCGGCAGCAGCCCAGGGGCCGGCTGTGCCTGGGCCACGGGCAGGGCCAGCACCGCCAGCAGCAGGAGCAGCCCGCGAACAGCCCACCTACGCATCTGCGTCGATCTCCTAGAATCCTGCCAGGGACCGCGATGGTCGCGGCCCGGCGTGCCCGATGGCCATACTAGAGCATGAGCTTGCGCATCATCATCGCAGACGATCACCCGGTGGTCCGCATCGGTACCCGCGCCGTCATCGAGTCGAGCGGCGTGGGCCGCGTGGTCGGCGAGGCCGACAGCGCGCAGGCGCTGATGACCCTGCTCGCCAACCAGCCCTGTGACCTGCTGGTCACCGACTACTCCATGCCGGGCAGCCCGCAGGCCGATGGCTTCGCCATGATCGGCATGATCCGCCGCCGGCATCCGGACCTGCCGGTGCTGATGCTCAGCGTCTCCAGCAACCTGGCGATCCTGCGCATGGTGCTCGACAGTGGCGTGCTCGGTCTGGTCGACAAGAGTTCGTCAATGGACGAGCTGCCGCAGGCCATCCAGTCGGTGTACCGCGGCCAGCCCTACATCAGCCGCAGCCTGCGCGAGCGGGTGGACGCGGCCGGCAGCTGGCGCATGCGCGAGGGCGACGGCAAGCCGTTGTCACCACGCGAAGTGGAGGTGCTGCGACTGCTCGGCACCGGCATGACGGTGAAGGAGATTTCGCTGCAGCTGCACAAGAGCGTCAGCACCATCAGCCGGCAGAAGGGCGACGCCATGCTCAAGCTGGGGCTGAAGGGCGACGCCGAATTGTTCGACTACCTGCGTGACGGCAAGATCTGAGACGCACTTCACATCACAGACCCGGCTGCCGCCCCCCCTCTTTGACGGCCTGCGGATCTGTGCCAAGATGGGCACGCATGAGTTCTCAATGCGAGGTCGAAGGAATCGACCGGCTCATGTCCTCGCTCCCGTCCGTGGTGGATGGGGTGCGGCTTCCTGCCGGCCGTCTGGCCCGGCAACGCTGACCATGGAGAGGCGCATGCAGTCCCCCCCTGAGCTACGTTGGACCCTGCCGTTGCGGCCCCTGCGCGCATTCGCGGCATGCCTGCTCGTCTCTCTTTCCGCTGCCGCCTGCAGCGCCGCCGATCCGGCCCCCTCGTCCTCCCAGCCTGCGCCTGCGCAGGCTGCCAAAGCGCCCCGACAGGATGTTGCCCCGATGCAGAACCCCTCCCCCGATGCCGCCGTCACCCCGCCCGACGCGCCGACCGTGATGTATTTCATCTACCAGGTCGATGGCGACGGTGCGACGTCCTATGAGGTCCAGAACGGCAGCGTGGCGACCTTCTGGTTCGGCCACCGCTTCACCCTGGACGGCACCACCTACTACACCGGTTTTTCCTGGGACACCCGCGAGCACTACGGCAAGCCGGGCGAACAGCAGCCGGCCGGCCCCGACGACCGCGCCAATCTGGCCGAGGCCACCTTCGTACTGGCCGGCGGCGACGCGAAGAAGCCGTGGAAGTTCCGTGGCCAGGAATGGACCATCGGTGCGCTCGGCGCCTACGACAAGGCCGACGACGTCGATACCCGGCGCAAGCCGATCGAACACCACACCGCCGACGGCCGCCTGCTGCTGGCGGTGCCGACCAGCAGCTTCGACCGCGGCATCAGCAGCAGCGGCTACGCCCTGCTGCTGTTCAACCCCAAGCGCAGCGAGGACGACCTGGACAGCAAGGCCTGGCGCTACGTCGGCTCGGTGCGCACCGGCGAAGACAACAGCGCGGCCTGCGACGACGGCAACGTGATGCCGTGCACCGACAGCGATGGCGAACTGGCCTTCGTGGCCGATGGCAACGGCCTGCCGCAGCTGACCGTGACCTTCAAGGGCACCACCATCGAAGCCCCGGGCAAGACCCGCGCGCTGGGTGCCGGCGACACCGTGCACTACCGCTTCGACAGCAAGGCCCAGCAGTACATCGCGCCCTGATTTCCATCCGCCGCAGGCGGGTTACCTGTTGACCGACATGTTCTTGACTCACGGATGAGTCCGGTTGGCGATTCGCGGCATCGGCCGCTCCATCAACCCCGAGGAAAACGTCATGGCACAGCATGACTACAGCAAAAAGGAAGTCCTGGACATCGTCGAGCAGGTCGCCCGGCAGAAGGGCATTCCGGTCGATGACTTCATGCGCTTTGCGCACATCGAGACCGGCGGCACGTTCAACGAACGCGCCCACAACACGTCGACCGGGGCCAAGGGCCTGTTCCAGTTCGTGCCCGGTTCGGCGCGCCAGTACCACCTGACCGGCCACGAGTTCGATCCGACCCGCAACACCGAAGCCGCCGCGCAGATGTACCAGGACAACCTGGGCTCGATGGCGCGCCGCAATGAGCGCACCGGCCACCCGTACCTGTCCGGCGGCGACACGCCGACCGGCCTGGACCTGTACCTGGCCCACCAGCAGGGCAGCGCCGGCTATGGCTCGGTGCAGACCGCGATCGCCACCGGCACCTTCGGCGTGGTCCGCAACGGCCATGGCGAAGAGATCAACATGCGCCGCAACGTGCTCAACCAGATCGGGTCCGATGCCAAGGCGCTGACCGGCCACACCCTGGCCGAAATGCGTGGCATGAACGACGGCGACCTGGCGCGGACCTTCTCCAGCTACTACATCCACAAGTACGCAGCGATCAGCATCCCGGAAAAGCACATCACGCCGCAGACCGTGGCACCGGGCCAGGCCCAGGCTCCAGGCACACCTGCGCAGACCGCCGCAGTGGGCGCCGCTGCGGCCACGCTGGCGGCGACCGCAACGGCTCCTGCTGCGCCGAAGCCGGGCATCGAACTGCACGCCGCGTACGACGCTGGCGTGAAGTACGACGATGTGAAGTACGCCATCAACATCCCGGGCCACGCGCTGTACGTGCCGGGCAAGACCGGCAAGAACGTGGACCAGGGCTACATCGATTGCTCCGGCTGGGTCGGCACCCTGCAGAACCGGACCATGGACGAGATCAACCAGAAGGCCGGGCACGCTGTCTTCAGCAAGGCCGACCGCATCGACCTGGGCAACCTCGGTTCCGGCGGCATCGTGCACAAGGCCGTCGAACAGTCCGGCGTGCTGCTCGAGCGCGACGCCATCCTCAAGCCCGGTGCGCTGAAGGAAGGCATGGTCATCGGCCTGGATACGGCCAGGACCCGCCACGAGCACTGGAATGGCATCGACCACATCGTGATGGTGGTGCGCGACCCGAATACCGACAAGCTGCTGATCAGCCAGTCCACCGGCAGCAAGGGCGTGCACACCATGCCGGTGGAGGATTACCTCAAGCAGGTGAAGGACCACCCGCACTGGAAGCTGTTCGCGTCGGACCCGTTGTCCAAGGCGCGCGACCTGCTGGAAAGCCGCACCCAATCGCATGAGCAGACCCAGGGCAAGCCTGCGGCCGAACACAAGGCCGCTGCCGCCCCGCACGCCGAGCTGTACAAGCCGGGCGCGCACAGCGAGGGCGTGCGCAAGGTGCAGGAGCAGCTGGGCCACCTCGGCTATGCCGGGGCCGACGGCAAGCCGCTGGCCGAGGACGGCCGCTTCGGCCGCAATACCGAAGCGGCGGTACGCCAGCTGCAGAAGGACAACGGGCTGGTTGCCGACGGCATCGTCGGTGCAAAGACGCTGGATGCGATCAAGGAGGCCCGCGAGCGCCCGCTGCTGAACGACGAGCGGCACCCGCGCAATCCGATGTACCTGCAGGCCACCGAAGGCCTGGAACGGATGCCGGCGGGCACCTTCAAGGACCGTCACGCGCTGGAAAGCGCCGCAGCGGCCCTGACCAGGGAGGCGCATGCCGCCGGCCTGCAGCGCATCGACGCGGTGGTGCCCAGCCCGAACGGTGAGCGCCTGTTCGCCGTGCAGGGCACGGTCGGTGACCCGGCGGCCAGCCGCGTTGCGGTGGAAACCCGCACCGCCAGCGAGCAGAGCATGGCGCTCAGCAGCGGCGCGGTGCAGGGCGCGCCGAACGTGCTGCACCAGCAGCAGGACGCGCAGCAGGAACAGACCCGCCAGGCGCAGAAGGCCATGGGCGTCTGAGCCCGCAGCGCCTTGCAGACCGGGAGGGGCCGCGCCATGCGCGGCCCTTTCCCTTTCTGCCAGCTGAGCGGTAAAAGCCACTTTCAGCCTTGCTTCATGCCGCCTGACGCTAGATGAATGCGCAAGCCGCCCGGTAGGCCAGGCAATGTTCCGCCAATGTTGGAACGCCAGCGTGGTCTCCACGGCAGCCGGGGCGCCCCGCGCCCTCCCTGCCCAGCGTGGCATGCACCTCACAGGAGAACCGAACATGCTCAGTACTTCCACACTCAGCTTCCGTGGTCTGGCGATGGCCCTGGCACTGGTTGCCGGTGTCGCCGTGGTCAGCGATGCCAGCGCGATGTCGAGGAAGGACAAGCGCACCCTGGTCGGCGCCGTGGTCGGTGGCGTGGCCGGCAACCTGCTGTCCAACGGCGACCCTGCGGCCACCGTCGGCGGTGCCGTGGCCGGCGGCGCGATCGGCAACCTGACCACCTCCGACCGCCGCGACCGCCGTTACTACGACAATCGCCGTTACGACGACCGCTACGATCGCCGTTACGACCGTGGCTACTACCGCAGTGGCTACTACGACCGTGGCGATGACCGCCGCTGGCAGCGTGAGCGCTACTACGACAACCGCTACTACCACGACCGCGGCCGCCATCGCGGCTGGTAAGCAGCGCCGACATACCGATGACGCGGAGACGGGCGGGTCGATGACCCGCCCGTTTGCGTTGGCCACGCGCATGGCGTTGAATGCGCAGCCTTGGATGTGACTTTCCCGATCGGACTGTGGCATGACGTCTTCCTCCCACCGCGTGCAGGGCCTTAACAACGACGAGGTCGCTGCCGACTGGCCAGCGATCAGCGCGGCGGACATCGCGTGGCTGAGTACGCGTTACCCGCAGCTGGGCGGGCACAGCCAACCGCGCTGGCACAGCCCGCGGCCGCTGTCTGCCGCCGCCATCGTCGACGGCACGCGCGGCGCGGTGTTCATCAAGCGCCACCACCACAGCGTGCGCAGCGCGGCCTGTCTGGAAGAAGAACACCACTTCATCGCCCATCTCGCCGCCGCCGGCGTGCCAGTGGTGCAGGTGCTGCCGGCCACCGATGGCCACACTGCGGTCGAACACGGCGAATGGACGTTTGAACTGCACGATGTCGGCGTGGGCGACGACCTGTATCGCGACGCGGTGTCGTGGTCGCTGTTGACCGATGTCGCGCAGGCCCGCGAAGCAGGGCGCACGCTCGCACAGCTGCACCGTGCCGCCGCCAGCTACCACGCGCCCCAGCGCAGCACCCATCTGCTGGTGGCGCGCGACGACCTGATCCGTGCCGACGATCCGATCGCCGCCATCAAGGCAGGACTGGATGAACGTCCCGGGCTGGCACGCTATCTCGCGCGCATTCCATGGGAAGCACAGCTGCAGCGCGACGTGCTGCCGTGGCACGCCGGCCTGGCCGAGCGCCTGCGCGCCGAGCCCCGGCTGTGGGCGCACAACGACTGGCATGTCTCCAACCTGCTGTGGCGCAACGGCGAGGTCAGCACCGTGCTGGATTTCGGCCTGGCGTCGCCCACCAGCGCGCTGTTCGACCTCGCCACCGCGATCGAGCGCAACGCCGTGGCGTGGCTGGAACTGGAGCGCGGCATGGAGGCAGTGCGCATCGATATCGCGCTGGCCCTGCTCGACGGCTACCGCGAGGTGCTGCCGTTGTCGGCGGCACGCGTGCACCTGCTGGCCGACCTGCTGCCAATGGTCCATTTCGACTTCGCACTGTCCGAAGTGGAGTACTTCGAAGGTGTCACCCGCTCAACCGCGAATGCCGACGTGGCCTGGCAGCCCTTCATGCTGGGCCATCCGGCGTGGTTCCACAGCGCGCCGGGGCGGGCACTGCTGCAGGCCCTGCACGCCGTCGCGTGATCCGGTTGACGCAGCGTTGCGGTCAGATCCCTTTCCGCAGGAAAGGGATCTGACCCCGGCTGGCGCTCGCAAATCCGTACCATTTGTAGTGAAATGGTCACCTGAAGCGGGGGTGCCTGGATCTGCCAGGCTGAGAGAGTCCCTTGGAACCTGATCCGGTTTGCACCGGCGTAGGGAGCTTTGAGCCGCAGCCACACCCCCATCATGGGCCGGTGCACCTGCGCGCCGTCGCTTCGTCTCCCTTGTTGTCCGAAGACGAACCGAATGAACCGCTGCCTGCGCCCCACCCTGCTCTCACTCGCCCTCTGCGCCGCGCTGCCGCTGCATGCCAGCGAGGCCGAGGCCACCACCGATGCGGCTGCCACTGGTGCCGAACGCTCGCCGACCGAACTGGCGGCGGTGCGCGTGGAGGCCGGCAAGCCGAAGGCCGATACCTCGCGCGTGAATGCCTTCGGCGGCGGTTCGTGGAAGGACACGCCGGCTTCGGTGAACGTGCTCGAGCGCGACTATCTCGAACGTCGCCAGGTACGTTCGCTGTCCGAGCTGGCCAGCAACGATGCCTCGCTGGGTGATGCGTATGCACCTGTGGGCTACTACCAGAACATCGCCATCCGCGGCTTCGCGCTGGACGCCGCCACCGGCTACCGCTTCAACGGGCTGTCCATCGCCGGCGAGCAACGCCTGGCGCTGGAGAACGTGCAGTCGGTCGAGATCCTCAAGGGTGAAGCCGGCCTGGCGGCAGGGGTGATGGCGCCGGGCGGGATCATCAACTACATCGGCAAGCGCCCGGCTGAAGTACGCACCGCCACGCTCGGCACCGATTCGGAAGGCTCACGCTACGTCGCCGTCGATGTCGGCCACTGGATCACCCCGCGTTTCGGCCTGCGCCTGAATGCCGCATGGGACTCCAGCAATTCCTACGTCGCGCACGCCGATGGCCGCCGCAACTTCTACTCGCTGGCCGCCGACTGGCTGATCGGCGAGCGCGGCAAGCTGGAAGTGGATGCCAACTACCAGACCAGCTCGCAGCGCTCGGTGTCCGGCTACCAGCTGCTGGGCGCGCGTGACCTGCCGCGCGGTGTCGACCGCGAGCACCTGCTCGGCTACCAGCCGTGGCAGCGCCCGGTGGATATCGCCAGCACCAACATCACCGCGCTGCATACCTACGACTTCAACGATGCCTGGCAGTCGCGCGTCTCGGTCGGCCACAGCCGCTCGGTGATCGATGACAACGTCGCCTTCGCCTACGGCTGCTACTACGCCGTGCAGTGCGCCGATGGCAGCGTGCCAGGCAACTACTTCGCGCCCAACGGCGACTACGATGTCTACGACTACCGCAGCCCGGACGACACCCGCCGCAACCAGCAGGCCCGTGCCGAGCTGCGTGGCCACTTCGAGACCGGCAGCGTCGGCCATCAGCTGACCCTCGGTGCCGACTACTTCCGCCGCACCGTGGACAAGCGCCCGAGCGTCAACGAGTACGTCGGCACCAGCAACATCCACGACCCGCAGGTGCCCGTGTTCGAGCCGTCGCCGAAGATGCCCGGCCCCTCCGCACGACGCCTGGACAGCCGCCAGACCGCGTTCTTCGCGCTGGACCGGATGAGCTTTGGCGATGACTGGCAGTGGTTGGCCGGTGGCCGCTTCGTGCGCCTGGACGAGCGTGCCTACGACAAGCGTGGCGTTCCGCAGCGGCACAGCCGCCTGTCGCGGTTCCTGCCGCAGACCGCGGTGGTGTGGAAGGCCACCGATCAGCTCAACGCCTATGCCAGCTACGTGCGCGGCATTTCGCTGGGACAGGAAGCGCCGTTCTGGACCAGCAATGCCGACACTTTCCTGCCGTCGGTGCAGTCGCGGCAGCTGGAAGCAGGCGTGAAGTACGTGCCGGTCGAAGCACTGACCTTGGGCGCGGCGGTGTTCCGCATCTCGCAGCCGTACCAGTACGCCAGGCCCGACAGCAGCGACGTCGGCTACACCTTCGTCGAGGAAGGCACGCAGACCCACACCGGCCTGGAGCTGACCGCCAACGGCCAGCTGACCGACACACTGCAGGTCGTGGCCAGCGCCAGCGTGCTGCAGGCGCGCGCGCGCGACACCGGCACGCCGGCCTATGAAGGCCATCAGCTGGTGAACGTGCCGAAGGTACGCGCCAGCGTGCACATGGCCTACGCGCTGCCGTTCGTGCAGGGCCTGGACGTGACCGGTGGCTGGCGCTATGCCGGTGCCAACGTGGCACGCGCCGATGGTGGCGTGCGCGCGCCGGACTACTCGGTGTTCGATGCCGGCCTGCGCTTCCAGCATCGCCTGCACGAACGCGCGGTGACCTGGAACCTGTCGGTGGACAACGTATTCAACCGCTTCTACTGGCGCGATACCGGCAGCAGCGGCGGTGACTACTACCTGTTCCCCGGTGCACCGCGACAGGCCCGCCTGTCGGTGACGTTCGCGCTGTGAGCGGCGTGATGCTCGAGTGGACCGCCGCGCTGTGCAGCATCCTCGGCGTCTGGCTGATGGCCAGGCGCCGGCTGTCGGCATGGCCGGTGGGCCTGCTGTCGGTGGCGCTGTATGGCCTGGTGTTCGCCGAGGCCAAGCTGTACTCGGACACCCTGCTGCAGGTCGCCTTCGGTGGCTTCCTGGTCTATGGCTGGCTCAACTGGCGGCAGCACGCCGCCGATGAGGGCAGCATCCGCATCGTGCCACTGGCACGCGGCACGCTGCTGCGCGACCTGGCCTTCGGCCTGTGCGGTGGCGTGGCGCTGGGTGCGGCCATGCACACCTTCACCGATGCCGCGCTGCCCTGGCTGGACGCGATGCTGACCGCGCTGAGCCTGGTCGGCCAGTGGTGGCAGGCACGCCGCCACGTGGCCTGCTGGTGGGTGTGGATCGCGGTGGACGTGGTCTATGTGGGTGCGTACCTGTTCAAGTCGCTGCACGTGACCGCGGCACTGTACGTGTTCTTCCTCGGCCTGGCCGTGTTCGGCCTGCGCGCATGGAGCGCCGCTGCGCGTGAACCGCAGGTGGCAACGCGATAGAGCCACGCCATGCGTGGCCGGGCTACCGGTAGTCGCCAACCTGGGTTGGCGCGCCTGCCGACCAAGGTCGGCATCTACCCACCACATCCACGCATGGCATGGATTTACTTCGGCTCCAGCAACAGGCCCAATCGCAGCGGTTGGCGCATGTCGGCCGGCGGTGCCGCCTGCAACGGCGCGGCCTGCAGCGTCGCGCGCAGGTCGGCGTCGACCTGGGCATCGCCCAGGCTGTCGAATTCCAGTTTCGAAATACGGCCATCCGCCGCGATCCACACGCTCACCGGTAGCGGCGTCGGCGTGTCAGCGTGTGCCTGCAGCCATTCCAGCACGCGCTGTGCCTGCGGATCGTGCTCCTGCTGCAGGCGCTGCTGCAGCTGGCCTCCCACGGAGGCGGCGTAGGCCATCCAGTGCGCAGGGGCTTCCTGTGCGGACACTGCGGCACTCCCCAGTGCCAACGCGCCGAATACTGCAGCCAGAGGCCGCCACCAGCGGCGCATGCCGGTCCTGTTCCCTGCCATGGCCATCACCTGCCTCCTGCGCTCCCATCCAGCGCGCCATGGTCGGCGCCCTAGATGACAGGCAGATGGCGGGCCATGATGGCGCCGCGCGTCGAGCTTGCCCGATTGCGAGGGATTGCCTTCGATCAGTCCAGGCAGGCCTTCAGATCATCACGTGTCCAGCCGGTGAGACCTGCACCCTTCCAGTAGCGTGCAGACGTACCAGCCGGGACAGAGGCAAGCTCGACAATGGCAATCACCCCATGGTTCACAGGGTTGTCGATGACAATGCGCTGCCCGGATTCAGTGGGCAGCACGCGCACGACCTTATTGCGTTGTGTCCACGTCTGGGACAGGCAGACGGTGACCTGCTGTACCGATTTCGAAGAAGCAAATGACTCGGGTGCTTGTTCAAGCAGACCAGGTGCTGTCGAGCAGCCGGCGATGCCCATGAACAATGCCGCCAGGAATGGGGCTCTCAAGACAGACATACGTCCTCCAGATGCATACGCGTGCGTTGATCACTCGCCCAGGTCGGCCAGCACCTTGCGCGAGGGCGCGAAGAAGGTCACGCCGGTGGTGGCGGTGGAGAAGTCGAGGATGCGGTCGTGCAGCGGTGCAGGATTACCGATGAACATGCGCTCGAGCATCTTCTCGATCACCCACAGGCGGCGCGTGTAGCCGATGAAGTAGGTGCCGTACTCGCCGCGGCCCGGGTTGGCGAACGGCATGTTGTCGCGCAGGATCTCGTGCTCGCCGTCGGCATCCTCGATGGTGCATAGCGTCTTGTGCGATTTCTGCGCATCGGCCGGCGCGTCGTCCAGCTCGATGTTGTCGTGCTTGGTGCGGCCGATGATCGCCTCCTGCGCCTCGGTCTTCTGCGCGCGCCACGCATCGAGGTTGTGCAGGTACTTCTGCACCACCACGTAACTGCCGCCGGCATGCTCCGGGTCCTCGTCACCCACGATCGTGGCTTCCGGCAGCGACAGCCCCTCCGGGTTGGCGGTGCCATCGACGAAGTCGAGCAGGTCGCGGCCATCGAAATAGCGGAAGCCGGCCACGTCATCGACCGCTTCGACCGCATCGCCGAAGGCCATCAGCAGGTTGCGCTCGAAGGCCACGATCAGGTCCATGGTGCGTGCGCGGATGTGGTACAGCAGGTCACCGGGCGTGGACACGGCGGTGTGGGTCGCGCCCTTGATCTCGCGGAACGGTGCCAGCTCGCGTGGCGGCGTGGAGCCTACCAGCGGCTGCCACACGCGATGGCCGATGGCCACGTTGCAGGTGAAGGTGCGCTCGATCTCGCGGATGGCGGTGTTCTTGATCAGATCGTCGGTACTGGCCAGCACCTCGCGCGCCTTGGCGATCGACGCCTCGTCATCCTTCACCTTCAGCACCAGGAACGCCGCCGAATGGGTGAGCGGCGCAGTGATCTGCTGCGGCTCGTTGTCGAGCGTGTGGTTGACGGCGGTGATCGGTGCGGGCTGGGAGTTCACGGCGGTTCCTGCTGGCTTGAGGCGGACGCATCGCGTGTGGCGATGTGCGGGCGATCATAGCGGAACCGCCTGACCGGGGACGGAGCGGTTCTCGTT
The DNA here is from genome assembly GCF_030345295.1 of Stenotrophomonas sp. 8(2023). Lineage (NCBI taxonomy): Bacteria > Pseudomonadati > Pseudomonadota > Gammaproteobacteria > Lysobacterales > Lysobacteraceae > Stenotrophomonas > Stenotrophomonas sp. 8(2023). The sequence continues at coordinate 165,389 of NZ_CP128404.1, read as the reverse complement.
CCGTCCACCAGCGAAGGTACGAAGACCTCAGTCCACATCACTCCAGACCGCCAGTTCGTAGCCATCCAGATCGCGGAAGTGGAAGCGGCGGCCCCCGGGGAAGGCGAACGCCGCCTGCACCACTTCGCCACCGGCGGCGACCACGCGCTGCCGTGCGTCGGCCAGGTCCGCGCAGTACAGGATCACCAGCGGTCCTCCGTGAGCACGCAACGGCGCGTCAGACACGAAGCCGCCCTTCAGCCGGCCATCGTCGAACTCGGTGTAGGACGGACCATAGTCGGTGAACTGCCAGCCGAACACCTCGCCGTAGAAGCGTTTGCTGCGGGCGATGTCGGCGACGTTGAATTCGATGTTGTCGATGCGGCGTTCGGCTTCGTGGGTAGCTTCGTGGCTCATGAGGTTGCTCCGTGATTGGAACCCCAGCTTCGGTCAGCGCGGCACGGCGGTCTTGAACAAAACGGCCGTCATTGTCCCCACTCCAGGCGCAGCTCGCTGGCGGTCATGCCAGTCAGCTCGCGCGCCTCGCGGCTGAGATGGGCCTGGTCGGCATAGCCGGCATCAGCGGCCAGCATCGCCAACGAATGCTGTGGCAGCGCGCGACTCTGGCGCAGGAAACGTTGCAGCCGCAGGATCCGCTCCAGCGTCTTGGCGCCGTAGCCGAACTGCGACTGGCTGAAACGCCGCAGGCTGCGCGGGCTCAGGCCCAACTGCGCCGCCAGCGTATCCAGCGTGGCATTACCCGCGGCGAGCGCTTGGAACAGGACATGGGCGCGCTGCGCCGGCGTATCGAGCGCGGCCGCACCCATGTGCTGTTGCAGGCAGTGCGCCATTCGCTGCAGGCGCTGTGCAGGCGCGGTGTCGCCGATGGAGGCCGCCGCCTTGTTCGCCCACGCGCCCTTCAGATCAGCCAGTGGCACGGCCTGGCCGATGATCCCGGCCAAAGGCAGGCCCAGCGCGGCCAATGCCTGGCCGGGGCGGAAGCGTGCGCCCAGCACCTGCGCACCGGGTGCCAGCGCCGGGTGCGCGGCCACACGGTCCGGGCCGACGACGAACAGCGCACCGTCGCGCCAGAGGATATCCACGCAGCCATCGGGCAATACGGTGATGTGCCCATCGGCATCGGCAGGAAGCTGGCTCTGCCACAGCTGGCCAAAGTGGCCGCGCAGCGGCGCAGGCGTCAGATGTTCCTGGTAGGTCGTGCCGGTGCCTGCAAGAGAGGAAGGGTCGCCCATGCCGCATTGTGGCGCCACGGGGCCCATAAAAGTGAAGCCCGGCGCGAGGCCGGGCTTCGGTTGGCGTGTGGGAGAGAGAGAGAGTCACACGCCAGCACAACACGCACTAACGACAGGCGTTTGTTACCAGGTGAAGCGCGGGCCCACGAACCACTCGCGGTCGCCGGCCTTGGCCAGCTTCACTTCGCCACTCAGGCCCCAGTTCTGGTTGAACTTGGCGGTGGCGCCGACGCGGCCGTAGAACTCGCCGTCCGGGTTGATGCCGTGCTTCTTGGTGTAGTCCTCGTAGCCGGCCATCACGTAGCCTTCCACGTACGGGTTGAACGCGGTGCGCACGCCGACTTCGGTCGAGTAGCCGTTGAAGTCCAGGCCATGCTTCATGTCGAACTTCTGGTACGCAACGCGGGCCACCAGGTCGGTGTTCGGTGCGATGCCGTAGTTGTAGCCGGCACCGATGCGCCACTGGTCGACGTCATTCTTGAACTTGTCGGTCTCCTGCGCGCTGTAGTCGCCGAAGATGTGGAAGTTCGGGTGCACCGCCACGGAGCCCTTCACCTTCCAGCCATCGGCGTCGCCGCCCTTGGCATCGGTGTTCACGTAGCCGCCTTCAACGTAGTTGTACGACAGGCCGTCGGTTGCCGATGCAGCGAACGGCAGGGCAGCCAGGAGACCCAGGGCGAGCAGCGAATTCTTGTTCATCGGGACACACCTTTAATTATTTTGGTTTCGTCGGCCGCCTCCCGGGAGGGGGAGAGAGAGGAGGCGGTCGACAGGTGTGAATTATCCGTTAGGGGGTCTAATCGACCCTGAATATTGAACTGACTGGTGTATAAATAAGGCTGGCGTTCAGGGAACTCCACATGCCGCACGCGTCCGTCGCGTCACTGCTGTTTCCGCCCCATGCGCGCCGCGCGGTGCGGGTGCTGCTGCTCGTCGCCCTTCCGATGATGCAGCTGCCAGCCAACGCGGCCGAGCGCGCCCAACCTTCTGCACGCATCGTGGTACAGACAGACGATGTCACGCGTTTCTTCAGCGTGCTGGATGCCACTGGAGGAAAACCAAGTGCCGAAGACCTGCAGCGCGGCTATCTGGACACCGGCACGGAGGCATTGCGCAGCTTCACCGACAGCCGCATCGGATCAATGGAGCGTTTGGCCAGGGCCATCCAGGACAAGCCGGCGTTGTTCGCCAGGGCGCGGACCTGTGCAGCGGCATTGCCGGCGATCCGCGCGCGGGTTGCCGACGCACTCGATCGGTTGGGCACGCTGCTCCCCACTGCACGTTTTCCTCCGGTCACCGTGCTGGTCGGGCGGGGTAACAGCGGCGGCGTCACCACCGAAGATGGTGTGGTGATCGGACTGGAAGCACTGTGCAACGCCGACTGGATGCAGCCTGACGTCGGCGATCGTTTCGTGCACCTGATCGCCCATGAGTACGTGCACGTGCAACAGCCCGGTGCGAGCGTCGATGTCGCGCAGCCCACCCTGCTCTATCAGACGTTGCTTGAAGGCGGCGCCGAGTACGTGGGTGAACTGATCTCGGGGCAACCGGCCAACGCGCATCTGCGTCGCTGGGCCCAGGGCCGCGAATGTGCGCTGGAGCGCGCGTTCGTACAGGACAGTGGGGGCACCGATCTTTCGAAGTGGCTGTACAACGGCCCCGGCGATGAAGCACGACGTGGAGATCTCGGATACTGGGTCGGCTACCGCATCGCGCGCAGCTATGTTTCCCGCGCGCCAGACAGGACCAGGGCCATCGCCACGCTGCTGGATGTGCGGCCCGACACCGCCGCGACCGTGTTCGAGGCGAGTGGATGGACGCCTGCCTGCACTGCTGCCAAAGGCATGGAAACGCAAGTGCTGTGAGAGCCGCTTCATACTGATGAATTGGCGACCTTGAACAGGCACAAGGCACGCCGCCGACGTAGATCAGCTCGCCTGATCCCGCTTGTTAATGTTGGGTCAGGGGCCGGGTTCACAGTGCTTCCACGTATTCAAATTCCAGCTGAAAGCGCTTGGTAGCGGCGGGAACAAACGCCGCTATATTCCAGCTTCCCCAGACGAAGGAGGGAGTGCAATGAACCTGAACCCGCAACACATGAAGACGGCCCGCGCACTTGCTGTAGCGCTCATCGCCACCGTAAGCCTTGGCGCCTGCGCGTCATACAAGAACGAGTTTGCAACCATCAACTCGCGTCTCGATCAGCTCGACGTCAAGGTGCAGGGCGCTGCGCAGAGCGCGGAGTCCGCCAACCAGTCCGCACAGCAGGCCAATCAGCGCCTGGACCAGATCGAAGGTCGCGTGCAGCAGCTTGAAAGGGCACCTGCCGGCCGCAAGCCGCGCGGGTAATCGCTCCCTCACCTTTTGAATTGATCCACCTCTGTATCGGGTGTATCGGGGACCCAGTGGCCTTCGCCGGCCACTGGCATCCTTCCACCCACGATTGCATTGCAAGGAGCCGTCCCATTCGTACTTCTCCCTCCCCTGCACGCCCCGCCCTCCATGCCGCCCTGGCCATGGCACTGGCCGTTGCGTGCGGCGGCGTAGCCAACGCCAGGGACAAGGACGCACCTGCACCATCGGTCGCCGCCGTTGATGAACTTCCGCCCGACCAGAGCGTGTCCGAGACAGTGATCGAGCTGGCCGGCTGGGTGGTCGCCAGCAAGGACAACCAGGGCTATCCGTTTGCGGTCATGGACAAGGCGGCGGCGCAGGTTCTGGTCTTCGGCGGTGACGGCAAGCTGCGCGGCGCCGCACCGGCGCTGTTTGGGTCGGCGATCGGCGACCATTCCGCACCGGGCGTCGCCAAGCTCGCACTGAGCGCGATTCCCGGCCACGACCGCACCACGCCTGCCGGCCGCTTCATTGGCGGTTACGGCCCGTCCGACGATGCCGGACGCGTGCTGTGGGTGGACTACGATTCCGCCGTGTCGATGCACCCGCTGCCGCCGGGCAGCCCGAAGGAAAAGCGCGCCGAGCGGTTGGCATCGCCCTCGCCGGACGACAACCGCGTCACCCACGGCTGCATCAATGTCTCGCCCGCGTTCTACGAGCAGATCGTGCAGTCCACGTTCGAGAAGGGCGGCGTGTTCTACATCCTGCCGGACAAGGATTCGATCGCGAAGACGTTCCCGGAGTTCGCGCAGAGCCGTGCCGTCACCGATGGCAACCAAAAGAAGACCGCACAGCACGCTGGCGAGTAGTGCGTTTGTGCGTCCGCCCTGGGCGTTGTGGGCACATGCCGCCCGCCGGGCGGCTGCGATGCACAGTCTGCTCATGGAGAGTCGCCTGCGTGTGAGGCGTGGTGCCCCCGAGGCCCGGCACGCTGGCATACTGCGCCCGTAGACGATCCTGCGAGGCAATGTCTGCCTCGTCCATGAGGCCGCCGGTGGACCCACTCTTCCAGTTTCTGCTGAGCACGATGGGAGGCGTATTCGTCTTCCTGTTCTTCGTGGCGCGCGACTACCTGCGTGGATTGGGGTGGCTGCTCGGTTCCTGGGATCCGAACATGGGGCACGCGACCGAGGATGCGCTCATTTCGAAGGCCAATCGCAGCGCCTTGCTGATTGCGGCGGTGCTTCTGGCGTGGGCCTTCATGGGCCCTCCTCCCTACCGCCGCAACTGGGAAATCGAAGTAATGGGCATCGGCACCGGCATGTTGCTGGCCTATGTGGTGATCATCCGCCTTGCAGCTTCAAGGGTGAAGAGGCTGCTTGGGTGAGCGTGCCTCACATCGGCACCAATGAGGATCAGGAAGCCGTAGCCTCTGCAGCCCGCGCCAATGCCGCGGCGTGGGCGTCGCCCTTCCGCTCGCTGTAACGGTCTACCAGGTAGTCCGACCGGCCCCGCGTCAGCAGCGTGAACTTCACCAGCTCTTCCATCACATCCACCACCCGATCGTAGTACGGCGAGGGCTTCATCCGGCCGTCGTCATCGAATTCCTGCCAGGCCTTGGCCACCGACGACTGGTTGGGGATGGTCAGCATGCGCATCCGACGACCAAGCACGCGCAACGCGTTGACCGTGTTGAACGACTGCGAGCCGCCGCCCACCTGCATCACCGCCAGCGTCCTGCCCTGCGTGGGCCGCACGCTGCCATCTTCCAGCGGCAACCAGTCGATCTGGTTCTTGAACACGCCGGTGACCGTGCCATGCCGCTCGGGGCTGACCCATACCTGGCCTTCCGACCACTGCGACCATTCGCGCAGTCGCTGCACTTCAGGGTGGTGCGGGTCCACGCTGTCCAGCATCGGCAGCGCATGCGGATCGAGCACCCGGGTTTCGCACCCCAGGTGGCGCAGCAGCCGCTCGGCTTCCAGCGCCAGCTTGCGGCTGAACGACTGGGGCCGCAACGAGCCGTAGAGCAGGAGAATGCGTGGCGGCCCCAGATCTGCCGCGGCGAGCTGGTGATGATTGGGCTGGGGCAATGACGATTCCACCAGGTTGGGCAGGTCCAGGCTTGTGATTGGCTCATTCATTCGATTATTCTAGAAATATGGAAACATCGAATGCAATCTCCGCCCTGACCGCCCTCGGTCATGCCACCCGTCTGGCTGCCTTCCGCCTGCTGGTGGAGGCCGGCCCGGCAGGGCGCATGGCGGGCGACATCGCTACGGCCCTGCAGGTGCCCCCAGCCACGCTCAGCTTCCACCTGAAGGAGCTGGTGCAGGCCGGGCTGGTGGAGAGCGAGAACCAGGGCCGCAACGTCTGCTACCGCGCCAACTTCGATGCCATGAACGGCTTGATCGAGTACCTCACGCACAACTGTTGCGCGGGCTCACCCAGCAACCAGTGCGTCCCCGCCGAACCCGCCTGCAAGTGCTGATACCGCACACGACCCACCCCATCGAAGCGATTGCCACATGACCCGCAATGTCCTGTTCCTCTGCACCGGCAACAGCGCGCGCAGCGTGCTGGCTGAAGCCACCCTGCGCGCCTGGGACAGCGATCGCTTCAGGGCATTCAGTGCGGGCAGCCAGCCCACCGGCCAGGTCAATCCGTTCGCGCTGGCACAACTGCATGCCGAAGGAATGCCCGTTGAAGGGCTGCGCAGCAAATCATGGGACGAGTTCGTGGATGCAGCGCCCATGGACCTGGTCATCACCGTGTGTGATGCGGCCGCTGCCGAAGCTTGCCCAGTGGTGTTCGGTGACTTCATCCGCAGCCATTGGGGCCTGCCCGATCCGGCCGCCGTGGCAGGCAGCGATGCCGACAAGGCCGCAGCCTTCGCGCTGGCCCATGCCATCGTGAAAACCCGCCTGCGTGCGCTGCTCGCACTGCCCGAATCGGTGTGGTCCGAACGCGAAGCGCTGCAGCACGCGCTGGACCGGATCGGCCAGCTGTTGCCGACCGACGGCGCGCAGTGACGGTGCCACTGCCATGAGCCTGTTCGAGCGACACCTGACGCTGTGGGTTGTGCTGTGCATTGCGATGGGCACGCTGCTGGGCCACGTCCTGCCCGGTGCCTTCGCGGTGCTGGCGTCCGCCGAAGTGGCCAAGGTCAATCTGCCGGTTGCGGTGCTGATCTGGCTGATGATCATCCCGATGCTGCTGAAGGTCGACTTCCGCGCGATGCGCCAGTTGCAGCAACACTGGAAGGGCATCGGGGTAACACTGTTCATCAACTGGGCGGTCAAGCCGTTCTCGATGGCGCTGCTGGGCTGGCTGTTCCTGCGCCATGCCTTCGCCGACTGGCTGCCCGCAGCACAGATCGACAGCTACATCGCCGGGCTGATCCTGCTGGCAGCCGCACCCTGCACCGCCATGGTGTTCGTGTGGAGCAACCTGTGCCGCGGTGATGCCAACTTCACCCTGAGCCAAGTGGCGTTGAACGACGCGATCATGGTGGTTGCCTACGCGCCGGTGGTTGCACTGCTGCTCGGCCTGTCGGCGATCACCGTACCGTGGGATACGCTGTTGCTGTCCGTTGGTCTCTACATCGTGGTGCCGGTGCTGGCTGCTGCACTGCTGCGGCACTGGATCCTTTTGCGCAGCGGCGAGGCGGGCCTGCAACTCACGCTTCGAAGGTTGGGGCCGCTGTCCCTGTCCGCGCTGCTGCTGACGCTGGTGGTGCTGTTCGGGTTCCAGGGCCAGCAGATCGTGAAGCAACCGCTGGTAATCGCGCTGATTGCCGTGCCGATCCTGATCCAGGTCTATTTCACCTCGGGCCTGGCCTACCTGCTCAACCGTCGGCTGGGCGTGGCACATTGCGTGGCCGGCCCGTCAGCGCTTATTGGTGCCAGCAACTTCTTCGAACTGGCGGTGGCGACTGCGGTGGGACTGTTCGGCGTGCATTCCGGGGCGGCGCTGGCGACGGTGGTGGGCGTGCTGATCGAGGTGCCGGTCATGCTGTCCGTGGTGCGCATCGTCAACCGTACTCAGGCCTGGTACGAAAGACCCCAAGAGCGCTGACAACCAGAGTGGGGCGAGTTCGATTTACGTTCTTCGCTCCGCACTGTCGTCATCGGCTTGGTGGGGTACCCATATCCCTGTCATCAAGTTCGAACCATGTCGCATATTCCCCATGCTGCTACGGCCGTTGCGGCGCCTGCGTCCGCGACGACTTAACAGCATGCAAGAATGCTGAAAGCGTCTTTGATCGAACGCTGTTTGCAACTCGTCTGATTGGCGTTTCGCAGCGACGGCGGTACAGATGGCGTGCCACCGGAAAAAGGTGGCCGGGCCTCGAAAACCCGTGGCAATGCGTACGTTGTATGCGCCTGCCCGTCGGCGTCACCCAGTGTGGCGCCGGCGGGCAATTCGTCTGCCGACTATGGCGGGCGGAGCGTGGAGGCCTTGTGCCTGCCGGCCTTGTACGCACTGTCCCGGTTTTCGAGCCACGTCTCCGCCCGCCACCTTTGCGTGGCGGCTACCGTCTGTCCTGCACGGGGCACTGCCATGACATCACCGGACTTCCCACGCCTGCATCCGCATCGCTCATCCGCCACTGGCGGTGGGCCGCCAGAGCACGCGGCTGCGACCGATCCGAATGCCTTCATCGCCACGCTTCACCGCATCGGCAAAGGCGCGGCCGCCGACGGCCAGCCCTGGCCAGAGCGTCACCAGATGCCGGGCCGCTGCATGGCGCTGGCCGATGCGGACTGTGCACTGGCCGGCCAACGCGTGACGCTGGAGCTGCTGCTGGCGGCCGAGCGCGTGCGTCAGAACGGCACGGAGGCCGAGTACGTGGGCGACCGGGTGATGGAAGGGCTGATCCTGGCGTGCCTGGCCATGAACGCACAGGCCAGCGCGCGCATGCGGCCGGAAGGGTGAGGCGGGCACCACATCACTCGCAGAGCGCGCTGTCTTCCTTCAACGCGGCATCCTGCAGTGGCTGGCGTTGTTCAATCTGCGCACGTTGTTCCGCCGTCGGCTCGCCCAGCCACCACACACGACAGCGCGCGGTAAGACGGCCGACCATCTTCGCCTCCGTCGGCGAATACAGCATCGCCAACGCGGTGCCGGGGCAGTCGTGGGCCTGGCAGGCGGTATAGAACCACCACGGCTCGCCCTGCAGCACCAGCAGCTCACCAGGACCGCTGGGCCCGCTCAACAGGCGTTCGCGCAGCGATGGAATCTCCCTGTCAGCGGATTCGGCTGCGGCTGTGTCCTTCATCAGGGCGTTGAACGCGGCCAGCACCTTCGGGTCCTTGCGGCCGCAGTCGTCCACGGTATTGCCGCCCACCAGGGTGAAGAAATGCGTCGCCAGCGGGTTGTCCGCGCAGGTGAGTTCGCCGCCGGCACTCGGGTCTTCCGGTTCGCCTTCGTTGTCCCACACCGAGGGATCCACGCCATCTTCGATGGATGGCGCCTTCTCGCCCACCGTTGCCGTGGCCGCAGGTGCTTCTGTGGCCGGTGCTGGTGCGGCTGGTGCTGCATCGGGTGCCGGTGCCTGCCCGCAGGCGGCCAGCAATGCGACCGTCAGTGCCATCCCTGTGATTCGAATCTTCATTCCCTGTCCTTGTCTGATCTGCACTGCATCCAGCAAATCGGCAGCCGCGTGATTCTAACCAGCACCGTGCCAGGATGCGTTCGTAGCGTCCCGTCATCGCCTGGAGCCGGACGCATGCGCCGTACACGACTCGCCAAGATCTTCTGCAGTGCCCTGCTGATGGCATCGCCGGCAATTGCCCACGATGCAGAAAACGCGATGCCTGCACAGCCTCTCCCAGGCGCAGCCCTGCCCGCACCGCTGGAGCGCGTACTGCGCGATTACGAGCGGGCGTGGCGCTCGGCTGATGCCAAGGCATTGGCTGCGCTGTTTGCCGAGGATGGTTTTGTACTGCAGAGCAACCAGCCGCCGGTGCGCGGGCGTACTGCGATCAAGGCCGCGTATGCCGGCCAGGGCGGCAGTCCGTTGCGGCTGCGGGCGTTGGCTCACTCGGTGGAGGGCAACACGGGCTACATCATTGGTGCGTATCGCTACGGCAGCAACGAGGGGGACACCGGCAAGTTCACGCTGACGCTGAAGCGCGTGGGCGACGGGCCGTGGTTGATCTTCTCGGACATGGACAACACCAGCGCGCCGCCACGGGCGCGGTGATTGCCGCCGTCGGGCGCCAACCAAGGTTGGCAGCTACCAGAAGCGGGTTCGGCAGTAGATCCACGCCATGCGTGGATGGCTCGCGCACATAAAAAACCCCGGCACGTGGCCGGGGTTTTTCGATTCACTTGAACAGCGTGTCCGGGTATTCCGGTTTCTGTTCCCGCGCCAGCAGTGCGCGCAGGCCTTCTTCCGGGGTCTGCTCGCCGTGCAGCACGGCACGCACGCCGTCGGAGATCGGCAGGTCGATGCCATGGCGGCGTGCCTGTCGCATCACTTCGTCGGCGGTCTGCACCGACTCGACCACCTGGCCGATTTCGCGCACGGCATCCTGCAACGTCTGGCCACGGCCCAGGGCCAGGCCCAGGCGACGGTTGCGCGACAGGTCACCGGTGCAGGTCAGCACCAGATCGCCCAGGCCGGCCAAGCCCATCAGCGTTTCCGGCTTGGCGCCGATCGCCGCAGCCAGGCGCAGCATTTCATTGAGACCGCGGGTGATCAGGCCGGCACGGGCGTTGAGGCCCAGCTGCATGCCATCGGCCACGCCGGTGGCCACCGCCAGCACGTTCTTCATCGCACCGCCCAGCTCGGCACCGACCATGTCGTCGCCGGTGTAGGCGCGGAACGCCGGGCCATGCATCGCCTCGGCCACCGTCTGCGCGAACTCGGGCACGTCGCCGTGCACGGTGATCGCGGTGGGCAGGCCCTGGGTTACTTCCTTGGCGAACGATGGCCCGGTGACGACGGCCAGCGGCACGTCCTCGCCCAGCACTTCGCGCGCCACTTCATGCAGGAAACGGCCCGAACCGGGTTCGAAGCCCTTGGTGGCCCAGGCCACGCCGGCACCGGCCGGACGCAGCGGCGCCAGCGCACGCACGGTTTCACCGAAGGCATGCGACGGGGTCACCACCAGGATCCAGGCCGCGCCTTCCACCGCCGACGCCAGGTCGGTGGTGGCACGCAGGCTGTCCGGCAGCGGGATGCCCGGCAGGTAGCGCGGGTTCTCGTGGCGCTGGTCGATGGCCTCGACCACGGCAGCGTCGCGCCCCCACAGCACGGTCGGGTGACCGTGCCGTGCGAGCAGGCTGGCCAGCGCGGTTCCCCAGGAACCGGCGCCCAGCACGGCGATCTTGTCAGCGGGAGTGCTCATCCGTGACGTCGCGGCAGGAATCAGGCGTTGCCAGCCGGCTCGGAGTCAGCCAGCGACGGTGCGTCGCCCTGCTCCTGGCGCTGGCGCAGGGTTTCTGCGTACAGGCCTTCGAAGTTGATCGGCTGCAGGAAGAACGGCGGGAAGCCGCCGGCCTGGATCAGGTCGCTGATCAGCTGGCGCACGTACGGGAACAGGATGTTCGGGCACTGGGTGCCGAGCAGCACGTCGATCGACTGCGGGTCCAGGCCGACCAGGCCGAACACGCCGGCCTGCTTCACTTCGGCCACGTAGGCGGTGCGCTCACCGGCCTGGCAGGTCAGGGTCACGGCCAGCACGACTTCGAAGGCGTTCTCACCCAGGCGCTGCACCTGCTGGTTCAGGTTCAGCTGCAGCTCCGGCTGCACCTGGTCATTGAAGATGGTCGGGGCGTTCGGCGACTCGAAGGAGACGTCCTTGACGTAGATCTTCTCGACGGTGAAAGCGGGGCCGGTGGCGGCATCGACCGGCGCAGCAGCGCCGTTGGTGATCTCTTCGGACATTTCCAGTAACTCCAATGAATGCAATGAAAACGATGGTCGAATTACTGCGATGGGGGCGGGATCAGGCCCATACAAGGCCGGATCCGCCACCTGCGGCAATCAGTTGCGGCCCTTGACCAGCGGCAGCTCGGCCTGCTGCCAGGCGGGAATGCCGCCGTCGAGCACGTAGACCTTCTCGAAGCCGGCCTTCTTCAGCGCCTTGGCGGCGGTTTCCGAGGCGTTGCCGCTGCGGCACACCAGCACCACCGGCGACTGCTTGGCGTTGGCCACCAGCTTGTGGTCCGGGCCGAAGGCACTGGCCTGGGCGTTGCGGCTGCCGGCAATGTGGCCCTTCTCGAAGTCACCGCTGGCCGACAGGTCGACCACCACCGTGCCGCCCGCGTTGATCAGCTGGGTCAGTTCGGCGGGCTTGATGCCCTTGAAGCCCCGGAACAGGCGGCGGATCTCGGTGACGATGATGGCCACGGTCAGGCCGACCAGGGCCGCGGACAGCATCGGGTTTCGGCCTGCAAAGGCCAGCAACTCTTCGTAATTCACTCAGGTCACGGGTCGATTAAGCGGGCGCCGATTGTCGCACAAGCCGGACGCGGCCCGTCACTGCCCCTTCCACAGGTCCGGCAGGCCGGCGGTCTGCCACCAGCGCTTGGCTTCCGGGTCCCAGCGCCAGCGCTCGACCACGACCACCGTGCGCTCGGCCTGGGTGTTCTGGTTGATCACCCCGATTTCGACCCGGCGCTCGACCAGTCCCCCGTCCAGTGAGGCACTGCTGCGCTCGCGGTAGGACGACACGCGCAGCTGCGCGTAACGGTTGAGCTCGAACTCGGTGGGCGGCTTTTCCTTGCGCAGCTTGGGGTCGAGGTAGCCGATGGCATCGTCCATGCTGCCCCAGCGGATGGTCGCCCCGTAGGCGATCTGGGTCTCTTCCAGCAGCTTGCGCTGCTTGCGGCTGAGGTCGTCGGCCGAGGCCACGGCACTGGCCAGCAGCAGGGAACAGATCAGGAACTGGATCAGGCGGCGCATCAGTGGTTTCCCCAGAACGTCAGCCTGCCATCCTACCCTTTGGCGAAGGCAACGAAGCGACCGCTGAATTCGGCGGCGGGCTTGCCATCGGCGCCGGGCTGGGTGGCGATGATGCTGATGCGGGCCTTGCGGCGCTGCCGGAAGGTGTTCAGGAAGGCATCCCAGCCGGTGGCCTCGGCCGCCTCAGCGTGGGCGTGCAGGTCTTCGTAGACCGGGGCCAGGTAGCGCAGGTTGCTGTCGGCCACGTAGACCTCGGCATCGTGGCCGGCCAGGCGCAGGCGCAGGCTGACCAGCGCCCAGCCGGACAGGGTCAGCACCGAGGCCAGGCTGCCACCGAAGGCGTTGCCCTTGTCGTTGACGTTGGCGGCCAGCGGCGCGGTGATGCGCAGCACGCCATCGGCATAGCCGTCGAGCTGGATCTGCATGGCGCGCACCGCCGGCATGCAGTCCAGCACGTCCTGCAGGGCGGCCAACGAGGAAGTCAGGGCATCAACGGACATCGGAGCAGCGACCACGACAACGAAGGGCCCGCATAATGCAGGCAATGGCCGACCATACGATACCCACTGGCGCCACCCGTTCCGGCGCGCGCTGGACCCTGATCTCGCTGCGCCCGCGGGGCCAGAATGTGGCGCTGCGCCGCGCCGTTGCTGGGCTGGGCGGGGATGTCCTGGCCCTGGCGCCCTGGCGCCTGCAGCGCCTGCATGGCACGCCTGTGGTGCGTCAGCTGCAACGCGCGCTGAACTGCGATCGGGTGGTGTTCACCAGCCCGGCCGCCGTGACCGCGGCCGCCACCCTGCTGCCGCTGGCCGAGGCGCAGCGCAGCCCGTGGCTGGCCGTCGGCGAAGGCACCGCGCGCGCATTGCGGGCACACGGCATCACCGAGGTGCATGCGCCGCAGCGGATGGACAGTGAAGGCCTGCTGGCGCTGCCGGTGCTGGCTGACGTACAGGGCCTGCGCATCGGCCTGGTGACCGCGCCCGGCGGGCGTGGCCTGATTGCCGCGCAGCTGCAGGCGGCCGGCGCCACAATCGAACGTGCCGACATCTACCAGCGTCGCCTGCTGCATCTGCCGCCCCGTGCGCTGGCCCGATTGGCGCATTCAGCGCAGCCGTGGATGCTGGCGGTGAGCAGTGGCGAAGCGCTGCAGCATTTCTGGCAGCAGCTTCCGCCGCCCTTGCAGCAGCGCCTGCAGGCGCACGCGACTGCCGTGGTGGCCAGTGATCGCCTCGGCGAACAGGCCCGGGCACTGGGCCTGCAGCATGTCGTGCGCGCGGCAGGCCCCACCAGCGCGCAGCTGGTGGCGGCCGCACACGCCACGCTCACCGTCCCGGCAGCGACCTGAACAGGGACGTGGGTCACGCTTGCCGCTGTCGTCGGCAACAGTGATGCTGTGCACAACGCGGCCTGCCGGCCCCCGACCGGCGACGTTGCCGACAAGGAAGCCCGATGAACGACACTCCGCCCGTTTCCCCGCCCCGTCGACCCGTGCGCTGGCTGCTGCCGCTGGCCGGTGTGGTCGTGCTCGGCGTGGGCGGCTATGCCGGCTGGTACGTCTGGCAACAGCAACAGAACGAACAGGCAGCGCAGGCACAGACCACGGCTGTCCAGCTGAAGGGCCTGGAGGCCACGCTGGATGCGCTGCGTCGTGACCAGCGCGCGACCAGCCAGCGCCTGCAGGACGCGGCCGCCACCAACCGCGTGCTGCGCGACGAGATGCTGGGCCTTTCCCAGCGCAGCGCATTGCTGGAAGAGAACCTGGCCAAGCTGGCCGACAGCGCCAACCAGGGCCGCCAGGCGGTACAGCGCGATGAGGCCGAACTGCTGCTGACCCAGGCCGCGCAGCGCCTGAACTACGCCGACGATGTGGAAGGCGCACGCCGGTTGTACGCCCAGGCCGCGACGGCACTGGCCGAACTGCCCGACAGTGATGGCCTGAACCTGCGCCAGGCGCTGGTGCAGGAGCGCGAGGCACTGGATGCGCTCGGCAGCGGCCCCCGCGTGCAGTCGCTGCAGCGCCTGGATGCTGTGGGCAGGGCACTGCAGGGCCTGCCTTCGCAGATCACCGGCACGACCGGCAGCAGCACCGCCAAACCCTGGTGGCAGGCAGCTCTGGCGCCGTTCGTGGACATCACCCCGAGCCGCCAGAACGGCCCGCTGACCGCCGCCGAACAGCGCAATGCCGACGACGCGCTGCAGCTGGAACTGACATTGGCACGTGCGGCAATCGAGCGCGGCGACCGCGCGGGGCGCAATACCGCATTGGACCGCGTGGAGCACTGGGCACAGCGGCGCTGGCCGGATTCACCAGCCCTGCGCGCGCAACGTGCTGAACTGAAGGCCTTGCGCGAACTGCCGCTGCAGGCCAACGACGCTGTCCTTGGCAGCACCCTGCAACAACTGCGCACCCAGACCGACCGGAGGTAAGCCCGCATGAAACCCCTGCAATCCCTGGTCGTGCTGTTGCTGGCCGTGGCCATCGGCGTGGTCGCTGCGCAATGGCTCGGCGCCGAAGACCTGAACCGCTTCGGCGAAGTGACCCTGCGCTACGGCGGCTACGACTACCACAGCAACCTGCCGAAGGTGGCGCTGCTGGCAGTGATCGCGGTGCTGGTGCTATGGCTGCTGTGGAGCCTGATCGCCGCACCGTTCCGCGCCTGGGGCCGCTACCGCCGCAAACAGGGCCGGGTGCGCCTGATCGACGGCCTGCAGGCCTATGAGCACGGCCAGTGGCAGCGTGCCGAGAAACTGCTGGACGGTGCCGCCAAGGATCCGGAAGTGAGCGCGGTGGCGCTGGCCAACGCCGTGCGCAGCGCGCAGGCACGTGCCGACGGCCCGGCTGGCGAGGCGCTGCTGCAGCGCCTGGGCGAAAGTGATGCCACCCTGCAGGCGCTGCTGCGCGCCGAACAGCTGCTGGCGCGCGATCTGCCGGTGGATGCGATCAACGCATTGGACGTAGCGGCGATCCAGCCGCTGCCGCCACGTGGCCTGTGGCTGCGCACCGAGGCACTGGCACAGGCCGGCCGCGCCCACGAGGCGTATGGCCAGCTGGGTGCACTGCGCCAGAGCAAGGTGCTGCCGGCCGAGGCCAGCAGTGAACTGGAAGCACGCCTGGCTGCACAAGCGCTGCTGGAAGCGGCCGACGTCAACGCACTGGCCGCGCAGTGGGAAGCCACGCCGAAGGCACTGCGACCGACTCCGGACGTGGTTGGCGCCTATGCCAGCCGCGCGGTGGCGCTGGACTGGGACGAGCCGGCGCTGCTGGCGCTGGAACAGGCCCTGGACCAGCGCTGGGATGACGAACTGGTGGCGCTGTATGGCCGTCTGCCGGCCGAGCGCCTGGCTACCCGCCAGGCCAACCTCGCACGTTGGCGCAACGTGCATGACGGCTCGGCCGCGTTGCGCCTGGCGCAGGGCCGCGTGGCCCTGGCCCAGCAGCAGTGGGAGGCCGCCGATGCGTTCCTGCACGAGGCCATCGCCGCCGGCGCCGGTGCACCGGCGTGGGAAGCGCTGGGTGAACTGTTCGCCCAGCGTGGCGAACACGCGCTGGCCGCGCAGTGCCTGGCCAATGCGCTGCGCCTGCAGCGCGGCGAGGACAGCGTGGCGCTGGTGCGCGGCGGCGAGACGCCACTGCGTGCCACGGTGGAAGAACAGCCGCTCGCGGTGCAGCCGCCGGTGTATGACGCCAACGAAGAGCGCGACGAATTCGGTAATCCGCGGTTGCCGTGACCGTTGCTGAAGTGGGCCGACCAACGGTCGGCACCCACAGGAGCAAAAAACGCCGCCCAATGGGCGGCGTTTTCATGTGCGGGACCCGTTAGTCGCCAACCCTGGTTGGCGCGTGGCCTTTCCGAGCGATGCCGTTTCACGGCCGACCAAGGTCGGCATCTACCACAGCAGATCCAGCACGCATTTCTGGTAGTCGCCAACCTTGGTTGGCGCGCGGTCGCAGCGATCAGCGTTCGACGATCGCCACCACGCCCATGCCGCCGGCGGTGCAGATCGACACCAGCGCGCGACCACCGCCGCGTTCGGCCAGCTGCTTGGCGGCGGTGGCGATGACGCGGGCGCCGGTGGCGGCGAACGGATGACCGGTGGCCAGCGACGAACCCAGCAGGTTGATCTTGTCCGGGTCGATGCGGCCCAGCGGTGCGTCCAGCCCCAGGCGGTTGCGGCAGTAATCCTCGCTCTCCCACGCACGCAGGGTGCACAGCACCTGCGCGGCGAAGGCTTCGTGGATCTCGTAGATGTCGAAGTCCTGCAGGGTCAGGCCATTACGCTTGAGCATCTCCGGCACCGCGATGGTCGGCGCCATCAGCAGGCCTTCGCCATGCACGAAGTCCACCGCAGAGACATGCGCGTCGCGCAGGTAGGCCTGCGGCTCATGGCCGTGCGCGCGCGCCCACTCTTCGCTGGCCAGCAGTACCGCAGCGGCACCGTCGGTCAGCGGGGTGGAATTGGCGGCGGTCAGCGTGCCGCGGCCGGAGACCTTGTCGAACGCCGGCTTCAGCGTGGCCAGCTTTTCCAGCGAGGTATCCGGGCGCAGGATGTTGTCACGCTCGACGCCACGGAACGGTGCGATCAGGTCGTTGAAGAAGCCACGCTCATAGGCGGCGGCCAGCTTCTTGTGCGAGGACACCGCCCACTCATCCTGCGAGTCGCGCGAGATGTTCCATTCCTTGGCCATGTCCTCGCAGTGGTCGCCCATGCTCTTGCCGGTGCGCGGCTCGGCCACGCCCGGGAACTCGGGCTTGAGCTCGGAGAACTTGAAGCCGGCGGTGAGCGCGCGGATCTTGTCGCCGGTGCTCTTGGCGCGGTTGGCGGCCAGCAGGCGTGCACGCAGCTTCTTGCCGTAGACGATCGGCACGTCGGACGTGGTGTCAGAACCGCCACCGATGCCCGATTCGATCTGGCCCAGCGCGATCTTGTTGGCCACGGTGATGATGCTGTCCAGCGAAGTGCCGCAGGCGCGCTGCAGGGTGATGCCCGGGGTCAGCGGCGACAGGCCGGAGGACAGCGTGGCCTCACGGCCCAGGTTCCAGTCGCTGGAGTGCTTGATCACCGCACCCATCGCCACTTCGCCCAGCTGCTGGCCGTGCAGGCCGAAACGTTCAACCAGCGCGCCCAGCGTACGGACCGACATGCCGAGGTTGCCGACATCCGAATACGCGGTGTTCTGGCGGCAGAACGGAATGCGGACGCCACCGAGGATGGCGACGGGACGAGCGTTGGGCATGGAGATACCTGGCATGGATGAGGGTGTCTGCAACATGGCCTGCACGGCGGAGCAGGCATAATGGAGCCAAGTGTAGCTGCCGCCCTGTGATGGGCCAACCGTGGAACCATGAGCAAACCCGACCCCGCGATGAATGCCCTTGGCGTGCTGGCCCTGGAACTGGCCGGCGGCGAAATCCCCCGCCAGGCGGTGCTCAGCGCTGAACAGGCCGGTGAACTGGCCGAACGCGTCGGCCGTGACCTTTCCAAGCTGGTGCCGCAGGTGGCCGAGCTGGACCTGGTGTTCGCGGCCGCCCATTTCGACCCGGCCGAAGTACTGCGCCCGGGCTGGCCGATCCATCGCCGCCTGGAAGAACTGCAGATGCGTGCCCCGGGCCGCAACCAGGGCCCGCGCCTGCTGGCCTTCGGCACCGATGCCGCAGGCGATGTGCCGCTGCCGTTCCAGGCCGATGCGACCCTGGTGGGGGGCGGCCTGCGCGTGGTGCCGTTCCTGCTGACCGGCAGCGACGTGGCCACCACCAACGCGGTGGCCAATGCGCTGGAAGAAACACTGCTGGCCAACGGCATGGCGCATGCCGACACCGCGTTGATGGCACAGAACAGCTTCGGTGCCCGCATCGAACACGCGCGCTATTTCACCGTGAACGACCTGGCCGCGATGATGTCGATGCAGTACGACAACCAGGGCTTGGCGGCGCTGTGGCCGCTGATCGAGACCGCGATCATGGCGCCGGGCGAAGACGAGTGGCTCAATGCCGCGCCCGAGCCGCTGCTGCGCTATACCCATGGCGAGGCACGCATGGCGCTGTTCGATCCGGCCGGTTGGTGCGCGTACTACAACCACAGCAAGAACGATTGCGACCGCCTGCAGGGCATCTACGAGCAGTTCCTGATGCGCCAGCGGCAGATGGCCGCGGTGCTGGAAGCGCACGGCGTGCCGGTGCTGTTCGTGCACTGCGAGGCCGGGCAGGACGCGCGCGAACTGCTGGCGCGCTGAAGACGGGTAGTGCCGGCCGCTGGCCGGCAACGTCCGGATCTGCGATTGCCGGCCAGCGGCCGGCACTACCGATAAAGAAGAACGCCGGCTTGCGCCGGTGTTTCCCGTTTTCAGCAGAAGTGGCGCAGTGCTGTTCGTGCACTGCGAGGCCGGGCAGGACGCGCGCGAACTGCTGGCGCGCTGAAGACGGGGAGTGCCGGCCGCTGGCCGGCAACGTCCGGATCTGCGATTGCCGGCCAGCGGCCGGCACTACCGATAAAGAAGAACGCCGGCTTGCGCCGGCGTTCCTTGATTCTTACGGGGCCTTCTGGATCACCGCACACGCCAGGCGTGCGCCGGCGTTGCCGGTCGGCTGGGTCTTGTAGTCGTCCGCATCGGCGTGGACGATCAGGCCGCGGCCGATGATGTCGAAGTCATCACCCTTGCCGATGTTGACATTGCTCGACACCGGGCCGTCGATGCTGGCCACGCCCTTGTCGTCGGCCTTGATGTTGGGCATGTCGCCGCCGTGGTGCGGATCGGTGGCGACGTTGCCGTGATCCTGCTTGCCCGGGTTGAAGTGGCCGCCGGCGCTCATGCCGTCCGGCGCGCTGCAGTCGCCCTTCTCGTGGATGTGGAAGCCGTGCTCGCTGCCCGGCTTCAGGCCAGTGATCTGGCCGGTCACGTGGACCTTGCCGTCGACCACCTTGAAGGTGACGCTGCCCTTGGTTTCGTTGCCCTGGGTCGGTGCCAGTTCGGCGGTGGCCGAGGCATCGGCAGCCGGTGCATCCGCCGGGGCTGGCGTTGCGGCCGGTTCGGTGGTGGCGCCCTCGGCCGGGGCGGCCGGCGGGGTTTCCGTCTGCGGAGCGGCCGGCTGCTGGCCGCAGGCCGCCAGGCCCAGCGCGGCGATGGCCGCAAACAGCGAAGTGTGGATCAGACGCATTGGAATCTCTCCCTGGATGTTGCCTGCAGTGATCAGCGGACGACCCGGATCACGCCACAGGCGATGCGGACGCCGGCATTGCCGGCGGGCTGGCTGCGATAGTCGTCGGCGTTGGCATGCACGACCAGTGCACGTCCGGCGATATCGGTGGCGGCGCCTCCGCCAAGGGTAACGCCCTTGAGGTGGATATCGACGTTGGCGCGGCCCTGGGCATCGGCACGCAGGTTGTCCATGTCGCCCAGGTGGTGCTTGCCGGTGCCGGCGCGGCCATGCGCGGCGCCACCGGGGTTGAAGTGGTTGCCGGCGCTGCTGGCATCCACCGCGCTGCAGTCGCCGCGCTCGTGGATGTGGAAGCCGGCCTGCTGCATCGGCTGCAGGCCACCGATCAGGCCGGTGATGTGGATACCGCCGGGCTCCACCATCAGTGCGATGCGGCCACTGACGATGCTGGCCGAGGCCGGAGACAGATTGGCCTCACCCTGCTTCGCTGCGCTGACCACGGTGGGCGGCGGCGGGGTGGGCTCGGCCTTCTTCGGCGCGCTGCCACAGGCAGACAGCAGCACGGCGGCGGACAACGGCAGGATGGCAAAGGACAGACGCATCGAAGACTCCTTGCAGGTGACACTAAGCATTGCATCGTCCATGAACGATCAACGGTTCGGCAAGCGGGCGCGAGGATCGCGTGCAGGGACCGTTCAATGGCCCCCGCGACGGCGCCCGGCGCCCAGCTTGCGGGTAAGGGTATTGCGGCCGAGGCCGAGGCGGGCAGCGGCTTCGGCGCGGCGACCGTGGGTGATCTGCAGCGCTGCCTCCAGCAGGGCATGGTCGACCCGCTCGCGCACCTGCGCGTGCAGCCCTTCCACGCCTTCGGCCAGCTGACGGCGCGCCCATTCGGCCAGCAGCGCTTCCCATTGGCCCGGATCGGCTGCGCTGGCGCTGTTGCGGCGGCCGCGCGCGCGGTTCAGCGCGGTATCGACATCGGCCACGCCGATGGTGTCGGCGGCGGCCAGCGCGGCCATCCGCCAGCACACGTTCTCCAGTTCGCGCACGTTGCCCGGCCAGTCGTGTTCGCGCAGCGCCTGCAGAGCCGCGGCGGTGAGGCGCTTCGGCGGCGTATCCAGCCTGCGTGCGGCGGCGGCCAGGAACGTGCTGGCCAGTTGCGCGATGTCCTCGCGGCGCTCACGCAGCGGCGGCAACTGCAGGCGCACCACGTCCAGGCGATGCAGCAGATCGGCGCGGAACTTGCCCTGCGCGACCAGGCCTTCCAGATCCTGGTGGGTGGCGGCCACCACGCGCACATCGACGCGGATCAGCTCGCGGCCACCGACGCGGAAGAACTCACCCTGCGCCAGCACACGCAGCAGGCGGGTCTGCAGCGGCAACGGCATGTCGCCGATCTCATCCAGGAACAGCGTGCCGCCGTTGGCCTGCTCGAAGCGGCCGACATGACGGCGCTGCGCACCGGTGAAGGCGCCAGCTTCGTGGCCGAACAGCTCGCTCTCCAGCAGTTCGGCCGGGATCGCGGCGGTATTGAGCGCGACGAACGGGCCCTGCGCACGCGGCGATTCGCGGTGCAGCGCATTGGCCACCAGCTCCTTGCCGGTGCCGGTCTCGCCGGTGATCAGCACCGCCAGCGGTGCCTGCGCCAGGCGACCGATGGCGCGGAACAGCGCACGCATCGGCGGGGTATCGCCCACCAGTTGCGGCGGCTGGTCGCCGGGCGTTTCGGCGGCGGGGCTGGGGGCGGCCAGCGCGGGCGCCACGGCCGGCAGCACACGCTGCGCCAGCGCCACGGCATCGTCCAGGTCGAACGGCTTGGACAGGAATTCATGCGCGCCCCCGCGGAACGCACCGGCGGTGCTGGCGACATCGGTATAGGCCGACATCACCACCACCGGCAGCTGCGGCAACGCGGCCTTGAGCTTGTCCAGCAGTACCAGGCCATCGTCGCCGGGCATGCGCACATCGGTGAACAGCAGCGCCGGTGGCGGGCCCGCGCTCAACGCCTGCAGGGCGGGAGCGGCACTGTCGAAATCAACGACCTGGTACCCCGCCTCGCGCAGCGCGGTGCACAGTACGAAGCGCACCGCACGATCATCGTCGACCACCCAGA
Organism: Stenotrophomonas sp. 8(2023); assembly: GCF_030345295.1. Taxonomy (NCBI): domain Bacteria; kingdom Pseudomonadati; phylum Pseudomonadota; class Gammaproteobacteria; order Lysobacterales; family Lysobacteraceae; genus Stenotrophomonas; species Stenotrophomonas sp. 8(2023). Next base: position 143,639 of record NZ_CP128404.1, on the reverse strand, counting down.
TGCGCTGTGCGGTGGTGGGGGACTCAGACATCGCGCGGGGCCTCCTCGGCAGGAGCGGCGCCGTTGCCGATCGGCAACAGCAGGGTGAACACGGTATGGCCCGGACGCGAGCGGTAGGTGAGCGTGCCGCGATGCTCGCGCGCGACCTGCTGGGCCAGTGCCAGGCCCAGCCCGGTGCCTTCGGCACGGCCACTGACCAGCGGCAGGAACAGGTGTTCGGCCAGCTCCTCGGGCACGCCACGGCCGTCGTCGGCGATTTCCAGGCGCAAGGCCAACGTGTGCAGCTGCTCGGCGATACGCACCCCATGCTCCACGCGGGTGCGCAGGGTGATGCTGCCGGCACCGGCCTGGATCGCGTTGCGCACCAGATTCCACACCGCCTGGGTGAGGCGGTCGGCGTCGCCGTGGAATTCGGGAATGCTGGGGTCGTAGTCGCGCTGCAGGCGTACCGCCCAGCCGGCCTCGTTCTCGGCCAGGCGCAGCACACGTTCCAGCGCGGCATGGATGTTCAGTTCCGCATGCGGCGCGGCCGGGGCCGGCGACAGCAGCTGGTCGAGAAGGCCGTTGAGGCGCTCGATCTCCGAGCCGATCAGTTCGATCAGCTCACGTTCGCTGGCGTCGCGCTGCGCCGCGCGGCGGGCCAGCAGCTGGGCCGCGCCCTTCAGCCCGGCCAGCGGGTTGCGCAGCTCGTGGGCCAGGCCCTTCAGCGCCGCGCTGAGCGCACTGGGCAGCGCCTGGGTTGGGTCCAGCCCGGGGAATTCATCGACCGGATGCGCCTCCAGCAGCCAGCCACCATCGTCGCGGCGGCTCATCCAGCCCTCGGCGAAGCGCGGCGCCTCGCCGGGCACCGCCAGCGCCAGCCGGTTCAGGCGCAGGCTGTCGCGCTCATCGCGGGCCAGGAAATGGGCAAGTGCCTCGCCCTGCACTTCCAGTGCGGCCAATGGCCGACCCAGCAGGCGCCGGACGCTGACGCCCAGCCAGCGGGCGAAGGCCGGATTGCAGCCGGCAATGCAGCCATCGGCCCCGGCCCAGGCCAGCGGCGTGCCCAGGGCATCAAGGGACGGCGGGGGTGCGGGGTCGGACATTGCACCAATGTAGTGCAAAACGCGGGGTTCGGGGTCAGAGCCCTTTCCTGGCGGAAAGGGATCTGACCCCTGCTGCAGGTCGAGCAAGCTCGACCATTGCCAGATGCGTGGCCGGCTACAGCTTCATGTTGAGGCCGACGAACACGCTGCGGCCCGGGGCTGGCGAGAACATCGGGCGGGCGCTGTCCCAGAAGAAGCTGTCGTACCAGGCGTAGGCGTACTCGCGGCCGGTGACGTTCTTCAGTTGCAGGTCCACGCTGAAACGCGGGGTGAGCTGATAGGCAGCACTGAGGTCGAGCACGGCGAAGCCACCGAACTTGCCGGCCACGTTGCGCTCTTCCAGGTAGTAATCGCCCTGTGCACGCGCCTGCAAGCCCAGCCGCAGCGCATCACTGGCGCGGTAGTCCACGCCCAGATTGCTGATGTGGCGCGGGGTGGCGGCCACTTCGCGGCCGTGCAGGGAAATGCCGGCATCGCGGTCGTCGCGGGTGATCTTCGCTTCCTGGTAGGCGTGCGACGCCCATACCGTCCAGTCATCGCCCAGCTGCAGGCTCAACTGCGCATCCACGCCGCGCCGGCGGGTCTTGCCCAGGGTGACCGTGGTGCCGGTGGCAGGCATGTTGGATACCTCGTTTTCCGCGTCCTGCTGCCACACCGCCAGGCGCGCCTGGGCGCCCTGGAACGGCTGGAACTTCAGGCCCAGCTCCATGCCCGTATTGGTGGACGGCTGCATCGGCGCCTGCCCCGGGGTGAGGTAGGCCGGTGCGGTGGACCCGGTCAGCACCTGGAAGGTGCGGCCCCAGTTGGCGTAGACGTGGGTGGTCTGGCCCAGGCTGTGGATGATGCTCAGCTTGGGCTGGCCGATGCTGCCGTAATCCTGCAGCCGGGCGGTGATGCCGTTCATCAGGTGCGTGCTGCCACTGAAGCGATCGATACGATAGGCCGGCACGATCTTCCACGCCTCGGCGGGCTGGTAGATGGCCTGCACGTAGGCGCCCCAGTTGTCGAAGCTGTGGCGGTCGTCGTTCTGCACGCGCGCCGGCGGCTGGCTGTAATCGGTCGGTTCGGCGTAGGCATAGCGCTCGCGGATATAGCCGTTGTCCTGCTGCTCGTAGTTCAGGCCGCCCTCGACAGTAAGCGTGGAGCTGGCCTGCCAGGTCAGCGTGCTGAGCAGGCCAGTCTGGCGTTCATCCCACACGCGGCGCTGGCGCGGCAGGTTGCCGGTGGGCAGGTCGCTGAAGGTCACGCGGCGGTCGTCTTCATAGCGGTTGTAGTAGAGCCGCGTGCCGAAGGTGAGTGCGTCGGACAGCTTCAGGTCGACGTGCGCGGCGATCTGGCGCATGTCGCGGTCATCGCCGTCGTTGCCGTTGCGCAGCTCGCTGCCACGGCGGTGCGTGCGCAGTTCCTCAGCGGTCATGAAGCCCGGTTCGTCGGCTTCATGGTGATAGGCGCGCGCGGTCAGGCCCACGCGCAGCCCTTCGTCCAGCGTGCCGAAGAACCACTTGCCGCCCAGCGAGTACTTCCTGGAGGTGTCGTGGTCGCGATAACCATCGCTGGCCTGGGTGCCGACAAAGTAGTTCTGCGCGAAGCCATTGGCTTCGCGGCCAATCGCCAGCTGCGCATCACGGGTGTTGTAGCTGCCGTAGGCCAGGCGCGCATCGGTGTAGCTGCCGCCCTGGCGCGTACCGAAGTTCACGTTGCCGCCGATGTTGTGCAGGCCATAGCGCGGATCGTTGGTACCACGCACTACTTCGATGTAGCTGATGTCCAGCGGGAACAGCATGTCGATGAAGCGCTGGTTGCCGCTGTTGACGTTGCTGGGGATGCCATCGATCAGCGTCTTGATGGCATTGAGGTAGCCCTCGCCGTTGAAGGCGCGGAAGCTGACCTTGCCCGATTCGGCACCCTGCCGGGTTTCGGTGAGCTGGATGCCGGGCATCTGCCCGAGCAGTTCCCAGCTGTGCGAAACGTTGCGGTTTTCGATCTGGTCTGCACCCAGCACGTCCACCGAGGTCAGCACCTGGTGCGCACTGAGCTGGCCTTCGCCGTGCTGGTGCACCTGCACCTTGCCGAGGGTGAGCGCGGCATCGGCGGACTGTGCGAAAGCTTCAGGGGCGAACGGTGCGGCCGCCAGGGCGGCCACAAGGGTGGGAGTCTTCATGGGAAGGGGCGGTTATGGTGAAATGTAATTATATAACATTTCACATGCCCGCTTTTGCAGCGTCGAGCAAGGCTCGGCGCTACAAGGGCGGGAGCCGGGGGGATTACACCGGGTAGCCGGTGGCTTCCCGTGCCTTCTTCCAGGCGGCTTCGAATTCACGCGCGGAGATCTCGTCGTCCTCGTCGAAATCCAGGAACGACACCGGCTGGTCGGCCAGCAGGAAACGGTCATCGCTGTGGGCGTGCTCGTCGGCCCAGACCATCTTGGTGCCGTAGATTTCCACCTGCCGCACGATCTTGTCGCCGCGCGCTTCCATCAGCACGTTGCCCTTGCCCAGGCCCGATTCGGCCCAGTGCTTGTAGTACTTCTTTGCGGCGGATTTCGCGCCGGGTTTTGCGTTGTGCTTTGCGTAGGTCATTGCAGGGGTCCTGGCCGCAGGCGCGGCCGGAAAGTTCGGAATGGCGCCATTATCAGGCATCCGGGGCCAGAGCCCTTTCCTTTGGAAAGGGATCCGCCCCCTGCTGGTTCAGTTCGGCAGGGGCACGCCCTTCGGCCACAGCATCCAGATGTTGCCCTTCTGCTTCATGTCGCCGGCCAGCTTGCCGGCGGCATCGCCACTGCCCCAGTACAGGTCGGCGCGCACCTCGCCGGCGATGGCGCCGCCGGTGTCCTGCGCAGCCACCGGGCGTACCACGGGCGTGCCATCGGGGCGCGTGGTCGACAGCCACAGCAGGCTGCCCAGCGGCACCACGGTACGGTCCACCGCCACGCTGTAGCCCGCAGTGAGCGGCACGTTCAGTGAACCGCGCGGGCCTTCCGGGCTGTCCGGATTGCGCACGAAGAACACGTAGCTGGGATTGCTGCGCAGCAGTTCCGGCACGCGCGCGGGATTGGCCCGGGCCCAGGCGCGGATCGCGTCCATGGTGACGTCTTCCTTCTTCAGCTGGCCCTGGTCCACCAGCCAACGACCGATGGCACGGTAGGGGTGGCCGTTCTGTTCCGCATAGGCCAGCCGTACCTGCTTGCCATCGGCCAGGCGCACGCGGCCGGACCCCTGGATCTGCAGCAACTGCAGGTCCATCGGATCGGTCAGCCAGGCCAGCACCGGCGCCTTGGCGCCCTTGGCCGCGATGGTGCCGGCGTCGTCATAGGGCTTGAGCACCTTGCCTTCGACGCGCCCGCGCAGGCGCTTGCCCTTCAGTTCCGGGTAGAGGCTGTCCAGCTGCACCACCACCAGATCATCCGGCGTGCCGTAGACCGGCACCGTCGCCTTGTCGGTGCGGGTCAGGCTGCCGGGGTAGATCGGCTCGTAGTAGCCGGTGATCAGTCCGTCGGCCTGATGGCCACCGGCACGCAGCGCATAGGCATCGAGGTCGCGCTGCAGGAACTGGCGGATCGCGGCCGGGTCCTTGTCTGACACCGCTGCGGCGGTGGCGCAGGGCTTGGCCCAGACAGCGTCGTTTTTCAGGCGGGCGCAGCTGCTGCGCCAAGCCACGAAGCCGGCCTGCAGATCGCTGTCCGAGACCGCTGGCAGGGCTTTCCAGCCGACCTTGGCGTAGGTGGCCGCCGGCGGCGACGTCGGCGTGGGCGCTTCGGAACCCGTGCGCGGAGCGGTGGTGGCGCAACCGGCGAGCACGGCCGCTGCCAGCAGGGTCCAGTGCTTGCGCTTGAAGAAGGTGGCGGAATCGATCATGCCGCCATGGTGGCGGGCCGGCCGCTGGGCGGCAACCCAGCGCGGGGCCAAGCGTTCATGCGCGGAGTCACGGCGTCTGCAGCAGCAGCGAGTGCAGGACGCGGGCGTCTTCGGCATCCAGCGTCTTCGGCAGGTCGTCGCGGCCACGGAAACGGCGGTGGAAGGCGGCGACGGTGGCTTCGCGGTTGTCCAGCGGATAGCCGAAGCGGGCCAGGGCATTCCACGCGTCGAAACCTTCCGGTGCCGCGCCGTCGGCCGCGCGCGGCCACACGCCGAAACCGACCTCAGCCAACTGCTGCCATGGGAAGAAGCGGCTCGGATCCTGCTTGCGCGTCGGCGCCAGGTCGGCATGGCCGATCACCTGGCGCGGCGGGATGTTCAGGCGCGTGGTGAGATCGCGCAGCAGCACGATCAGCGATTCGATCTGTGCCGCACTGAACGGGCTGCGGCCATCGTTGTCGAGCTCGATACCGATCGAAGCCGAATTGAGATCGGTGATGGTGCCCCAGCGCCCGGCGCCGGCGTGCCAGGCACGGCGCTCATCAGCCACCAGCTGGTAACGATGGCCATCGGCGCCGATCAGGTAGTGCGCACTGACCGGCCCACCGCTGTTGGCCGTGCGCAACGTATGCAGGCTCTGCTGCACCGATTTCTGCTCGGTGTGGTGGATGACGATGATGACCGGGGTGCGCGCGTTCTGGTTGGGTGATGGGACCCAGGTGGCGAGCGGGTTGTGCTGCACAGGCGCGGTGGCGGTGCAGGCCGAAAGGGCCAGGGCCAGCAGTGTGGAAGCCAGAAGGCGGGGGCTGATCATGGACGAATTGTAACCATGACTGCAGCCGTGGTTCTTCGCTTCGTCCGGATCGCTGGAGAACTGGGGAGCTGTCATGCAAAAAACTCAATAACGCCCCCACCTCATGCCCAAATCTCAAACTCCAATTCGAATAGCCAAGCGCCCAAGTTCCTCATCACCTACCTTCAATCCTCGAAACGGACCCAGCCATGCCGCCGAATCGATTCCAACACCGTGGACACGTGAACCCAGGGAACAACCGTCATAACAACTTGAACAAAATGATTCATCAACGGCCCCTCAGATCCCGCCAGTGGCCGATCTGGTCAATCCCTCCGCGCCCGCATTGCGAAGAAATCTACCTTGGCGCGTCACCACTGCTTCGACCGGTGACATACAGACTGGCAACACCGTCAAGCCGAGCAACTTCATCGAGGCGGCCGTTTAACCCCAACTTCCATTGAACAAGCAACCGCCCAGAACCCTATGCCCTCACCTTCCTAACCGACTCCACCCACTCAGCCCAGACAGAGGAATCATCAAGACAACCGGAATCACCTAGAGGCGACATAAGGCGAACAACAACTTCGAACAGCGGAAGATCCTCACCAGATCGATCAAGAATCGACTCAAGGAATACCATCATTAACGAGAACGCATCCAGCAACGCCAAGTACTCGCCCGACGAATTAATTTGTGCGCTACAAAATTCAGAATTAAGAGCACTCCCCACGGTGACAACCTCTGCAAATGCATCACACCAGTCATCCCACATTGCCGGATCGTTGGGCAAGCCATTCGCCCATAGAAATGACCCTCCCGAAGATAACAGATCAACAAGAGTGTCCTGCCCCTCCCCCCTCTCCATATACTTCTGAAGGAACACGCACATCAATACATATGCAGCCTGAACGGAAATTCTTCCAGCATCTTTCACATCACTAGCACTCATTTCGTGACCTTCCTTTGCTCCGACAGCCCGCCCGCCAGTGCGCCAACTGCCTGCGACAACGCCAGCACCATCTCTTTCTGCTCCGGGCTCAGCTTGGAGGGGTCTCCGCCGGTCAATGTATTAGTCAGTACCTTCGCGGCCAACTCGCCGCCGGCCGCGGACACCGCTCCGGTTCCCGCACTGCCACCATCGGCTTCCGCCAGCAGCGCACCCAACACCGCATGCGACAGCAGTTGCAGAGTCGCATTGGGGTCGCTGCCGTGGTTCGGGTCAAGCGTGCTGCCGATGAAGTGAGCGGCATAGGGCGCCAGTGCATTGGACGCGGCCTGGCCAGCGCCCTGTCCCGCCACACCGCCCACCAGCGCCGTCGTCACTGCGTTCAGTGCACGGTTGTACTCATCGATGCCCTCTACTTCCCCGCGCCGCTGTATGCCTGGCTATTTGCCGCCACCGTGCTGCGCACAGGCACCCGATTCCATCGCCCTCAGTCACAAGGCCGTGTTGACCTTCATCATTCGTCCAATCCGCGGCCAGATCAACATGTAGAAGGCACCCACGGCCAACCCGATGAAAAGCATGATGCCAGCGCGCCTGGGAGCCCACCCAAACCAAAAGGAAGGACTGGTCCAGACCTTTATCCAAGCGCCAGGAGAGAAGGCACCCTCGAACGCGAGCCACGCCAACAAGGCACAGATTGGTGCAGCTACAACATAACGAGCTTTGAACCGCGGAAGAAACTTGTCCACAAGCATAACCCCGGGCACACCGAAGATGAGGCCCGACACAGCGGCTATGGCGCAAACCAGCGATGTGAAAATTGCAGCCTGCGAAATGCTGCCTATCCGAGAACTCAGCGGAATGCCTATGAATAGAGCCGCTCCAAGCACGGAGCTGGCAATCACAGACACAATCTTTGCCCCCAACTCACGCTCACTCACTGGCAGATCTCCACCATCTTTCCATCAGAGCCCCGGTAGCTCATGCATTTCTGCCTTGAGGGAAAAGTACTCCAAGGCCACCGCAACTTGCCAACTTCGCCACCAGTATCGCGCGTATTGGAACTCCACACTTGGCCCACCAATTCGAGTTGAACATTGGACGCGAACCCGTACCCCAGCCTCTGGTTGAGACTGAGAATCCACCGAATCCATCCGGAAGCACCTGTCGGATCACAAAGCCCGGATCCAATGCATGTGCTCCAGGCACCATGATGTTGATCAGACTGCTGGTGCTCGGATCGACGATCGATGCTGGAAAGCCCCAGCTCCGGAGGCAGGCCGTAGGAGAGTCGCCACAGACCGGAGGAAAGGCAGCGACAGGTGAGCTCCACAGCGAAGCTCCAGTGTTCTCGATCTCCTGCGCCGGCCACACTACGCACCAGCGCATGCGGACTGTAGTCGTCCAGGGTCAGCAGGTAGACATACCATTCGATGTCTTCCATCACTGCTGCGGAAGTCGCCTGAATCACGCCTACTCCGTTCTGTAGTCCATCGAGGTCGTTGGAGGCGTGTACACGCCCACCTGCAGACAGCCATTGGAGCAGGAACGGTAGAGCCACGCCATGCGTGGATGGGCTACCCGCTGTGCCGACCAACGGTCGGCACCCACCAGAGCAGACCCAGACCCCGTGCCAAGCAAGCTTGGCACCTACCAGAACAAGGACAGTGGAAGTGCCGACCAACGGTCGGCACCCACCACGTCAGTGCGCCGCCACGTCAGGCCTCGTAGGCGGACTCGCCGTGCGAAGTCACATCCAGGCCGGTGCGTTCGGCCTCTTCGGTCACCCGCAGGCCGACCACGACCTTGACCACCAGCAGGATGACCGCGGTCATCACCGCCGACCACACCACGGTCAGGCCGACGCTGACCACCTGCACCCAGACCTGATGGGCGATATCCAGATCGGCCTTTGTGCCGCCCAGCGACTGCGCACTGAACACGCCGGTGAGGATCGCGCCGACGATGCCGCCGACACCATGCACACCGAACACGTCGGCGGTGTCGTCCACCTTCAGCAGGCGCTTCAGGCCGGTCACGCCCCACACGCAGACCACGCCGGCGACAAAACCGATCACGATCGCGCCAAGCGGCCCGACGGTGCCACAGGCCGGGGTGATGCCGACCAGACCGGCCACCGCACCCGACGCAGCGCCCAGCGCCGAAGGCTTGCCCTTGCCGATCGCCTCCACCAGGGTCCAGCCAAGCACGGCAGCGGCGGTGGCCAGCACGGTGTTGAGGAAGGCCAGCGAGGCCACGGTGTCGGCCGCTGCTGCCGAGCCGGCGTTGAAGCCGAACCAGCCCACCCACAGCAGCATCGCGCCGATGTAGGTAAACGGCACATTGTGCGGCTTCAGCGCGGTCTGGCCATAGCCCAGGCGCTTACCGACGAACCACGCGCCGACCAGGCCGGCGACGCCCGCGTTGATGTGGACCACGGTACCGCCGGCGAAGTCGATGGCACCCAGCTCACCCAGGTAGCCGCCACCCCAGACGATATGTGCCATCGGGATGTAGCTGAGGGTGAACCACAGCGCCGAGAACAGCAGCACCGCGCGGAACTTGATGCGCTCGGCGAAGGCACCGACGATCAGCGCGGTGGTGATGCCGGCAAAGGTCGACTGGAACGCGACGAACAGATAGTCCGGCAGGCCCTTGATCGGCGTGTTGCCCACCGACTCCGGGGTGAAGCCCTTGAGGAAGGCGAATTCGGTGAACGAGCCGAAGAACGGATTGCCGGCGCTGAACACCGCGCTGTAGCCATAGGCCACCCACAGCAGCAGCACCAGCGAGAACACCACCAGGATCTGGCTGAGCACCGACAGCACATTCTTCGAACGCACCAGGCCGCCGTAGAACAGGGCCAGGCCCGGTACCACCATCAACAGCACCAGCAGGGTCGAGGTGAGCATCCAGGCGACGTCGCCACGATCATAGGCGGCGGCCGCTTCGGCCACGGCCGGCGCCGCGGCGGTGGCGGCCGCATCGTGCAGCGGCTCGACCGCCACGCTTTCGCTCGGCAACGGCGATACCTGGGCCTGGGCATGGGCGCTGCCCGGCCAGGCACCGGCGGCCAGTGCGCTGAGCAGCATCAACAGGCACACCAGATGGAACCGGGCTTGCCACCCGGTGAGAAGGCGCATCTTCATGGGGGGAATCTCCGGAAGGGGGTTACAGCGCGTCGGCACCGATTTCGCCGGTGCGGATGCGGATGACCTGTTCGACGGCGGTGACGAAAATCTTGCCGTCACCGATCTTGCCGGTGCCTGCCGACGACTGGATCGCTTCGATCACCGCGTCGGCACGCTCGTCGGTGACCACCGTTTCGATCTTGATCTTGGGCAGGAAATCGACGACGTACTCGGCGCCGCGATACAGCTCGGTGTGGCCCTTCTGGCGACCGAAACCTTTCACTTCGGTCACGGTGATGCCCGACACGCCTGCATCGGACAGGGCCTCGCGGACCTCGTCGAGCTTGAACGGTCGGATGATGGCGGAGATCAGTTTCATGCGCATGTCCCGAGGGTGGATGGGGCCAGCGCGCCAGCGCGCGTTGGCATCAGGCAACCACGGGTCATCAGGATGATGACCGTGGCTGTTGCACCGGACACGTACAGGGCCGGGACGGCCGTGCCTCTCTCCTTGCACGACCGACGCGGGAGGGAGGGCGGCCCTGGTCGCGTATCCGGTCTCTCTCTTGCCCCTGGATAGGGATCAGCGTCCATTCGTAAACGAATGGGATCCGACCCCGATCTGACCGCGGCTCCCCAGCCGCGAAAACGGAAGCGATGGCGGCGGGTGGGAGGGGGAACCCACCGCCATCGCATCCGGTCAGCTGGCGTAGTACAGCTGGTATTCCAGCGGGTGGGTGGCCGCGCGGAACTTGGTCACTTCCTGCATCTTCAGCGCGATGTAGCCGTCGATGAAGTCATCGCTCATCACGCCGCCGGCCTTCAGGAACTCGCGGTCCTTGTCCAGCGCTTCCAGCGCCTGGTCCAGCGAGGAGCAGACCTGCGGGATCAGCTTCTCTTCCTCCGGCGGCAGGTCGTACAGGTCCTTGTCGCTCGGTGCACCCGGGTCGATCTGGTTCTTGATGCCGTCCAGGCCGGCCATCATCAGTGCGGTGAAGGTCAGGTAGCCGGACTGGATCGGGTCCGGGAAGCGCATTTCGATGCGGCGCGCCTTCGGGTTGGACACCCACGGAATGCGGCACGAGGCCGAACGGTTGCGGGCCGAGTAGGCCAGCATCACCGGCGCCTCGAAGCCCGGCACCAGGCGCTTGTAGCTGTTGGTGCCCGAGTTGGCGAAGGCATTGATGGCCTTGGCGTGCTTGAAGATGCCGCCGATGTACCACAGCGCCAGCTGGCTCAGGCCACCGTAGCCGTCACCGGAGAACAGGTTGGTGCCGCCCTTGGACAGCGACTGGTGCACGTGCATGCCGCTGCCGTTGTCGCCCACGATCGGCTTGGGCATGAAGGTGACGGTCTTGCCGTTGCGGTGCGCGACGTTCTTGATCACGTACTTCATGCGCAGCAGTTCATCGGCCTTCTGCACCAGGGTGCTGAACTTGGTGCCGATCTCGCACTGGCCGGCGGTGGCCACTTCGTGGTGCTGCACTTCCACTTCGATGCCGACCTGTTCCAGGGTCTTGCACATCTCGGCGCGCAGGTCGTGCAGGGTGTCGGTCGGCGGCACGGGGAAGTAGCCGCCCTTCACGCCCGGACGGTAGCCGCTGTTGGCGCCGTCGTACTTGGCGCCGCTGTTCCAGGCGGCTTCTTCGGAATCGACCTTGAAGAAGGTGTTGCCCATTTCATTGGCGAAACGGACCGAGTCGAAGATGAAGAACTCCGGCTCCGGGCCGAAGAACGCGGTTTCGGCGATGCCGGAGGACTTCAGGTAGGCCTCGGCGCGCTTGGCGATGCCGCGCGGGCAGCGGCCGTACGGCTGCATGGTGGCCGGATCGAGGATGTCGCAGCTGATCACGATGGTCGGATCTGCGTAGAACGGGTCGACGTAGGCGCTGGTGGTGTCGGGCAGCAGGACCATGTCCGATTCGTTGATGCCCTTCCAGCCGGCGATCGAGCTGCCGTCGAACATCTTGCCTTCTTCGAACAGCGACGGTTCGACAATGCTGACCGGGAAGGTGACGTGCTGCTCGACGCCACGCATATCCACGAAACGCAGATCGACGAACTCGATCTGGTTGTCCTTGATCAGCTTCTCAACGTTTTCCACGGACATCGGTACGACCTCGGATGGGGATGAATGCCTGCTGAGGTACAGCAACGACCGTGCCAACTTTTCGCTGGCCGCAAGTCATTGATTTCAAAAAGGGCGCTCCGTGGCGGTGCAGAACGGTGCGCACCAAACGGGTGCACCCGCCACCAGACGCACCCGTTTGGTGCGGCAGGGATCGTCTATCCTCTCGACCTTCTTCCTTCCGCCGCGCGTCACGCACCGTCCATGTCCGACCTGCTCTCCGCCCTGCTGCTGGGCATCCTCGAAGGCTTGACCGAATTCCTGCCGATCTCCAGCACCGGCCACCTGCTCATCGCCCAGCACTGGCTGGGTGCCCGCTCGGACTTCTTCAACATCGTCATCCAGGCCGGCGCGATCGTGGCCGTGGTGCTGGTGTTCCGCCAGCGCCTGCTGCAGCTGGCCACCGGCTTCAACCAGCGCGAGAACCGTGAGTACGTGTTCAAGCTGGGCGCCGCCTTCCTGGTCACCGCCGTGGTCGGCCTGGTGGTGCGCAAGGCCGGCTGGTCGCTGCCGGAGACGGTCAGCCCGGTGGCCTGGGCATTGATCATCGGTGGTGTCTGGATGCTGCTGGTGGAGGCCTACACCGCGCGCCTGCCCGACCGCGACCAGGTGACCTGGACGGTGGCGATCGGCGTGGGCCTGGCACAGGTCGTGGCCGGCGTGTTCCCCGGCACCTCGCGCTCGGCCTCGGCGATCTTCCTGGCCATGCTGCTGGGCCTGAGCCGCCGCGCCGCCGCCGCCGAGTTCGTGTTCCTGGTCGGCATTCCCACCATGTTCGCCGCCAGCGCCTACACCTTCCTGGAAATGGCCAAGGCCGGGCAGCTGGGCAGTGAGGACTGGGCCGACGTGGGCGTGGCCTTCCTTGCCGCGGCCATCACCGGCTTCGTCGTAGTGAAGTGGCTGATGGGCTACATCAAGTCGCACAGGTTCACCGCCTTCGCGATCTACCGTATCGCGCTGGGCGCGGCGCTGCTGCTGTGGTTGCCCTCCGGCAGCTGAACAGCGCCGGGGTACGGTAACCCCGTTGCCGGCCCCACCCCGTTTCCCCCACGGTTCCCCAAGGAGAATCACCATGAACCGCAAGCTCACCCTGCTCCTCCCGCTGGCCCTGATGGCCGCCTGCAGCCAGACCCCGGCCCCGGCCGGCACCGGCGGCGACGACGTGGCCCCGGCCGCGGCCAAGGCAGCAGACCAGCAGACGCTGGCGCACCTGGATGCGCAGCGCCTGCAGAGCCAGCACTGGCTGCTGCAGCAGGCCACCGGCGCCGACGGCAAGCGCATCGACGCGCTGTTCGCCCGCGAAGACAAGCCGGTCACCCTGGACTTCGCAGATGGCCGACTGTCGGTCAGCAACACCTGCAACCGCATGGGCGGCGGCTACACCCTGGCCGACGGCAAGCTGACGGTCAGCGCGATGGCCTCGACCATGATGGCCTGCACCGACAAGGCGCTGATGGCGCTGGACGAAGCCGTGTCGAGCCGCCTGCAGGGCGAGCTGAAGGCCGAGCAGGATGCCGATGGCAAGCTGACGCTGACCAACGCCAAGGGCGACGTGCTGGTGTTCAACCCGGAGCCGACCGCTGAAACCCGCTACGGCGGCGCCGGCGAAACCGTGTTCCTGGAAGTGGCCGCCAAGACGCAGAAGTGCTCGCACCCGCTGATCCCGGACTACCAGTGCCTGCAGGTGCGCGAAGTGAAGTTCGACGACAAGGGCCTGAAGCAGGGTGAGCCGGGCAAGTTCGAGAACTTCTACGGCACCATCGAGGGCTACACCCACGAAGACGGCGTGCGCAACGTGGTGCGCGTGAAGCGCTACGAAGTGAAGAACCCGCCGGCCGATGCGCCGTCGCAGGCGTACGTGCTGGACATGGTGGTCGAGTCGGCCATCGAGAAGAAGTAAATAAACAGAAGGGCGGCCACGAGGTCGCCCTTCCACGTTCTGTAGCGTCGACGCAGCCCCACGTGCCAGCCTTGCCACGATGAAGATTCTCGCCATATCCGGCAGCGCGCGCCGGCAGTCGACCAACACCGCTCTGCTGGTGGCCCTGAAAGCCATCGCGCCGCCCGGCATGGAGATCGAGGTCTACGCCGGGGTCGGCGAACTTCCGGTGTTCTCCCCCGATCTGGAAGGCACCGATGAACCCTGCAGCGTGACGCGCTTCAAGGCTGCCATCGCCCGCAGCGACGGTGTGCTGGTGTGCAGCCCTGAATACGTGCGTGGCATTCCCGGCGGATTGAAGAATGCGATCGACTGGCTCGTATCCGGCGACCAGATCGTCGGTCGGCCCATTGCGTTAGTGCATGCGTCCCATCGTGGCGAGGACATGCTGCAGGCACTTCGCGCGGTGCTGTCCACGGTCAGTGCCGCGTTCAGTACAACGCTGTTCCTGCGTGTACCGGTGCTGGGCCTGGAACCGGAGGAGATCTTCGAGGTGCTTCAGTCGGAAGTGCATCGCGCCGAAGCGGATGCGTTCCTGGCAGGGTTTGCTGTTTACTGCAGGTCCATTGCGTAGCAGAAGCAGCCGAGCATGGGCTCGGCTCTACAAGGCAAAGTCGAGCATGGCTCGACTCTGCAGAAAGCAAAGCCGGGCATGCCCCGGCCCTACAAGGGCTCTCAGCCCAGCGCCGGGTTCAAGGTGTAGGTGCCGTGCAGTGCCGCTTCGGCGAGCACGTGGCCGTGCATGGCGCGGTAGGCGTCGGCGGCGGTGAAGCGTGCCGGCAGCTGCAGCGATGCCACGTCCAGTGCGAACACGCGGAAGAAGTAGTGGTGCAGGCGTTCGTCGTTGAACGGCGGGTACGGGCCGTCATAGCCCAGGTAGTCACCGGCCATGTCCGGATTGCCTGCGAACCAGCCGGTGAAGTCGTTCAGGCCCTGGCGGCTGCCGGCCGGGCCGGCCGGTTCGGACTTGCCCTTCACCACGAAGCCGTCGCTGCAGCTGCCTGCGGCGATCTCGCGCACCGAGGCCGGAATGTCGGCCATTACCCAATGCACGAAATCACAGCGCGGCTGGTCGCGCGGCACGCTCATGTCGGTGCGGCCGACCGTCTCCGGCACGGTCGGCACGTCCGGATCGACACACACCAGCAGGAACGAACGGGTGCCCTCCGGCACATCGCTCCAGGCCAGGTGCGGATTGCGGTCCGGTGCGAAGCCCGCGGCATCGCCGGCGGCGAATTCGCGGTCGATCGGTGCACCGTTGGTCAGGCTGTGGCTGCTCAGTTGCATCGGCGTGTCCTCACTCTTCCGGGTAACCCAGGCGCACCGCGATCGGGGTGAGCTTGGCGAAGGCGGCGCTCATCACGTCGCGGTAGTTGCGCCAGTGGCCCGGCGGGAAGCGCGGCGCACCCAGTTGCGCGGCTGGCGGCATCGGCCGCTCGAACAGGCGGCCCAGCAGTTCGGCCATCGCCTGCGGATCGTTGCCGATCTGGTCGATGCGCAGCAGCACCTGCGGGTACAGATCGTCCTCGTGCAGGGCGGCGACCTGGGCCAGCGCGCGCGCCAGCCATTCGCTGGCTTCGGCCAGCGAGGTCATTGCCAGCGGTGCGGCGGCACCGTAGGCCACCCAGTCCAGCAGCATGTCGCGCGGATCGCGCAGCACCACCAGCAGGCGGCCCTGCGGCAGCTGCGGGCGCAGCGCCCACAGCAGCGCGTTGTCCCACCACAGCAGCCAGTCGATGATCGCGTCGTCCTGCACGCCGCGCGACGGCAGCTGTTCGCGCCAGCGCTGCACCAGCCGCTCCGGGGTCAGCACGCCCGAGGCAAGGTCCTGCAGCGTGTGGTAGTTCTGGAACGCGTCGTCGGGTGCGTTGGAGGTATAGCGGTCGCTGCGCAGCACCGGGCTGGCGGCGGCCAGGCCGGTCGCCACGCGCTCCACGCCCGAACCCGGCGCGCCCCACAGGAAGATCGGCGCGGAAGTGGCATCACCGTCGATCTCGCCCTTGTCCGGCCAGCTCGGCGGCGCCTTGGCCTGCGGCGGCAGCGGCAGGCGCTGCGGTGCCTGGTCGGCCTGCAGTGCCAGCCAGGTCTGCAGCGCGTCTTCGTGCTGCCCGGCGCGATCCTGGATCTCACCCAGCCAGGTGCGCAGGTCGGCGCGGTGGCCTTCCGGTGCCATGTCGATCAGCGCCTGCACGCGGGCGACCGCGGCGGCCGGATCGCGCTGCAGCAGGCCTTCGACCAGGCGGGTTTCGCCGCTGACGCGGCCCGGTTCGAGGTTGACGATGCGCTCGGCGATCGCTTCGGCCTGGGCGTGTTCGCCCACCATGTCGTGCAGGCGCAGGCGCGCTTCCAGCGCCGGCAGGTGGCCCGGCATCGCGTCCATCCAGCGCTCGACCGTGGCGGCGGCGGTGGCACTGCCGACCTCTTCCACCGCCAGGCGTGCCAGCCACAGGTCGTGCAGCTGCGGGTGCTGCTCCAGGGCGGCATCCAGGCGTGCGCGGGCCTCGTCTTCGCGGCCCAGGCGCTGCCAGGACATCAGCAGCAACTGCAGTACGTCGCGGTCGTCAGGCAGCGATTCCAGCAACGGCAGCAGGTGCTCCAGCGCCTGCAGCGGCTGGCCGCTGCGCAGTGCCAGTTCGCCGGCCAGGCGGCGCATCGATGGCGTATCCAGGCCCTGCTGCTGCAGCGCGATCTGCATCGCTTCGGCGGCAGCGTCCAGGTTGCCCTGGCGCATGGCCAGCTGCACCACCAGGCCATGCAGCGAGGCGATGGTCGGGTTCAGTTCCAGCACGCGGCGGAACGCCTGCTCGGCGAAGGCCAGCATGTTCTTGCCCAGGTAGGCGAAGCCCAGTGCGTAGAGCACGCGAATGTCGTTGGGCTGGGCCTGGTTGGCGGCCGACAGCAGCGTCAGCGCGCGATCGGCATCATCGCGGCGCAGCGCGATCATGCCGTCGATGGTCAGCAGTTCCGGGTGGTCCGGTTCGACACGCGAGGCCAGGGTGGACAGGCGCTGCGCTTCATCGAAATCGTTGCGGCCGATCGCCAGGTGGGCCTGCATCAGGTAGGCAGCGAAGGCGTTCGGGTCCAGCCCGGTGGTGCGCGTCAGTGCTTCGCCAGCGCCGTCGAACTGGCGCAGGGCCAGCAGCAGGCCGGCGTGCTGCAGGTGCAGCTGGGCATTGTCCGGGGCCAGCTGCAGCGCCTGCTGCAGGGCCTCCATCGCGTCCTCGGCCTTGCCCTGCTGCTGCAGCGCAAGCGCCAGCCAGCGGTGGGCCTCGGCCTGGCCGGGTTCATCACGGGTCCACGCCTGGGCCAGCTGCACGGCCTGGTCGGCCTCGTTCTGGCGCAACGCTTGGATGATCTGGTCTTGCATGGCGGTCCGGTTCAAGGGCAAACCCGCATTGTAGCGGCCTGCGCGCCCGTGCCGGTTCAGCCTTGCAGCACGCGCTGCAGGCGCTGCGCCACCCAGCGCTCGGAGAAGCCGTCACCGCGCCAGTTTTCCAGGAAGCCACAGTGGCCGCCCCAGCAGGCGGTTTCCAGGTGCGCGTTGCGCGGCAGCTGCCAGTCGCTGAAGGTCGCGTACGGGATCACCGGGTCGTCCTGTGCCATCAGGATGTCGGCCGGCACCTGCAGCGAGGACAGGCGATCGCCGGCAATCGAGTAGCCGTCGAAATAGGCCTGCAACGAGCCGAAACTGGTGTGGCGCTCGACCAGCCAGGCGGTCAACGCGCGGATGTCCAGCTTCAGCACGCGGTCGTCGCAGTCGCTCAGTTCGGGGAACAGGTCGCGCTTGCGCCGCAACGAACCGGCCCACTTGCGCCGGAAGTACCAGTCGTACATTGCCGGGCCGTTCTCGATGCTCTCCATGGTCAGCGCCGGGTCCAGCACCGGGCATACCGAGGCGACGCGCAGCAGCGGCACGCCGGCCGCCGGCGCACGCAGGGCCAGGCGCAGCACGAAGTTGCCGCCCAGCGAGTAGCCGGCGGCCACCAGCGGCAGCTGCGGCCAGCGCTGGGCGATATCGCCTGCGGCATGCACCACTTCGTCGATCAGGTTGGAGTGGAAGATGCCGGGGTTGAGGTGATGGGTATTGCCGTGGTCGCGGAAATTCAGCCGCACCACGTCGAAGCCCTGTTCGAGCATGCGCGCGGCCGCCATGCGCATGTAGCTGGATTCGGCACTGCCTTCCCAGCCATGCAGCAGCAGGGCCATGCCCTTGGGTTCGCGGCCTTCGACATGGCTGTGCCAGCCCTGCAGGCGCACGCCGTCGCCGCCGTCGAGGATCAGTTCTTCGCTGATCGCGCCGGTCGCGGCCAGCAGCAGCAGGCCGCGCTGCAGGCGCATGCGGCTGGAGCTGAGCATCGACTGCAGGTGCGGATTGCGCAGCCAGCGCGGTGGCTGGTAGTCAGCCGCGTGCAGCGTCGGCGTGCCGGCGTCCAGGACGGGTGGCGGGATCAGGGCCACCGCACCCTCACTGCGTGCTCATGGCCGCCACGATGCGCGCGCGCGACGTCTCCGCGATGCGCCGACGGCCTTCCAGGTCCTGCGCACCGATCGGTGCCAGGAAATGCACTTCCGCACGCCGCGCCGGCTCACCGAGCAGGCGCAGGAAATTGGCGAAGAAACTCTCGCCGGGGCCGAACGCGACAATGGTCTGCGCGTCGCCCTTGAGCCCGTACACCAGAGCCACCGGCTGCACCGGCACGCCGGTCTCAACCGCCGCCTGGAAGATGCGGGCATGGAACGGGCCCACTTCGTGGCCACCGCGGGTACGCCCTTCGGGGAACACGCCCACTGCCTTGCCTTCGCGCAGGCGATCGGCCATCACCTGCATCACGCCACCGAGCGATTCGGTGTTGCCGCGCTGGTGGAAGATGGTCTGCCCGCGCGCGGCCAGCCACCCGACCAGCGGCCAGCTGGCGATCTCGCGCTTGGCGACGAAGCCCATCATGCGCTGGCTGTGCAGGATGCAGATGTCGACCCAGCTGACGTGGTTGGCGACGAACAGCACGGCGCCGGGCAGCGGCCTGCCGATCTGCACCAGGCGGAAGCCGAAGATCCACATCAGCCCCCCCTGCCACCAGTTGACCACTTTGGCCCCCAGGGTCGCCTCGCCCACGCGCAGTTCGCCCCACGGCCGAAGCATGCCGATCAGGATGAGCGGCAGGAACACGATGATGTGGACCAACAGCAGCGGTACGCGGTACAGGTAACGGCACACACGCGCCACGCCGCCGCGGGGGGCCGGAGTGGGGGAAGTCATCCGCGCACGATACCGGAGGGCCGTCATCGCTGCCAGCCGATTTAGGCCATAACACCCATCGACCGGGGCAATCGGCAGGGAACGCTGGGTTCCGCTGCCGTCACCGCCCGTCCGGGGCTCAGCCGTGGCCGGCCGCCACCACCGCCAGGGTCAGCCGCGAGATGCACACCAGCCGGCCCTGCTCGTCCTCGATGCGGATCTCCCACAGCTGGGTGCTGCGGCCCACGTGCAGCGCGCGGGCGGTGCCGGTGACCGTGCCCGAACGCACCGCACGCACGTGGTTGGCGTTGATTTCCAGCCCCACGCAGATCTGCTTGGCCGTATCCACACACAGGTTGCCGGCGCTGCTGCCCAGGGTCTCGGCCAGCACCACCGACGCGCCGCCATGCAGGATGCCGTAGGGCTGGCGGGTGCGCTCGTCCACCGGCATGGTGGCCTGCAGCCAGTCGTCACCGGCCGCGCTGAAGATGATGCCCAGCGACGCGATTGCGGTGTTGCGGCTGAGCGTATTGAGCTGCTCGAGGGAAACGGCTTCGCGGAACACCTGGGTCATGCGGGCACCTTCAGAGGATGGGAACGAGGCCGGCGCCGAATGCGGTCAGCATGCGTACCAGCAGCCACTTCGGGCCGACATTGACCTCGGGGAAATCACCCACGGCGACATAGCAGCGGTGGAAGCCCGGGTCCTGCCGGGGCAACGGCTGCGGGCAGTCCGGGCCGGGCTTGAACTCGTAGTCGGTGGCATAGCGCCACGGCCAGAAGTCGAGGATCGGCAGTGCTTCGGAGGCCTTGCCGACGCTGTAGTTGAGCCCGGACAGCACCGGCGGCTTGGCCCGCGGCGCCACCGTCCACGAGTTCTGCGGGTGGGTGTCGCGCAGGATGCTCTCGGCCAGCTGCTCGGCGAAGGCCGGGTCATCGATGATCACCGCGCCTTCGGTGTTGTAGTTCTCGCTGCGCGGGTCGAAGTTGTGGGTACCGACCACGCCGATGCGGCGATCGACCACCAGCGACTTGGCATGCAGGCCCATGCGCGCGCCCTTGCGGGTGACCGGCAACGGCTTGTTGACCGCCTTGCTGCCCAGGAACGAGGGCCGGGTCTCGGTGCGCAGCAGGCGGGTTTCGACCTCGCTGCCGGCCGCACGGCGGCGCTCGCGCGCGTTCTGGTAGGCACTGCCGGTGCGCGGATGGTTCACCGGCCCCTGCTTGCCGGTGGGTGCCGGATGCTCGTCGCGATCGCGACGGTCGCCGGCATTGCTGCCGGCAGCACTGCCGCCGATCAGCGGGTTGCGCCCGCCGTCGTCGTCGCCTTCCGGCGCGGCGATCGGGTCGGGCAGCAGGTTGCGGTAATCGACCGGTGCATCCAGCGGGAACGGCTTGTATTCGAAGATGTTGAAGCCCAGTTCGCGCATGTTGCGTCGCTTGTACTTGTACGACAGCGCATAGACGATCGGGTTGTCGGTCGCCGCCAGGCTGTTGCTGGACACCACCACGCGCGGCGGCTGCGGTCGCTTGCGCAGCTCGCGGAACAGCTTCTGCGCCGGTTTGGACAGCACCAGGTACGGCGTCTGCAGGATCACTTCCTTCTGCGCGCCGGCGATCAGCGCATCCAGCTGCGGCTCGGTCACGTGCTGTCCGGCCAGCGGCGCATCGGCCTTCTCGCGCCGGTGCTTGCGCGGCAGGTCGGCGACATAGCGCACCGAGGCCACCGGCAACGCGGTATCGACGAAGGAACGGCTGACGAAGTCCATGTCATTGGCTTCGGCACTGACCCGCTCCACCCGCTCGGGGCGGCGGAAGCTGGCCGGCGGCAGGGTCGGCACGCCCTCGCGCAGCAGGGTGCGGCCGACATCGTTCAGGCGCTCGGCCGGCACGCTGCGCCTGGCGCGCCAGAAGGCATCGAAGTTGGCCGCCATCGCCCGCGCCTCCGGGCCGGCGATCAGCACGTCGCGGTCGCGGAAGTTGTACTCGCGGTCCCAGTCGTAATAGTCGTCCTGGTAGTTGCGGCCGCCGACCACGCCGATCGCATCGTCGATCACCAGCAGCTTGTTGTGCATGCGCTGGTTGAAGCGGCGGAAGCAGCACAGCACGCTGCCGGCATAGTCGAAGTAGTTCAGCCGGGCCTTGCCGAAGGTCGGGTTGTAGACCCGCAGCTGGAAGTTCTGGTGCGCGCCGGACAGGGCGCCGAGGATCTGCAGGTCGGAGATCGCCGAGAGCTGGTCGATCAGCACCCGCACCTTCACCCCGCGCCGCGACGCGGCCAGCAGCTCGTCGATGACCAGCCGGGCACTGTCGTCCTTGTCGAAGATGTAGGTCTGCAGGTCGATGCTGCGGGTGGCGCTGCGCAGCAGGTTCAGGCGCGCGACCAGGGCACCCTCGCCCTCGTCGAGCAGGGTGGCGTAGTGGCGTGGCTGTTCCGGGGTGGATTCGGTGAACGCCCGGCCCGCCAGCGCACGCAACGGCGAGTCCTGCGCGCAGCGGTCGGCGCGCCGGCAGTCGACGTCGGTCGAGCGCGCCTGCACGGCAATCGCTTCGGCACGGTCACGCTCGGCATGCGAGAGCGATGCACAACCGCTGCCCAGCAACACGGTTGCCAGCGCCAGGACGCGCAGCAGGAGGTTCACGGTTTCGGCGCCTCGCTCAGGCGCGCACGCAATACGAAGGTCACTCGGTCACTCAAGGCTAGCTGCCAGCTGTCCATTCCATACCGGCCTCGCTGCACGGTACCGCGGCTGACGACGTCGCAATCATAGCCGGGTCGGGCGCACTCCGCCTTCTCGACCTGCAATGACTCGGGGTGGCTGATGCCGCGCAGGGTCAGCCGGCCGTTGATGGCGCCGCCCTGCTCCACGGTCTCCGGCCAGTAGGGCAGCGAGTCGAACTCGACCACCGGATGGCGCCCGGCATCGAAGAACTCCTCGCCGCGCATCCAGCCGGTATAGCGCGCCTTGCCGGGGATCTCCACCGAGCGGGTGAACATCTTCAGGTGCACCTGGTGACGGCCGTCGGACAGGATCTCGATACGCCCCTCGAAGTGCGGGAACACGCCTTCGATGCGCTGGCCGAATCGGGTGCGCACCTCGAAGCCGATCCGCGAGCGCTGGGTATCCAGGCGCAATACCCGTGGCGCCTCGGCGGACACGGGCGGCAACGGGGTCGGTGGGGGCGCCGCGGCCCAGGCCGGGCCGAGCGCCAGCAACGCGGGCAGCAGGAAGCGGCTGCGCCGCGCCAGGCTCATCGGATCACGGCCACCAGAACGCGTTCAGGCTGGCCACGCCGGGTTCGATCGAGGCCTCGCGCGGGAAGCCAAGCACGGCCACGCCGCCCGGCGGCATGCCGCGATAGTCACTGCTGGTGCCGTCGGTCATCAGGGCCACCAGCTGCTCCAGGCCCGGGTTGTGGCCGACGATCAGCACCCGGTCCAGGTCACGACGCTCGTCCACCAGCGCCGCCAGGGTGCCCGGGGTGGCTTCGTAGATCCGGTCTTCCAGGCGCTTTTCGACATAGCCGATGGCCGTCATCACCGCTTCCAGGGTCTCGCGGGTACGTCGCGACGGCGAGCACAGCACGCAGTCGGGCAGCAGGTTGTTTTCCTTCAACCACTTGCCGGCGGCTTCGGCCTCGGCGAGCCCCACCGGCGACAGCGGCCGGTCGAGGTCGGCCTGGCCGGAAACGGCGGGTTCGGCATGGGCATGGCGCAGCAGGATCAGTTCACGCATCGCGGGTTTCCATGGAGAAGAGGATGCAGCAGGAGAAGTGAGGCAGGCATCAAAGCTTGAGCCAGGACAGCAGCGGCTCCCAGTCGGCCTGGTGTTCGCGCACCTGGGCGGAGCGATAGTCGAACAGGCTGCGGCCCAGGCCGGTCATGACCACGTAGCTCTGGCTGTCACGCAGCTGCGCGACCACCGGGTATGGCCATTCGGCCAGCATCTGCAGCGCCTGCTGCGAAGTCTGGGTCCAGGGTTTGGTGCGGTTGAGGACCAGCCCCACCGGCAGCTTGCGGCTGTGCACGCGCGGGTTCTGGGCCAGGCTGTTGAGGAAGCCGACGATGGCTTCGATATCCAGCGCCGAGGGCAGCACCGGCACCACCACGGCGTCGGCCGCGTCCAGGAAATGGGGGATATCGTCGGCCAGCGCACCGGCCGGTGCATCGATGATGACGGTATCGGTACCGTCGGGCAGCTTCTGCGCCCACTGCTTCTTCCGATACACATCGATGGGGAGCACCGCGCTTTCCAGCCCTGCACGCCGTTGTGCCCAGCGGGTGCTGGAGCCCTGCGGGTCGGCATCGGCGATCACCGTGGCCTTGCCCTGCAATGCCGCGTACGCGGCCAGGTGGGTGGCGACGGTGGTCTTGCCCACCCCGCCCTTGGAACCGGCCACCAGGATCGTCTTCATGCCAGCCTCGCTTCCGGGTACGTGCCCCGAGCGTACACCGGCGGTGGTGACGGGAGGTAGCACCGTGCTGAACCAGTGGCCATCGCCTTTGCTATCGTGGCGCCCCCGAAGGATCGAACCGGCATGAGCGAACTGCAGGACCTGAGCGCACTGATCCGCGCCAATACCCCCCTGATCGTGATCGAGACCCAGGATGAGGCCCGCATCGTCGAGCTGTTCCGGCAGACGCTGATGCACGTGTGGCGGGCCCTGCACCGCTGGTCCATCACCGAGGGCCTGCGTCGCATCGACCTGGACCGCGAGGACCCGCCGGTCGGCCCGCCCGATGCCAGCGCCGCCCTGCAGATGATCCGCCAGGCCGATCAGCGGGGTGTCTACCTGCTGCTCGATTTCCACCCCTACCTGGGGTATGCCAGCCACCAGCGCGCGCTGCGCGACCTGATCCAGCGCCGCCATAGCGAGCCGCATGTGCTGGTGCTGATCGGCGCCAAGGTCGAGCTGCCGGCCGAGCTGGAGGCCCTGGCGGTGCGCTTCAACCCGCGCCTGCCCGATGCCAACGCCCTGCTGAAGATGCTGCGCGAGGAGGCCGACGCCTATGCGCGCGAACACGGCGGCCGCCGTGTCGAGGTCGACAGCGAGGCGGTGAAGAAGATCCTGAAGAACCTGCAGGGCCTGAGCCTGGTCGATGCCCGCCGCATCGCCCGCCAGCTGATCTACGCCGATGGCGCGCTGCGCGACGACGACCTGCCGCAGCTGGCACGGCTGAAGTTCGAGCTGCTCAACCGCAGCGGCCACCTGTTCTTCGAGCATGACAGCGCGCGCTTCGGCGACGTGGCCGGTGCCAACCGGCTCAAGCGCTGGATCAGCCAGCGCCGGGTGGCCTTCATCGCCGGCTCGGCACCGGCCGGCCTGGATCCGCCGCGCGGCATGTTGCTGCTGGGCGTGCAGGGCTGCGGCAAATCGATGCTGGCCAAGGCCACCGCCGCCGGCTTCGGCGTACCGCTGCTGCGCCTGGACGTGGGCGCGCTGTACAACAAGTACCACGGCGAGACCGAGGCCAACCTGCGCCAGGCGCTGGCCTCGGCCGAGCAGCTGGCGCCCTGCGTGTTGTGGATGGACGAGATCGAGAAGGGCCTGGCCAGCGGTGGCGAGGACGGTGGCGTATCGCGCCGCGTGCTCGGCTACCTGCTGACCTGGATGGCCGAACGCAAGGCGCCGGTCTTCATCGTCGCCACCGCCAACCAGGTACACGAGTTGCCGGCCGAACTGCTGCGCAAGGGCCGCTTTGACGAGATCTTCTTCGTCGACCTGCCCACGCCTGAGGTGCGTGTGGAGCTGCTGCGGCTGCACCTGGGGCGACGCCAGCTCAACGGCGACGACTTCGCGCTGCCGGCGCTGGCGGCCGCGGCCAATGGCTTCTCCGGCGCCGAGATCGAGCAGGCGATCGTGGCCGGGCTGTATGCGGCGCACGCCGAAGGCCGGCCGTTGGATACCGAGCTGCTGATGAACGAGATCCGTGCGACGCGGCCGCTGTCGGTGCTGATGGCCGAGCAGGTAGAGGCATTGCGGGCATGGGCGTCGGGGCGGACGGTTTCCGCGGACGATTGAGGGGTTCCGGCGAACGGCGCAGCCCCTCGTGGCTGGTTGCTGAAAGCAACAGCTGCGGTTGGCGATCAGCCACGTGGAAGAAAGAAAAAGAGCAGAAGCAAAAGCAAAAGCGGTTGGCTGGCTGCTCTTGAGGCCCTGGGGTCAGATCCGTTTTCCAGAGGAAAACGGATCTGACCCCAGTTCGATTTCTATCCCTGGCAGATCTCATCCACGCATGGCATGGACCTACCGTGTCGACCAAGGTCGACACCTACCAACAGCCGCCGGAACCTGTCGAAGGCGGGGCACTGTGGGTTTGCGGGGTGTGAGCCGCATGGATGCGGCGACCAAGCCCCCATGGATGGGTTTACGGCGGCCCCGCAAACCCACAGTGCCCCGCCATCCCGCAGGAAGCCCGCTGTTGCTTCGGCTGCTGCAGTTGCTCCAGCCGTTGCCTCTGCGGGTGCCGGGTGCAACCCGGCCGCCCCCTCCCTCAGGGCCAGGCCGGCGGCGCGGCCGCCCAGGCCTGCTGCACTTCCGCCAGCGAGGCGCGCTCGTCGTCACGCCACAACGGCAACAACTGCGCAAAGCGGCTGCTGTCGCTCCATTGCGTCGGCTCGGTACGCACCGCTGCGGCATACCACTGCACCGCCTCCTGCTTCTGCCCGGCCCGCCACAGCGCCAGCGCATAGGTGGGTGGCAGCCAGCCCGGCTTGCTCAGCGAACCACCGGCAGCGGCCTGCCATTGCTCCAGGGCGGCTTCGGGCTGGCCCTGACGCAGCAGGTCCCAGCCGTAATTCCAGCGCACGCTACGGCCCAGGCTGCCCTGCACCGGCGCATCCTTCAGTGCTTCGCGATACAGCTGTTCACCCAGCTCGGTGCGGCCCTGCGCAATGGCCACCGACGCCAGCTGCACGGTGGCCTCCACGGTACGCCGGCCGCGCTCGCGCTGTTTGAGCAGCTGCGCCACCAGCGCATCCCCGTCGGACTGGACCACGATCATGGGCACGGCGGCCGCATCGCTGTCGAAGTAGAACTCCTGTGGTGCCGGCACCGCCGGCGCGGCCCACACGGGGGCCGTTCCCGAGACCAGCAACATGCTGCCCAGGATCTTTGCTGCAACTGACATCCCTTCTCCCCAGGCCGCAACCGCAGCCTCCCTCTCTCTCCCCGATCCTAACCCCAGCATGGCCGCCGGCGCGAGTGCCGGG
Organism: Stenotrophomonas sp. 8(2023); assembly: GCF_030345295.1. Lineage (NCBI taxonomy): Bacteria > Pseudomonadati > Pseudomonadota > Gammaproteobacteria > Lysobacterales > Lysobacteraceae > Stenotrophomonas > Stenotrophomonas sp. 8(2023). The sequence goes on along the minus strand of NZ_CP128404.1, from coordinate 117,310 downwards.
GCGGTCGGGCCTCGCTGCTACAATTCGCGCCTTTCCCGCCGCGTGCCTGCACGCGGCCGGTGCCAGCCGATCCTGACCGGGCCAGCCATGACCAGTACCGCGCAACTCACTTCGCCCTCTTCCGCCGACCTGATCGACCGTGACTACACGCTCGACCACAAGTACACCCGCAACGAGGGGCGGATCTACCTGAGTGGCGTGCAGGCGCTGGTGAAACTGCCGTTGATGCAGCGGCTGCGCGACGCGCACGAAGGCATCGACAGCGCCGGTTTCGTCAGTGGCTACCGTGGCAGCCCGCTGGGCGGCTTTGACCTGGAGCTGTGGCGCGCGCGCAAGCACCTGGACGCGGCCAAGGTGAAGTTCACCCCCGGCCTGAACGAGGACCTGGGCGCCACCATGGTGTGGGGCACCCAGCAGACCAACCTGTTCCCCGGCGCCAACGTGCAGGGCGTGTTCGGCATGTGGTACGGCAAGGGCCCAGGCGTGGACCGCTGCGGCGACGTGTTCAAGCACGCCAATGCCGCCGGCACCTCGCGCCATGGCGGCGTGCTGGCGCTGGCCGCCGATGATCACGCCTGCCGCAGTTCAACCCTGCCGCATGGCAGCGAGGACGAGTTCGTCAGCGCGATGATGCCGGTGCTGAATCCGGCCGGCGTGCAGGACATCCTGGACATGGGCCTGCTGGGCTGGGCGATGAGCCGCTATACCGGCCGCTGGGTCGGCTTCAAGACGATCGCCGAGACGGTGGAATCGTCGGCCTCGGTCGAGGTCGATCCGATGGCGCGCCGCATCGTGCTGCCGGAAGACTTCGAGATGCCGACCGGCGGCCTCAACATCCGCTGGCCGGACCCGCCGCTGGACCAGGAAATGCGCCTGCACCGCTATGCGGTGAAGGCTGCACAGGCGTTCGCCCGCGCCAACGGCATCGACAAGGTGGTGATGGACGCGCCGCGCGCGCGGCTGGGCATCGTCACCACCGGCAAGAGCTATTTGGACGTGCTGCAGGCGCTGGAATACCTGGGCCTGGACGAAGCCGCCTGCGCCGACATCGGCATCCGCGTGTACAAGGTCGGCATGACCTGGCCGCTGGAGCCGCAGGGCATCGCGCGCTTCGCGCAGGGCCTGGAAGACATCATCGTGGTGGAGGAGAAGCGTGCCTTCATCGAGCGCCAGATGAAGGAACAGTTCTTCAACTGGCCGGCCAGCTGGGGCCAGCGCCCGTCCATCGTCGGCAAGTACGACGAGAGCGGTGAGTGGATCCTGCCGTCCACCGGTGAACTTACCCCGGCCACCATCGCCGGCGTGATCGGTCGCCGCATCCAGAAGTTCTTCAACAACGCATCGATCGAGCAGCGCCTGCAGTGGATGCAGGAGAAGGAAGCCGAACTTGCGTTGCCGCGCGCCAGTTTTCCGCGCGTGCCGCACTACTGCTCCGGCTGCCCGCACAACACGTCCACCAACGTGCCGGAAGGCTCGCGTGCGCTGGCCGGCATCGGTTGCCATTACATGGTGACCTGGATGGACCGCAGCACCGATACCTTCACCCACATGGGCGGCGAAGGCGTGACCTGGGCCGGGCAGGCGCCGTTCACCGATACCCCGCACGTGTTCCAGAACCTCGGCGACGGCACCTACTTCCACAGCGGTTCGCTGGCGATCCGCCAGGCGGTCGCGGCCGGCGTCAACATCACCTACAAGATCCTCTACAACGATGCGGTGGCGATGACCGGCGGCCAGCCGGTGGACGGTCCGCTGAGCGTGCCGGACATCGCAAAGCAGATGCGCGCCGAAGGCATCCACACCATCGTGGTGCTGTCGGACAACATCGGCAGGTGGACCGGCCAGCGCGAGCACTTCCCCAGCGACGTCGAGTTCCATGACCGCAGCGAGCTGGACGAAGTGCAGAAGCGCCTGCGCGAAGTGAAGGGTGTTTCGATCCTGATCTACGAACAGACCTGCGCCACCGAGAAGCGCCGCCGCCGCAAGCGCGGCAAGCTGGAAGACCCGCAGAAGCGGGTGCTGATCAATTCGCTGGTCTGCGAAGGCTGCGGCGACTGTGGCAAGAAGAGCTTCTGCGTGTCGGTGCTGCCGAAGGAAACCGAGTTCGGGCGCAAGCGCGAGATCGACCAGTCCAACTGCAACAAGGACTATTCCTGCGTGAACGGCTTCTGCCCGAGCTTCGTCACCGTGCACGGTGGCCAGCCGCGCAAGGGCAGCAAGCGCGATGCGTCCACGCTGCTGGACAACCTGCCGGCACCGACCCTTCGCGACAGCCTGGAACAGCCCTGGAACATCCTGATCACCGGCGTCGGCGGTACCGGCGTGGTGACCATCGGCGCGCTGCTGGGCATGGCCGGCCACCTGGAAGGCAAGGGCGCGACCGTGCTCGACCAGACCGGCCTGGCGCAGAAGGGCGGCGCGGTGACCACGCATATCCGCATTGCCCGTCGCCCTGAAGACATCCACGCCGTGCGTATCGCCGCCGGTGAGGCCGACCTGGTGCTGGGCTGCGACATGGTGGTGGTCAACGATTACTGGGCGCTTTCGAAGGTGCGTGCCGGCCGTTCGCAGGTGGTGCTGAACACCTACGAAGCGATGCCGGGCACCTTCACCACGCGCCCGGACATGCAGTTCCCCGCCGCCGACATCATCGCCGGCGTGCGCGTGGCACTGGGCGGCCAGGAACCACTGCTGCTCGATGCCACCCAGCTGGCCACCGCGCTGCTGGGCGATGCCATCGCCGCCAACCTGTTCATCCTCGGCTACGCCTGGCAGCAGGGCCTGGTGCCGCTGTCGTTCGACTCACTGATGCGCGCCATCGAGCTCAATGGCGCCGCCGTGGCGATGAACCAGCAGGCCTTTGCGTGGGGCCGCCTGGCCGTGGTCGATCCGCAGGCCGTGCAGCAGGCCGCCGGCCTGGTGCGCAACCGCCACACCGATGCCGAATCCACCCCGGGCCCGCTGCATCCGCTGCCGCCAGGCGAGTGGGAGGGCAATGAATGGGGTGCCACTGCGGCACCGCGCAACACCGGCGACGAACGCGAACTGCGCGGCCTGCCCTCGCACGGTGGCGACGTGGCGTTCCTGCCGCTGGATGACGCCCGCCTGTCGCGCTCGCTGGATGAAATGATCGAGCGCCGCGCCGCGTTCCTGGTCGAGTACCAGGACACTGCCTACGCCAACCGTTACCGCCGCCTGGTCGAGCGCGTGCGCACCGCCGAAGCCGAGCGCATCGGCGGCTCCACTGCGCTGACCGAGACCGTGGCCCGCTACCTGTTCAAGCTGATGGCCTACAAGGACGAGTACGAAGTGGCCCGCCTGTACACCAGCGGCGACTTCCAGCGCCGCCTGCAGCAGCAGTTCGAGGGCGATTACCAGCTGCGCTTCCACCTGGCGCCGCCGCTGTTCGCCAAGAAGGATGAGCAGGGCCGGTTGCTGAAGAAGGAATACGGCCCGTGGATGTTCAAGGCCTTCGGCCTGCTGGCCAGGCTGAAGTTCCTGCGTGGCGGCCGCTTCGACGTATTCGGGCGCACCGCGGAACGCCGCATGGAGCGCAAGCTGATCGGCGATTACGAGGCCACCGTGCAGGTACTGCTGGACGGCCTGGATGACGACCGCCTGGCCCTGGCGGTGGAGATTGCCAGCATCCCCGAGCACATCCGCGGCTTCGGCCACGTCAAGGAAGCGCATTTCGAGCAGGCCAAGGCGCGCGAAGCGGCCCTGCTGGCGCAGTGGCGCAATCCGAAGGCGCTGCATATCGTGCAGGTGGCCTGAAGGGAGTGCCGGCCGCTGGCCGGCATTCATCCCGGCAATCGGTTGCCGGCCAGCGGCCGGCACTACCGATGGTTTACCCCAACCGCCACAGCAGCAGGCGGTTGTTGGCCGGCATCGCCACATCCCCCAGGCGGGTGAATCCGTGGTCGGCGGCCAGCGCCTGCACCGCTTCGCTATCGCGGATGCCGCTGCGCGGGTCGCGCGCCTTCAGCCAGGCATCGAACTGCGCGTTGCTGTCGCTGCTGTAGCGGCCGCCGTAGTTGAACGGGCCGTACGCCGCCAGCAGCGCGCCGCGACGCAGCACCGATGGCAGCGCGGCGAACAACGCCTGCACGTGCGCCCAACTCATGATGTGCAGCGTGTTTGCGCTGAACGCGGCGTCGAACGTGCTGCCCTGTGGCAGGCTGAGCCCAGGCGCCGGTGGCAGTTCCACCTGCAGCGCCACCGGCGGCAGCAGGTTCAGAAGCGCCGCTTCCGCGCGCCAGGCCTCGATGCCGGGCAGATGGTCCGGATGGTCGCTGGGCTGCCAGCGCAGCCAGGGCCAACGCTCGGCGAAGAAGGCCGCGTGCTGGCCGGTGCCGCTGCCGATTTCCAGCACCCGATGGCGGTCGCCCATCCACGGGTCGAGTGCGGCGGCGATCGGTTCGCGGTTGCGCTCGCAGGCTTCTGAATGCGGCTTGCTCGACATCAGGACGGTGTCCAGGCGGGGTCGGCCCATTGTGCACGAGGGGGGTGTTCCGAGCAGGGCTGCGCCCTGCACCTGCTTCAAGCCACAGCAACGGCAACAGCCAAAGCAACAGCAACAGCGGGCTTCCTGAGGGATGGCGGGGTGGATCCGGTGGCAGGGGACGCCGTAAATCCGTCCATGGAGGCTCGGTCGCGCCATCCATGGCGCTCACGCCCCTGCCACCGGACCCACCCCGCCTTCGACAGTTGGCCGCGATCTGTCGGAAACACTCTTGGGGTCAGATCCGTTTTCCGCAGGAAAACGGATCTGACCCCGAATTTCATTCGATATCTGACAGATGTGTCGACCAAGGTCGACACCTACCAACAGCCGCCGGAACCTGTCGAAGGCGGGGCGGTGTGGGTGGGCAGGACCGTTGGCGCCATGGATGGCGCCATCGAGCCCCCATGGGTGAGGGCGCTTTGCTTGCGAAGCACTGCTTCGCAAGCGCCCGAACGCACAGCCGCCAGCGGCTGGGCCGGACCCCGGAGGGGGGTTTACGGCGTGTCCTGCCCACCCACACCGCGCCGCCATCCCTCAGCAAGCCCGCTGTTGCTGTGGCTGTTGCTCCGGCTCTGAGCAGGTGCAGGGCTGCAAGCCCTGCCGAAACACCCCCAACCATGACTGCAGTCACTTGCCCGGATGCCCCGCGCTGGCGAAAGTCGAGTGGTTGACGTGATCGGCTCGGCCCGTTGCCGGCCGCACGCAAGCGAGAGAGAGAAACGCTGTGCAACGACGTGAGTTCCTGGCTTTTTCCGGTCTGGGCCTGGCGGGCCTGCTGCTGCCGCATTCCCGTGCCATCGCCGCCGAGCAACTGCTCGCCCCGGTCGACACCCTCCAGCGCAGGCGCCTGGCGGACGTGGCGCTGGCCACCGCACGCACGGCCAAGGCCAGCTACTGCGATGTGCGCATCGGCCGCTACCTCAACCAGTCGGTCATCACCCGCGAGCATCAGGTCGGCAACGTGACCAACCGCGAATCGTCCGGCGTGGGCGTGCGGGTGATCGTCAACGGGGCCTGGGGCTTCGCTGCCACCCACCAGCAGACCGAGGCCGCCGTACGCGCTGCGGTCGAGCAGGCGGCCGCGATCGCCCGCGCCAACGCCAGCATCCAGACCCGGCCGGTGCAGCTGGCGCCGACGCCGCCGGTCGGGGAGGTGCGCTGGCAGACCCCCGTCCGCAGGAACGCGATGGCGGTGCCGATCCAGGACAAGGTCGAACTGCTGCTGGCCCTCAATGCCGCCGCGCTGGATGCGGGCGCCGACTACATCAATTCCACCCTGTTCCTGGTCAACGAACAGAAGTACTTCGCCTCCAGCGATGGCTCGTTCATCGACCAGGACATCCATCGCATCTGGCTGCCGTTCACCGCCACCGCCATCGACAAGGCCAGCGGCAGGTTCCGCACCCGCGCCGGCCTGTCCTCGCCGATGGGCATGGGCTATGAGTTCCTCGATGGCGATGCGCGCGGCAAGGTGCACCTGCCCGGTGGCATCACCGCTTACCGCGATTCCTACGACCCGGTCGAGGACGCCATTGCGGCCGCCCGCCACGCGCGCGAGAAACTGAAGGCGCCGTCGGTGAAGCCCGGCAAGTACGACCTGGTGCTGGACCCGTCCAACCTGTTCCTGACCATCCACGAGAACGTCGGCCACCCGCTGGAGCTGGACCGCGTGCTCGGCTACGAAGCCAACTACGCCGGCACCAGCTTCGCCACGCTGGACAAGCGCGATGCGGGTTTCCGCTGGGGCAGCGACATCGTCACCTTCTTCGCCGACAAGACCCAGCCGGGCAGCCTCGGTGCGGTCGGCTACGACGACGAGGGCGTCAAGACCCAGCGCTGGGACCTGGTGCGCGACGGCATCCTGGTCGATTACCAGGCCACCCGCGATGAAGCCCATATCCTCGGCCGCGATGCATCGCATGGCTGCAGCTACGCCGATTCCTGGTCCAGCGTGCAGTTCCAGCGCATGGCCAATGTCTCGCTGGCGCCGGGCAAGCAGCCGCTCAGCGTCGAGGACATGATCAAGGACGTGGAGAACGGTATCTACATCCACGGCCGGGGGTCGTACTCGATCGACCAGCAGCGCTACAACGCGCAGTTCGGTGGCCAGCTGTACTACCAGATCAAGGACGGAAAGATCGCCGGCATGGTCGAGGATGCGGCCTACCAGATCCGCACGCCGGAATTCTGGAATGCCTGCACGGCCATCTGCGATGAACGCGATTTCCGCCTGGGCGGTTCGTTCTTCGACGGCAAGGGCCAGCCCGGCCAGGTCTCGGCGGTCTCGCACGGTTCGTCCACCACCCGCTTCAACGGCATCAACATCATCAACACCGCGCGCAGTCTCGGCGCTTGAGCCACCCATCCTTCGACATGGAGAGCAGCCTTGCAAAGACGTGACTTCCTGGCCCTGACCGGGCTTACCGCGGGCGGGCTGATCGTGCCCTCCTTCTTCGGCAAGGTGATCGCCGCCGAGCAGCTGCAGTCCAGCCTCGACCCGGCATTGAAGAAGCGCCTGGCCGACGCGGCGCTGCAGGCGGCGCGCAGCGCCGGTGCCACCTACTGCGACGTGCGCATCGGCCGCTACCTGCGGCAGTTCGTGATCACCCGCGAGGACAAGGTGCAGAACGTGGTGAACACCGAGTCCACCGGCGTGGGCATCCGCGTGATCGTCAACGGCGCCTGGGGCTTTGCCGCCACCAACGCACTGGGTACCGCCGACGTGGCCAGGGCCGCGCAGCAGGCGGCGGCCATCGCCAAGGCCAATGCCGGCGTGCAGACCGCACCGGTGCAGCTGGCCAAGGCGCCGGGCGTGGGTGAGGTGAGCTGGCGCACGCCGATCCGCAAGAATGCGATGGAGGTGCCGATCAAGGACAAGGTCGGCCTGCTGCTGGACGTCAACGCTGCCGCAATGGGCGCTGGTGCCAGCTTCGTCAACTCGATGCTGTTCCTGGTCAACGAGCAGAAGTACTTTGCTTCCACCGATGGTTCCTATATCGACCAGGACGTGCACCGCATCTGGGCGCCGATGACGGTCACCGCCATCGACAAGAGCAGCGGCAAGTTCCGCACCCGTTCGGGCCTGTCCTCGCCGATGGGCCTGGGCTACGAGTACCTGGACGGCGCCGCCGCCGGCAAGGTGGTCAGCCCGAATGGCGTGGTCAACTACAGTTCTTCCTACGACATGAAGGAAGACGCCATCGCCGCCGCCCGGCAGGCGCAGGAAAAGCTGAAGGCCCCGTCGGTGAAGCCGGGCAAGTACGATCTGGTGCTCGATCCGTCGCATACCTGGCTGACCATCCACGAGTCGATCGGCCACCCGCTGGAACTGGACCGCGTGCTCGGCTACGAAGCCAACTACGCCGGCACCAGCTTCGCCACCCTGGACAAGCGCGAACAGCATTTCCAGTACGGCAGCGAGCTGGTCAACATCTTCGCCGACAAGACCCAGCCCGGCAGCCTCGGCGCGGTGGCATACGACGATGAAGGCGTGAAGTGCAAGCGCTGGGACCTGATCAGCAACGGCAAGCTGGTGGACTACCAGACCATCCGCGACCAGGCCCACATCCTCGGCAAGACCGAGTCCGACGGCTGCTGCTATGCCGACTCGTGGTCCAGCGTGCAGTTCCAGCGCATGGCCAACGTGTCGATGGCACCGGGCAAGACGCCGCTGAGCGTGCCGGACCTGATCAAGGACGTGGAGAACGGCATCTACATCATCGGTGATGGCTCGTTCTCGATCGACCAGCAGCGCTACAACGCGCAGTTCGGCGGCCAGCTGTTCTACGAGATCAAGAACGGCCAGATCACCCGCATGCTGGAAGACGTGGCTTACCAGATCCGCACGCCGGAGTTCTGGAACGCCTGCACCGCCGTGGCCGACGAACGCGACTACCGCCTGGGCGGTTCGTTCTTCGACGGCAAGGGCCAGCCGGGACAGGTCTCGGCGGTCTCGCACGGCTCGTCCACCGCGCGCTTCAACGGCATCAACGTCATCAACACCGCACGCAGCCTCGGCTGACCGGTCAGGAGCCCTTACACCATGAGTATCTTCACCGAAGCCCAGGCCAAGGCCATCCTCGACAAGGTCATCGCCCTGTCCAAGGCCGACGAGTGCACCGCCGTGCTGGCCGGCGCGATCAGCGGCAACATCCGCTTCGCGCTGAACAATGTCTCCACCAGTGGCATTGTCGACAACACCGAACTGGCAGTCACCGTCGCCTTCGGCAAGCGCGTCGGCACCGCCTCGATCAACGAGTTCGACGATGCCGCGCTGGAACGCGTGGTGCGCCGTGCCGAAGACCTGGCCCGCCTGGCCCCGGAGAACCCGGAGTTCATGCCGGCCATCGGCAAGCAGAGCTACCGCGCCAGCCCCACCTTCAGCGAATCCACTGCTGCCATCGATCCGGCGTTCCGTGCCAAGGTCGCCGCCGATTCGATCGCCCCGTGCCGTGGTCACGGCCTGATCGCCGCCGGCTTCCTCGAGGACGGCCAGGGCTTCCAGGCCACCGCCAACAGCAACGGCAACTTCGCCTACCAGCGCACCACCAACTTCGATTACACCTGCACTGTGCGCACTGAAGATGGCCGCGGCTCGGGCTGGGTCGGCCGCAACCTGAAGGATGCGGCCGACTTCAAGGCCGACCAGGACATCCGCATCGCCATGCGCAAGGCCACCGAGTCGGCCGAAGCCAAGGCGCTGGAACCGGGCAAGTACACGGTGATCCTGGAGCCGGCCGCAGCGGCAGGCCTGATCAGCTTCATGATGAACTTCTTCAGTGCGCGCTCGGCCGATGAAGGCCGCAGCTTCCTGTCGAAGAAGGGTGGTGGCAACAAGCTGGGCGAGCAGGTCTACGACCCGCGCGTGACCATGATCGCCGATCCGTGGCATCCGGACGCACCGGTGCTGCCGTGGGACAACGAAGGCCTGCCGCGCGAGCGCATGGCCATCATCGAGAACGGCAAGATCGCCAACCTGGACTACTCGCGCTTCTGGGCGCAGAAGCAGGGCAAGACCGCCAAGGCCTCGCCGGGCAACCTGCTGATGAGCGGTGGCGACAAAAGCACCGCCGAGCTGGTGCGTGGCACCCAGAAGGGCATCCTGGTCACGCGTACCTGGTACATCCGCATGGTCGATCCGCAGACGGTGCTGCTGACCGGCCTCACCCGCGACGGCACCTTCTACATCGAGAACGGCCAGATCAAGCACCCGGTGAAGAACTTCCGCTTCAACGAGTCGCCGGTGATCATGCTCAACAACATCGAAGAGCTGGGCAAGCCGGTGCGTGTGGCCGGTGATGAGTCCAGCTACGTGATGATGATCCCGCCGATGAAGCTGCGCGATTTCACCTTCACCTCGCTGTCCGACGCCGTCTGATGGATCGCCGGGCCTGCCTGCGCTGGTTGGCCGCTGCCGCTTCGGCGGCGGCGCTGCCGGCCTGGGCACAGGCAGGCCCGCGCAGTTCGCGCTACGACTTCTGGTTCACCCGCCTGCAGTACGACTCCGGTGACTGGGACGTGGACGCGCGCATGCCGTCCAACCTGATCACCTCGCTGATCGACTACACCTCGCTGCGCGTGGACCCGCAGGAGCACGTGGTGGCACTGGCCGACCCGCGCATGCTGGAAGCGCCGTTCTGCTACCTGGCCGGCCACACGCTGGTGGAGTTCAATGCCGCCGAGCGGCAGAACTTCGTGCGCTATGTGCGCAATGGTGGCTTCGTCTTCGTCGACGACTGCAACCACGATATCGATGGGCTGTTCGCCACCTCGTTCGAGGCACAGATGGGCCGCCTGTTTGGTCCCAGGGCACTGCAGAAGCTGCCCAACAGCCACCCGCTGTACCGCAGCTTCTTCCGTTTCCCCGATGGCCCGCCGGCCACCAGCTTCGAACTCAACGGCTGGGGCGACGACCTGGTGCACGACTACCTGAAGGGCATCGAGATCGATGGCCGCCTGGGGCTGCTCTACAGCAACAAGGACTACGGCTGCGAGTGGGACTACGACTGGCGCAACAAGCGTTTCCTGGCCGAAGACAACACCCGCTTCGGCGTCAACATCGTGATGTACGCGTTGAACAATTGATAGGACCGGCACGCCCATGACTTCCCCCGACCTCGATTCCCTGTTGCCACGCCTGGATGCGCTGCGCGCCGCGCTTGCACGCGCCGTGGTGGGCCAGCACACCGTGGTCGAGCAGCTGCTGATCGGCCTGCTGGCCGGCGGCCACTGCCTGCTGGAAGGCGCGCCCGGGCTCGGCAAAACCTTGCTGGTGCGCTCGCTCGGGCAGGCGCTGGAACTGCAGTTCCGGCGCGTGCAGTTCACCCCCGACCTGATGCCCAGCGACATCCTCGGCACCGAACTGCTGGAGGAAGACCACGGCACCGGCCATCGCCATTTCCGTTTCCAGCAGGGCCCGATCTTCACCCACCTGCTGTTGGCAGACGAACTCAACCGCACCCCGCCCAAGACCCAGGCCGCACTGCTGGAAGCGATGCAGGAACGCACGGTCAGCTACGCCGGCACCACCTACGCACTGCCGGCGCCGTTCTTCGTGCTGGCCACACAGAACCCGATCGAGCAGGCGGGTACTTACCCGCTGCCGGAAGCGCAGCTGGACCGCTTCCTGCTGCACGTGCTGGTGGATTACCCCAGCGAGGACGAGGAGCGGCAGATCCTGGAACAGACCACCGGCGGCGCCACCGACGCGGTGCCGAAGGTGATGGATGCAGAGGCGGTGATCGCGCTGCAGGCCGCCGTACGCCAGGTGCATGTCAGCCCGGATGTGCTGGCCTGGATCACCCGCCTGGTGCGCGCCAGCCGCCCAGGCGAAGGCGCACCCGCCGCGATCAACCAGTGGGTGAAGTGGGGCGCGGGCCCGCGCGCCGGGCAGTCGCTGGTGCTGGCGGCAAAAGCGCGCGCATTGCTGCAGGGCCGCTTTGCCGCCACCCGCGAGGATGTGCAGGCGCTGGCCGCGCCGGTGATGCGCCATCGCCTGCTGCTGTCGTTCGCCGCCGAGGCCGAGCAGAAGCGTGCCGACGACGTGGTCGCCGCCCTGCTGCAGGCTGTGCCGTTCCCGGGTTGAGCCACGCGTGAACGCCGGTACCCCGCTGACCTTGCCACCGGAACTGCGTGCGCGCCTGCGCACGCTCCGCGTGCGGCCACGCCTGGCCAGCGGCGCCAGTGGCATCGGCCAGCACGCCAGCCGCAGCCGCGGTGCCGGCCTCGAATTCGCCCAGTACCGTGCCTACGAACCAGGCGATGAGCTGCGCCAGATCGACTGGAAGCTGTATGCACGCTCGGACCGCTTCTTCGTGCGCGAATCCGAACGCGAAAGCCCGATCACGGTCTGGCTGCTGCTTGATGCCACCGCCTCGGCCGGGCAGGCCGATCGCGCGGCACCGCAGCGCACCCGCCTGGACCACATGCGCGGTGTGGCCGCCTGCGTGGTGGAACTGGCCCTGCAGCAGGGCGACCGTTTCGGCCTGCTGGCGATCAATGGCGATGGACTGCAGTTGGTGCCCGCAGCGAACGGCGCACGCCAGCGTGATCGCGTGCACCTGCAACTGCATGCGCTGCAGGCGCGTGGCGGCTGGCCTGTGGCCGATCGCCTGCGCCCGCTGTGGGAGCGCTTGCGCCCGGGCGACCTGCTGCTGGCGATCGGCGACGGTTTTGACGAGGCCGGCATTGTGCTGCTGGAACAACTGGCCAGCGCACGCCGCGAAGTGGCACTGCTGCAGATCCTCACCGCCGACGAGCGTGACTTCCCGTTCGGCGCAGGCCATCGCTTCCGCGATCCGGAGACCGGCGAGGAACTGCTGGGCGATGGCGCGGCGATCCGCACCGACTACCTGCAACGCTTCGCTGACGCACGCAACGCATTGCAGTCGCGCCTGCAGGCCAGCGGCATCGCCAGTGCCACTGGCTGGCTCGACCAGCCGCTGGACCAACCACTGCAGGCACTGTTTGGCCGCAGGGGCGGCGCATGACCCTGCTGTTCCCGTTGGGCCTGGCCGCGCTCGCTGCAGGGTTGCTGCCGCTGCTGATCCACCTCGCCCGCCGCCATCCGTACACACCGCTGGATTTCGCCGCGCTGCGCTGGCTGCGTGCACAGATCCGGCCGCGCCAGCGCATCCGCTTCGATGACTGGCCGTTGCTGCTGGTGCGCCTGCTGTTGCTGGCCGCGTTGGCCTTGCTGCTGGCACGACCTGCATTGACCGGGCCTGCGCCAGCCCCCACTGCGTGGACGGTCGTAGCCTCAGGGCTGGACGCGACCGCACTACGCGGCACCGCCGAAGCGGGCAACTGGCATTGGCTGGCGCCCGGCTTCCCGGCCATTGATGAAGTGCCACCCGCGTCCACGGCTTCCCTGCCCAGCCTGCTGCGCGAACTGGACGCACAGCTGCCTGCGGGCACCGCATTGACCGTGCACGTTCCCGATCCCCTGCCCGGCCTGGACGGCGCACGCCTGCAGCTGTCGCGCGAGGTGCAGTGGCGCCCGCAGCCGATACCGGTGAGTGAGCAACCGAGTGCCGCAACGTTGCCGCGCCTGCGCGTGCACAGCGATGCATCGGCCGTCGTCCAGCACTGGTTGAATGCACTGCAGCGCGCGTGGGGCAGGCAGGCGCCGCTCGCGCCTCTGGTGGCGGATGCGCTGCCCGAACGCGGCGAGATCGGCGTGTGGAGCCGCAACAGCGCACTGCCGGCAAACTGGCAGGCGTGGCTGCAGGACGGTGGACGTGTAGTGACTGCCGGCAAGCCTGCCGCCGAGGCCAGCATCCTGCTGCGCAACACCGAGGGCACCCCGCTGCTGTGGCAGCAACGCATCGGCCACGGTGTCCTGCTGTCTCTGCCCGGCGACTGGGATGCCTCAGGCAACGCTGCGCTGCGCGATCCGCAGTTGCCACGCGCGCTGCTGCTGGCTCTGCAGCCGCCTCCACTGCCACGCCTTGGCGATGCCCGGGACCAGGCCCCCCGCCAGGCAGCACTGCCTGCGGCAACGCCGCCGCTGCGCAAGCTCACCCCGTGGTTGCTGCTGGCCATCGTGCTGCTGTTCGCGCTGGAACGCTGGATGGCCAGCAGTCATCGACGCGGGGGGCCCGCATGAACACCCTGCAGCTCGCCTGGCAGCACGCGCGCCGCCGCCGTGCGCTCGTCACCCTGCTGCTGGGCCTGCCGTGGGCGCTGGCCGCAACGGTGCTGGCGCTGCGCCTGGCGGGCTTCGATATGGCCTGCGTGATCGGCACCATCGGCCTGCTTGCCTGCGCAGCGCTCGCCACGGCACGCTCCCGCCAGCTGGACCCGCAGTGGTTGCAGCGCCAGCTCGATGGCAGCGGCGCCAGTGAGGACAGTGCCGACCTGCTGTTTGCCGATGCGCTTACCCTCAATCCGCTGCAGCAGCGCCAGCGCGCGCATGTGCTGGCCACGCTGGAACGCGCGATGCCGGAACTGCGTCCGCGCTGGCCGCGTGGAGCATTGGCGCTGTGCTGGATCGCAGGCCTGGCCATCGTTGCGCTGGCATTCGGCTGGCCACGTTCCAGCCCCGGCTCCGCGCCGGCCCGTGCGTCGGCGCCTGGCAGCACGGCTGCCGCGGGCCCACTGCACCTGCAGTCCACCCGCATGCGCATCGACGCGCCGGCCTATACCGGCCAAGCCACGCTCACCCAGAACGCACTGGATGCCAAGGTCGCCGCCGACAGCCGGCTGTCGTGGTCGTTGCGCTTCGATCGCGCACCGGACAAAGCATGGCTGCAGTTCCACGATGGTCGCCGGTTGCCGCTGAACGAACACGATGGCCAGTGGCAGGCACAGGATGTGGCGCGCACGCCGGTGCTGTACCGCGTGGTGAGCGAGCCGGCGTTGGCCGGAACCGACCTGCATCGTCTGGACGTGGTCGCCGACCGCGCGCCCGGCGTACGCGTGCTGGAGCCGGCCGCCAGCCTGGTGCTGGGCACGCCCGGGCAACGCCAGTGGTCGTTGCGCTTCGAGGCCACCGACGACTATGGCGTAGCCGCGCAGGCAACGCTGTCGATCACCACCACCCAGGGCAGCGGTGAGAACATCACCTTCGTGAAACGCAGCGTGACGCTTGCCGGCAGCGGCGAAGCCACCGCGCGGCGTTTCGCCCACACGCTTGATCTGGCTGCGCTGGGCGCGCAACCGGGCAACGATGTCATCGCCCAGCTGGAAGTGCGCGACAACCGCGCGCCAACAGCGCAGACCGGGCGCAGCAGCAGCGTGATCCTGCGCCTGCCCAGCGCCGAGGTTGCACTCGGTGCCGAACTGGAAGGCCGCATCAAGAAGACCCTGCCGGCCTATTTCCGCAGCCAGCGGCAGATCATCATCGATGCCGAAGCGCTGATCCGGCAGCGACGCAGCCTCGCCGCCGAGGACTTCGTGAAACGCAGCGATGCGATCGGTGTCGACCAGCGCATCCTGCGCCTGCGCTATGGCCAGTTCCTGGGCGAAGAAAGCGAAGGTGCACCGAAGCCACCGCCGACCAGCGACCTGCCCACCAGCGATGCGCCGACCGCAGACAGCCACGACGACGAACACGATCACGACCATGGCGCCGAGGCCGGTGCGCACGACGCGCATGGCCACGACCACGGCGGCAAGGCGTCCAATGCCGATGCGCCACCGGTGTTCGGCAGCGCCACCGATGTGCTGTCGGAGTACGGCCACACCCACGACCATGCCGAGGCCGCGACCCTGCTCGACCCACAGACCCGCGCCACGCTGAAGGCCGCGCTGGACCAGATGTGGTCGGCCGAAGGCGAGCTGCGCCAGGGCCGTCCGGAGCAGGCACTGCCGTTCGCCTACAAGGCACTGGGGTTCATCAAGCAGGTGCAGCAGGCCGAACGCATCTACCTGGCACGGGTGGGGCCGGAGCTGCCGCCGATCGATGAAGGCCGCCGGCTGGGTGGCGATCGCGCTGGGCTGGCCAGCCGTGAACTGCCGTTGGCCGCCCGCACCCCGCCCGATCCGGCCATCGTCGAAGCGTGGCAGCGCCTCGGCGATGACACCAGCGTGCCCGACCTCGACGCACTCGCCAGCTGGCAGCAGCGCAATGCCGCCTACCTGCCCGACGCACTCGATCTGGCTGCCGCCATCGAGCAGCTGCGCATCGAACCCGGCTGCCGCGACTGCCGCCAGCGCCTGCGCGCACAGGTATGGCGCGCGCTGCAGCGACCCCTGCCGCAGGCAATGCGGCGCAACGCCGCCGATGCGATGGGGCAGCGGTACCTTGACGCGCTGGAGGTGCAGCCATGAACGCCTCCGCTGTGAACCTGTGGATTGCGCTGGCACTCGCCCTGATCGTGGTCATCGCCAGCGTGCGCCAGCTGCGTGGCAATGCCGCGCGTCGTGGCCGCCAGTGGATCGTGATTGCGCTGCAGCTGATCGCTGCCACGCTGCTGTACTTCTGCCTGGTCCCGCCCACCGGCCAGCAACCCGCGGTCGGCCTGGTCGTGCTGGGAATCGATGCCGACAAGGCCGGCGCGCTGCCGGCCAGCGCAGGCCCGCGGCTGCTGTTGCCTGAGGCTGCCGATGTGCCTGGGGGCCAGCGCGTGCCGGACCTGGCCACGGCGCTGCGCCAGCATCCGGCTTCCACGCTGACGCTGGTCGGTGCCGGCCTGGTCGCGCGTGACCGCGACGCGGTACTGCCACGCGACGTGCGCTGGCAGCCGGTAGCTCCGACGCGCGGGTGGATCGCGCTGCAGCCACCCGCCGACACCGCGCCCGGCGCACGCTTCGACGTGCATGCACAGGCGCGCGGCGTCGCCAAGGCCAAGGCGGAACTGCTTGACCCCGCCGACAGCGTGGTCGATCGCGTGGACGTTGCCGAGGACGGTCACGTGCAGCTCAGCGGCATCGCCCGCGCCGAGGGCCGCAGCGTGTTCCAGCTGCGCCTGCTCGATGCCGGCGGTCATGTGGTGGACAGCGCGCCGGTACCGCAGCAGACCCTGCCGGCGGCACCGCTGCGCATGCTGGTGCGTGCCAGTGCGCCGGGCCCGGAGCTGAAGTACCTGCGCCGCTGGGCCGCCGATACCGGCATCCGCGTGCAGGTACAGGCCGATACCGGGGCAGGTGTCAGCGTGGGGGATGGCGCGGTCGCGCTGGATGCAGCGTCACTCGCGCGCAGCGATCTGTTGCTGCTGGACGAGCGCAGCCTGACCGCATTGAGTGCCGGCCAGCTGGCTGCCGTGCGGCAGGCGTTGCGTGACGGCCTTGGCGTTCTGTTGCGTAGTGCAGGCGCACCTGCAGCCGGCGCGCGCCAGCGCCTGCAGGATCTGGGCCTGCCGGTGCAGGGCGATGGCAGCAGCCACGCCCTCGAACTTCCCGGCGACGGCGACAGCGCGGTCCTCGCCGCACGACGCGGCCCGCTCGCCGCCGGAACGCTGCCGACCGGCTACGGCGAGGAGGCTGACCGCAGCTCGCACAGTGCGCCCCTGCCCGCGCTGGAAGCACTGGCGCTGCAGGCGCCAGGCAGCAACGCCCTGCTGCGGGATGGGACGGGCAAGGCCGTCGGCGGCTGGCGCGCTGCCGGCAAGGGCCGCATCGGCCTGCTGCCGATCACCGACAGCTGGCGCTGGGTGCTGGCCGGACGCGATGATCGCCACGGTGAACTCTGGAGCAGCGTAGTCGCCACGCTGGGGCGTGCGCAGGGCAGCGGTGATGCGCTGTGGTCGCCGCAGACGCTCGGCTGGGCGGGCGAACGGCAGGCGCTGTGCGGCGTGCAGGCGCCACTGCAGGTCTTCAACGCGCGCGGAGACAGCGTGCCCCTGATCGTCGACGGCGCAACGTCGACCCTGCGCTGCGCCGGCTGGTGGCCGCGCGAGGCGGGTTGGCAGCGCCTGCAGCACGGCGACACCACGGTCTGGCGCTATGTGTTCGACCCGAAGGCCGCACCTGCACTGCACCAGCAGGCGATGATCGATGCAACCACGCGGGCGTTGGCCGTCAGCGGGCCGACGAACACGGCGATGATGCAGCCCGTGCCGGGCTCGCGCTGGCCCTGGTGGCTGGCGTTCACGGTGTGCGCTTCGCTGCTGTGGTGGCTGGAGCGGCGGCGCTGACCCGGGGTCGGATCCCTTTCGCCCACGAAAGGGCTCTGACCCCTCCGTCATGCGTCCTTCAGCGTTTCCCCGCGCGCCGGTAAACGCCGTTGAAGCGCACGTTCATGCCACCGCATTCGCTGTTGTCGGCCACGATCAGCACCTCGCCCAGCGAGTGCACGCGCACCCGGCACGTGTCCTCGACGAACTCGACATCAGCACCACGCGGCGTCGCGCGCGCTTCCACCTGGCCCATGTTCGGGCCATACGGGCGCTGTTCCGGCGTGGGGTTGGCAGAGGGCCAGTAGGCGTCGCCATCCACATGCAGTTGTCCACCCTGCACGGTGATGCGCAGGCCGTTGTCGCCGTCTTTCCAGTGGCCCACCCAGTCCTGCAGCGTTGGCACGGCCACCGGCAACGGCTGCAGCTTGCTGCGGTCCACCCAGCCGGCGCTGCCACCCACCTTGTTCGGGAAGAACGCACAGCGGTAGCGGCCAAGGTCGCGACCGGTCACCACCGTATCGCCGTTGACCACATAGCTGCGCTGGCGGCAGGCCGGTTCGCCCTTGGCGGGGCACCCGTCCATGTCGCCGAGCAGATACAGGCGCGGTGCGTCGACCACCCGCGCCAGCGCGAACCGGCTCTGTTCGGAGGGGAACGCGCCATTGCGGCACGCGCCATCACCGGCGATGCCGGCAGCAAAGGCGGACGCGGGCAGCAATGCAGCCAGCAGGCAGAACGAACGCAGGAACATGGCAGCGCTATCGGTTGAGGAACCGGCAGGATATACCGGCCTACTTCACCGGCGGTGCATCACCGGCATCCTGCTGCTGGGAGAACCGCAGCGCACGCTGCCGCTGTTCGGCACTGAGCTCAGGCGGTGGCCGGGCGATGGCGGACTGGATCTGGTCGGGGCCACCGGTGAGCTTGTTCAGGCCCCGGCCCGCCGCCAGCACGCCCTTGACCACGCCCATCATGATGTAGCCGCCGCCCATGCTGACCTGCTCCGGTGACGGTGGCTCGCTCCAGTCGCGGCTGAAGCGGTTGTCGCCGAACTTCACCGGGTTCTTGAAGCGGTACAGGTCCAGCGGCTCGTCGTCGGGCTTGAGTGCACGCACCTCGCCGAGGGTGGTGACGTTGTCCTGCGGCAGGGCGGTGGAGATCGGCGCGGTGGCTGCTGCCGGGGCATCAGCAGGGGGAACGGGTGCAGGATCGGGCACCGATACCGGCGCGGCCTGCTGCGCCTGCGCGATGCCGGCCAGCAGCATGCCGGCCAGGAGTGCTCCCTGCGTTCCACGTCGTGCCACAGCCATCCGCCCTGTTGGTTGCGTCCAGCGCCCAAGGATACGGATGCCGGCTTCAGATTTCGTTGCTGCACTGGCAGCTGTTCAGCCAGGGGAGATGCGGCGGCGCCACGGGAAGCGAGCACTGAACGGTTCACGCCCTCCGTGTGCGATGTCTCACATCCTGAGACGTGGATGTGGTGCCATGTGACCCCTCGCAATCCGTCCCGGCTCCACTTTCCATGGCTTACGAACTCGCCAAGCGCACCGCCGATGCCGAGCAGAAGCTCGCCACCCGCGATGGCCTGCCCGCCCGTGACGGCGCCCTGCTCAGCGCGCGCCTGCAGCGCCGCTACCAGGACCGCATCACCGGCAGCTTTGCCATTCCCGGCCGCGAGGGCCGCTACGCCCCCATTCCCGATGCGGTACCGCCGGCCCTGGCCGCGGCCCTGAAGGCACGCGGCATCGAGCAGCTCTACAGCCACCAGGCCGAGGCCTGGGAGGCCAGCCAGCGTGGTGAGCACGTGGCCATCGTCACCCCCACCGCCAGCGGCAAGTCGCTGTGCTACACCCTGCCCGTGGTCAGCGCGGCGATGCAGGACAAGGCCAAGGCGCTGTACCTGTTCCCGACCAAGGCGCTGGCACAGGACCAGGTGGCCGAGCTGCTGGAACTCAACCGTGCCGGCGATCTGGGCGTCAAGGCCTTCACCTTCGATGGCGATACCCCGGGTGATGCGCGCCAGGCGATCCGCCTGCATGGCGACATCGTGGTGTCCAACCCGGACATGCTGCACCAGGCGATCCTGCCGCATCACACCAAGTGGGCGCAGTTCTTCGAGAACCTGCGCTACATCGTCATCGACGAAGTACACACCTACCGCGGCGTGTTCGGCAGCCACGTCACCAACGTGCTGCGCCGGCTCAAGCGCATCTGCGCGTTCTACGGCGTGCAACCGCAGTTCATCCTGTGCTCGGCCACCATCGGCAATCCGCAGGCGCATGCCGAGGCGTTGATCGAGGCACCGGTCACCGCGATCACCGAATCCGGTGCGCCCAGCGGACCGAAACAGGTACTGCTGTGGAACCCGCCGGTGATCAATCCGGACCTGGGCCTGCGCGCCTCGGCACGCTCGCAGAGCAACCGCATCGCGCGCATCGCGATCAAGTCCGGGCTGAAGACCCTGGTGTTCGCGCAGACCCGGTTGATGGTCGAAGTGCTGACCAAGTACCTGAAGGACATCTTCGACCACGACCCGCGCAAGCCGCCGCGCATCCGCGCCTACCGTGGCGGCTACCTGCCCACCGAGCGCCGCGAGACCGAGCGTGCGATGCGCGCCGGCAACATCGACGGCATCGTCAGCACGTCGGCGCTGGAACTGGGCGTGGATATCGGCAGCCTGGACGTGGTCATTCTCAACGGCTATCCCGGCAGCGTGGCCGCCACCTGGCAGCGCTTCGGCCGCGCCGGTCGCCGCCAGCAGCCGGCGCTGGGGGTGATGGTGGCCAGCTCGCAGCCGCTGGACCAGTACGTGGTGCGGCATCCGGACTTCTTCGCCGAGGCCTCGCCCGAACATGCACGCATTGCACCTGACCAGCCGCTGATCCTGTTCGACCACATCCGCTGCGCAGCCTTCGAACTGCCGTTCCGGGTTGGCGATGGCTTCGGCCCGATCGATCCGGAAGTGTTCCTGGAAGCGCTGGCCGAAACCGAAGTCATCCACCGCGAAGGCGAGCGCTGGGAATGGATCGCCGACAGCTATCCGGCCAACGCGGTGAGCCTGCGCGCGGTGGCCGACGGCAACTTCGTGGTGGTCGACCGCAGCGACGGCCGCCAGCAGATCATCGCCGAGGTCGATTATTCCGCCGCCGCACTCACCCTGTACGAAGGCGCCATCCACATGGTGCAGTCCACGCCCTACCAGGTGGAGACGCTGGACTGGGACGGCCGCAAGGCCTATGTCACCCGCACGCATGTGGATTACTACACCGACAGCATCGACTTCACCAAGCTCAAGGTGCTGGACCGTTTCGACGGTGGCGTGGCCGGCCGTGGCGATTCGCACCATGGCGAAGTGCACGTGGTGCGTCGCGTGGCCGGCTACAAGAAGATCCGCTATTACACCCACGAGAACATCGGCTATGGGCCGGTGAACCTGCCCGACCAGGAACTGCACACCACTGCGGTGTGGTGGCAGCTGCCGCAGGCGCTGCTGCTGCGCGCGTTCGCCAGCAAGCAGGATGCGCTGGATGGCTTCCTTGGCGCCGCGTATGCCCTGCACATCGTCGCCACCGTGGCGGTGATGGCCGATGCGCGCGATCTGCAGAAGTCAGTCGGCAACGGCGATGGTGCCTGGTTCGCGATCGCCGACCAGAGCGGCCGTGGCCAGCTGCGCGGCAGCGAAGGCGACCCTGGCGCGGTGGAGCTGCTGCAGGAGTTCGTGCCGACCGTTTATCTGTACGACAACTTTCCTGGCGGCGTTGGCCTGAGCGAGCCGCTGTGGCAGCGCCAGGCCGAGCTGGTGCAGCGCGCGCGCGAACTGGTGCAGCGTTGCGACTGCAAGGCCGGTTGCCCGGCCTGTGTCGGCCCGGTGCTGGCTGCACAGGAGGAAGATGAAACCTCGCCGCGCGCGCTGGCGCTGCGCGTGCTCGACCTGTTCGACGCAGAAGCCTGCCAGCACGTGCGCGACGTGGTGGTGACCACGCGCGAGCCGATGGAGCTGCTGGCACCGTGAGCCTGAGCCTGGAAAAGCTGCGCCTGCTGCGGAAGCAGGCCGGCGACCCGAAAGCAGTCACGCCGGTGGCACCCGAGCCGCCCCCCCCGGCGCCGGCCCCGGTAGCCGCCAACGATGCACAGCAGCCACCGGCAGAGCGCTCGGTGTTCGCCTGGGTCGAACAGGAAATCCGCCACAAGCCGACCGGCGCTGCCGCGCCTGTGACGGCCGCCGCACCGTTGCGTCGACCGGAAGTGGGCAGCCTGCACCGCCTGCTCGGCCTGCGCTCGCGTGGTGGAGCCGCACCGGCACGCGCCAGTGCCCAGGATCGCCAGCTCCCCGGCGAGGAAATCGCGCCGGGACTGTTCCTGATCGAGTCGCTGCAGCCGCAATCGATTCCCGCGGAACCGCTTTCCCTGGCTTTCGCCAGGCGCGAGCACGAGCACGTCGCCGCGCGCGACCTGCTGTTCTTCGATACCGAGACCACCGGCCTGGCCGGCGGCACTGGCACCCGCGCCTTCATGATCGGCGCCGCCGACTGGCACGTGTGTCCGCAGCGTGGCGAAGGCCTGCGCATCCGCCAGTTGCTGATGTCGACGATGGCCGCCGAGGACGCGATGCTGGCCACCTTCGCCCGCTGGCTGCAGCCGTCCACCGTGTTCTGCAGCTACAACGGGCGCAGCTACGATGCGCCGCTGCTGAAGACGCGCTACCGGCTGGCCCGCCAGCGTTGCCCGATCAGCGCGCTGGATCACGTCGACCTGCTCTACCCGACCCGCCGCCGCTATCGCGGCACGTGGGAGAACTGCAAGCTGTCCACCATTGAGCGCCAGCTGCTGCGCGTGGTGCGCGAGGATGACCTGCCTGGCTCCGAAGCCCCGGGCGCATGGCTGCGTTTCCTGCGCGGCGGCGATGCGGTGAACCTGCGTCGGGTGGCCGACCACAACCATCAGGACGTGGTCACCCTGGCCCTGCTGCTGCAGCGACTGGTGCGCGAGGAGCAGCGCGAGCGCGAAACACTGGCGCTGGTCGGGCAGTAATGGCCAAGGGCCGCGTTGACATGCCCTGACGGTGGCAGCGGTGACACTGCCGCCACCATCCACGCCTGGAGCCCGACGATGCGCCTCAATCCGCTTGCCCTGCTCGCCATCCTGCCGCTGGCCGCCTGCAGCCACGCCGGCAGCAGCACCACCCACGATGCCGCACCGGCACCGGTGGCCGATGCCGCCCACGAATGCAGGCCGGAAGCGCTGGAAGCCTTCACCGGCAAGACCGCCGACGAGGCCACCATCAAGAAACTGGTCGCCGACAGCGGTGCCCGCAACGCGCGCGTGGTCAAGCCGGGCATGGCGGTAACCATGGACTTCCGCCAGGACCGCGTGACGGTGCAGGTGGACGGTCAGAACCGGATCGAGCGCGCCAGCTGCGGTTGATCAACCCAGTGGGTGCCGGCCACTGGCCGGCACCCCACATTGCCGGCCAGCGGCCGGCACTACCAGTCAGAGTCGCTCGGCCTTGCCGCTGGCCAGTGCGCGCGCGATCACCTGCTGCGCCTGCCGCGACGCCTGCTCATGCACGCGTGCCTGACGCTCACCCAACGCAGCCTGCCGGCTGCCCAGCGCCGCCTGGCGGCTGGCCAGTTCAGACTGCTGGCTGGCCAGGCGCTGCATGCCGCGGGTGTGGGTGGCCCGCGCGGTTTCGTTGTCCACTTCCTGCATCGCACGACGTGCCTCTGCAGCAGCCTCACGTGCAGCCTCACGTGCAATGGCCGCATCGTTGGTCGCGCCCCGCGCCGCCTTCGCCGCTTCTGCCGCCGCTTCGCGGTTGATGTCATGCGCGGCCACCGCGCTGCGCGCAGCCTCGGCAGCGGCCAGTGCCATGCGGCGCGCCTCCTCGCCCTGCAGGCGGCCCATCTCGCCCATCTGCCTGCCGAGTTCGCCCTGCTGGCGACCCAGCGCACTCTGTTGGCGGCCCAGTTCGCTCTGCTGGCGGCCCAGATCCGCCGCGCCGCTGTAGGCACGCTGCAGGCTCTGGATCATCATCGGGTCTCGCACCACGTAGCGCTTGTCGCCCTTGCGGAACCACAGCGCCGGGCCCTTGCCGAGCTGTCTGCGGGCCACCGTCACGTCGTCCATGCCGCCGTTGGCGAAGGTCGAATCGCCATCTACCAGCACGAAGGCCTCCGGCGGCGATTTGCCCAGGTCCAGGCGGCCGTAGGTGGTGATGGAAGTGGTGCGGGAGGTCGTGTGTTCACTGTGCATGCCGGTATCGACATCGACATCCGCATCCACGTCGACCGCCACATCCGCATCGTCCGGACCTGACAACGCCTCGACATCAGCCGGCTCGGCGGGCGGCGCGGGCGCCACCGGCACGGCCGGAACGCGCGCGGACGAAGGCGGTGCGGGCGGCGCTTTCGGAGCCTTCGGCGGCGGCGGCGGCACGACCTTCGGCGCCGCAGGAGGCGCGGGCGGTGCCGGCGGCACC
Organism: Stenotrophomonas sp. 8(2023); assembly: GCF_030345295.1. Taxonomy (NCBI): domain Bacteria; kingdom Pseudomonadati; phylum Pseudomonadota; class Gammaproteobacteria; order Lysobacterales; family Lysobacteraceae; genus Stenotrophomonas; species Stenotrophomonas sp. 8(2023). The sequence continues at coordinate 93,270 of NZ_CP128404.1, read as the reverse complement.
GGCGCTGCGACCAGCCGCATCGGCGCCACGCCCACCACCAGCACCATCGCAGTCAACGCCATCGCCAGGATGCGCGGGCAGGACCGGCGCGACTGCAGCGAGAGCAGGCGGCGCTTGAGGCTGGTGGTATCCGGTGCGGCACTGGCCACGCCCAGATGCGGCTGCGGTGCCACGCCCAGCTGCAGCAGCAGACGGCCATAGGCCTGGCGGCTGGCACCGTGCTGGCCAACCACCGCTGCATCCACCGCTTCCTCGCGCGCCTGTGCATATTCACGCACCGACAGGCGCAGCAGCGGGTGGAAGAAGAACAGGTGCTGGGCCAGTGCAGGCAGCAGGCCCCATTGCAGGTCACGCCGCTGCAGGTGCTGCAGTTCGTGGGTCAGGGCCAGGTCCAGCGCGTCGCCCTGCAGGGCGTTGTCGCCCGCCGGCAGCAGCAGCACCGGGCGGAACGGCCCGACCAGCTGCGGTGCGTCCACCTGCGTGCTCATCCACAACCGCGGCGCAGGACGCACGCCGTGCGCATCGGAGGCCAGCTGCAGGGCCTGCACCAGCGCCTCGTCCTCGCAGGGATAGGCCGCTGCCAGCAGCGCGCGGCAGCGACGCCACTCACCGAAGGTACGCAGGGCCATCAGCAGCACGCCGGACATCCACAGCGTGGCCAGTGCGACGGCCCACCATGCCACCGCCGGCACATCCGCGGCGGGCATCGGCATTGCGGCCAACAGCTGTGCCGAGGCCTCCGGGGCCAGCGGGTAGACCATGTCGGCGGCCACATCGGTCGCGCTCATCGCCACCGCCTGCGGCGCCGGCAGCCAGGCCAGCTGCAACGGCTGGCTCCAGAACAGGCCGAGCACAGCCTGCAGCGAGACCAGCCACCACAGGCGGCAGCGGGTCGCCGCCGACAGCGACGGCAGCGCGCGGCATACGCCATACACCAGGGCCACCAGCAGCACGGTCTGCAGGCTGGTCCAGCCCAGCCGTTCCAACATCGGGATCAGCATCGTGGTGTCCATGGCTCAGCCCTCGTGGCGGCGCGATTGGAGTTGGGCAACCAGCGCTTCCAGTTCGGCCAGCTCGTTGTCGCTGACCTGCTGGCGCTGCGACAGGTAGGCCACGAACGGCGACACCGAGCCCTGCAGGGTGTTGTCGACGAACTGCGCCACCGCGCCCTGCAGCACGCTCTGCGGGCCACGCGTGGCCTGGTAGCGGTAGACACCGTCCTGCTGCTGGCGCTGAAGATACCCCTTCGCCCGCAGTCGCTCCATCATCGTCAGCACGGTGGAGCGGGCCAGCCCACGGGCCTCCCCGTAGCCACTGGCGACCTCGCCGACCGTGGCCGGCGCATGTTCATCGATGTACTGCAGCAGGGCCAGCTCCTGGTCCCCGATCGTCTTGCCACGCATGACACCACTCCCTTGACTACACGTGTCGCCACTGTCTGCGTGACGACAACTGTAGTCAACCCCCCGGAAGTCATGGGCCGACGAACGGTAGGCACCACCGAGCGCCTAAACCTTTGACCCGCCCGCTGCATCCGATCTGCAACGCCCCGCTGGAATTCCACATGTCCCGCCCAATGCTCCGTGCCCTGCTCATGCTCATCAGTGCACTGCCCTTCGCCGCCGTTGCTTCCAGCCAGGACCACGCCAACGACCAGACCCGCCGCCTGATCCGCCAGATCATGCTGGAGCAGCGCATCCCCGGCTTGCAGGTCGCGGTGGTCAAGGACGGGCAGATCGTGCTGTCCGAGGCCTACGGTCTGGCCAATGTCGAGAACGGTGTGCGTGCCTCGCGCGACACCCGCTTCCCGCTCAACTCGGCCACCAAGGCATTCACCGGCGTGGCGGCTGCGCAGCTGGCGCAGGAGGGACGACTGGATCTGGACGCGCCGGCCTCGCGTTACCTGGATGATCTTCCGCCAGCGTGGAGAGACGTGCGCGTACACCAGTTGCTGGCGCATGCCTCAGGCCTTCCGGACATCCTTGATGCGAACGGACTGCTGGGCGGTGGCTCCGAAGCACAGGCGTGGACGGCGGTGACAGCGCGGCCGCTGGAAGCGGCGCCCGGGCAGCGCTTCGCCTACAACCAGACCAACTATGTCCTGCTGGCACGGATCATCGCGCAGCAATCCGGTATGTCCTACGAACGTTTCCTGGCCACACGCCAGTTCAGCAGCGCGCGCATGGCCCGCACCACCTTCGGCGACAGCTACGACCTGATTCCGGATGCGGCGACGATGTACAGCCTGGCCCCGCGTGCCACCGATGCTGTGGATGCACCGTCCCGCCTGTCGCACTGGTTCTACGACATACCGCCTTCGCTCTGGGCCGGTGGCGGCATCCTCACCACCGCCGACGACACCGCGCGCTGGCTCGTCGCACTGACCGAAGGCCGTTTGCTGCCGGAGACGGCACTGCGGCGGATGTGGAGCGCAGAGCGCCTCGCTGATGGCCGCGCCGGCCCGTGGGCGGGTGGCTGGGCGGTACTGCGCGCATCGCCCGACCTTCAGGTGGCCGGTATCGGCGGTGCGCGCTCGGCCTTTGTGGTCTATCCCGAGCGCGGCGTGGCGGTCGTGTTGCTGACCAATCTTGTCGGTGCCAATCCGCAGCAGTTCATTCCGCGCATTGCCGACTTCTATGTGCGCGATGCCTCAACGCCCCGTCACGAACGGGTCGGCCTTGCACGGCAGCAACGGGCTGTCATCGCAGGGCCATAGCGCGGCGGGAACGGCCCTGGCCACTTCGAAGTGATCCTGGTTCCAGTGCAGGAAACCGCCGTGGATGGCATTGCCATGGTCGAAGCTGCGTGCATCGGCGGCCAGTGGCTGTTCGGGGTCGGCTTCGGCCACCCAGCGCAGCACTGGCACTTTGTCCAGCACGCCGATGAAGGCGAACAGATCGCCCGCGCCCTTTTCCTGGTAGGCCGTCATGGTCGCCGCATCGGGCAATCCGGCCTGCGCCAGGATGGATGCGGTGACATCCTGCAGCGGTGCGGCTCCCTGTGCGATGTAGGCGCGCATGCCCGTGGTGGTTGCCGGGCAGCCCTGCAGCTGCACCAGATAGCCGGTGGTACCGCCACTGCCGGAGAACGACCGCATCCAATAGCGGAAACGCGGCCCGCTGCGATCAGTAACCATCAAATCCTGCTGGCCATCCTGCGCGGGAATGGAGAGCACCTGCACCTTGCTGGCGCTCTCCACGTTGCACTTCAACTGCGCCAGCACCTGCCTGGCAGGTTCGGGCAGCGTAGCGTAGCGGCCGCCGGGATGGCCGCTGCCGGAAGCCTTCGGCAATGCGGGCAGTCCGCGATCCGTGGGAAGGGTCTGCGCAGGCAGGGCCTCCGGTTTCGCGGCCGAGCTGGCAGTGGGCGCCACCGGCGCGACGCGCTCTCCAGCGGGCGCGCAGGCACTGCAGGCCAGCAGCAGCATCAATGGAACGCTCGGCGTCAGCTGCGATCGGATCATCGATCAACGCCCTCCCATCACCGGCGCGTCCTGCTGCTGTGCCGGCGCGGACGCAGGTGCAGCCTGTTCGCGCGATTGCTGCTGCAGCTGGCGCAGGCTGGATTCCACCGCGGTCTCGCGCACCTCGGCCGCATTGACCCCTGCGCGCAGCGCCGCAGGATCGCCCGGGCTGCCCTGCACCAGGAACAGTGTCTCGCCAGCCGCACGGCCGGCGCTGGGATTGCTGGCCACGATCTGGTCGACCCGGGTGATGCCCGCGGCCTTCGCTTCGCGCAGCATCACCAGGCTGTAGTCCTCGGCATGCTCGGCGTAGCGTCCGCCCAGGGCCTGCAGGCGCGTACTGATCTGCTGCTGCAGGGCATGATCGCGATGCTGCGGCTGACGGGGGTCATCGTTGGCCGCGAGCGGCACGTCCTGCCCAAATTCGCGCGTCTGGCCGGGTGCAGCCGAGGTCAGCACGTACTGCCAGCGGTTCTGCCCAGGCGTGCCGCGCACCGTCGACACGAAGTCGTCATACTCGCCGCCACCGATGGTCTGGCAACCGGCCGAATCGGTGTTGGAACGGCTGCCACGATGGATCTTGAAGGTGTCGTTGAGGTCCTGCACGCCCTGGGTATCACGCGCATCGAACCAGCCATCGCCATTGCTGTCGCGCTCCACCCGTCCGGCGCCCGCAGTGATCGCGTCCTGCGAAGGACGCAGCGCGAACTCATCGGGATGGCCATTGCGCGGATGGGTGGTCGCGCGCATCTCGATGGTGCCCTCGCCCAGGCGCCCCAGATCCTTGACCCGGTCGCCGTTGACGTCCTCACCCTCGGTCTTGGCACGCGGCGCCACATTGCCAAAGCCCGGGCTGCGCGGCGCGGTCTTGGCATGGCCGTCGTACTGGGCGGTCGGCTCGGTCGTGGCCTGGTTGAACTCGCGCACATGGCCGCGGCCCTGCGCATCCTTCCACAGCACCACGATGCGGTCATCGTAGACCCCACGTCCGCGCGCCTCGGTCGTGCGGTTCTCATCGCGCAACCCCAGCACCACGCGGTCCTGGGTTGCCATTGCATCGTTCGCTGCGATGTTGCCGCGCTGGGCCACGATGCTGCCATAAACGTCGTACTGCTGGGCCTGGCTCAATCCCGCTGTCTCGGCAGCATCGGGCATCCGCGGCGGGCGCGTCGCCTCGCCCAAGCGATCCAGCATCGGATTCACCGTAGCTGCATCCGCTGCGGCCACGCCCCCGTTCCGGCGCAAGCCCTCAAGCTCGGCGGCCGCACGCGCCGAGATATAGCGATCCAGCGATTCCTGCACCACTGCGCTCTGGCCGTCGTGCAGGGCCTGGAGGCGGGTGGCGGCAGCACGCGCATCGTTCCGCCGCAGCAGGGCGACGACCTCGTTGGCTGCGGCATTGATATCCATTTCGGGCATGGTCGGTCCTTGAACATGGTCGGTACAGGATCAGCCTACCCCAATCGCACGGTGTGGGGCCTTTGACAGGCCGCACACCTTCGCTGCCGCCGGATCCAGGCGGGAACCGACACGACTCAGCCGCGCGGTCCACCCATCACCGGCAGGATCGCCCCACTGATGTAGCTTGCACAGACCGGCGAGGCCAGGAACACATACGCCGGTGACAGCTCTTCAGGCTGGGCAGGCCGGCCCATGTCGCTGTCCTTCCCGAACTCGGCGACATCCCCGGCCTGCTTGTCGGCCGGGTTCAGCGGCGTCCATACCGGCCCCGGCGCCACGCAGTTGACCCGGATGCCGCGCGGCAGCAGCTGGCTGGCCAGGGCCTTGGTGAACGCATGGATCGCGCCCTTGGTGGCCGAGTAATCGATCAGCGCCTTGCTGCCGAAGAGTCCGGTTTCCGAGCCGGTGTTGATGATGCTGGCGCCCTCGCCCAGATGCGGCAGTACCGCACGCGCCATCTGGATGTAGCCGCCGATGTTGGTCTGCAGCGTCTCCTGCAGGTGCGCGTCTTCCAGATCCTCCAGCCGCTCGCAGTGCAGCTGGAACGCGGCGTTGTTGACCAGGATGTCGATGCCACCGAAGGCCTTGGCCACCTGCTTGACCGCCTTGTTGCAGAAGCGCGGGTCGCGCACGTCACCGGCGATCACCACACAGCGGCCACCTTCGCGCTCCACGTGCTGGCGGGTGATGTCGGCATCTTCGGCCTCGTCCAGGTGCAGGACCGCCACATCGGCGCCTTCGCGTGCGAACAGCACGGCCACAGCACGGCCGATGCCGGAATCACCGCCAGTGACGATCGCGCGCATGCCCTGCAGCTTGCCGCTGCCGGTGTAGTCCGGCGCGAGGAAGCGCGGTGCCAGCTCCAGTTCGTGTTCGTGCCCCGGCTTTGCCAGCTGCTGGGCCGGCATGGCCTCCGGCTGGCGGCGTGCGCCGGCCTGGGTCGCGGTCTTTTTCGTGGCCTTCTTGGCCGCGCGGGCGTCCTTGGCCTTTTCCTGGTCCTGCAGGCGCCGCTGCCGGGCGGCAACGCGGGCGGCGCGGGGATCACCAGCCGCGGCCTTGCGGGTTGCGGTCTTCACCACCCGCGGGCGAGCGGGGTCGGCAGCGGTCTGGGTCGCGGTGCTGCCTTTGCGCACCTTGGGTGAGGCTTTGCGGCGTGCGGGGGTCTTTCGGGTGGTGGCCATGCAGGTCTCCTCGGGGGGGGAATGGGATCGCCGGCCAGCGGCCGGCACTACCGGGCGCATGCGCCGCAGTACCGGGGGCGGCATCCGCCGCGACTGCAGTGTCTCCACCCAGGCTGTTGGCGGGGGTGAGCGCACCGTATCCACGATGTGCACGGTGTTCATTCCGCCACCACGTGCGCCGTCGCACGCTGCACGCAACCACACCAAGGAACCCTTCCATGAAGCATGCCATCGCCACCGCCGCCGTCTGTCTCGCCCTCGCCGCCTGCAGCAGCACGCCGGTGGCCCAGGTGCAGCCGATCGACGGCGTGATTTCCGGCCAGTGCCACAGCGACAGGGTGCGTGGTGCGCTCGGCTTGGCCGCCTCCGCCGCAACCGTCGAGCGCGCGCGCGTGGACAGCGACAGCCTGCACGTGCAGGTGCTGCGCCATGACGGCCCGCGCGTGCCGCCGGCACACGAAGGCGGTGACCGCCTGACCATCGAGAAGGGCCGCACCAACAACATCACCGCGATCTATTGCGGCTGACGTCTGCGGCTGAGCCGGCGCGCCCTGCGCAGCACGCGCAGGGTGGCCTGTTCCCACTGGCGCGGCCCACGCAGGCCGGCCAGTTCCGCCAGTTCGCCGCGCTCCCAGCCGGCGAACACGCAGGGGTCGATGTAGGCCTTGCGGCACACCGCAGGGGTATTGCCCAACTGGGTCGCCACCTTGCACACCACCTCACGCTGTACCTTGGCCAGCGCACGCTGGCTGGCCGGTTCGGGCAACTCGGTGGCCGCGAACGCTTGCACCGCGGCCAGGGTGCCGCCCCAGGTGCGGAAATCCTTGGCGGTGAATTCCTCGCCCATCACCTCGCGCAGGTAATCGTTGACCGCACCGGAGTCGACCGGCTGGATGGCACCGTCGTCGTCGCGATACTGGAACAACGCCTGGCCCGGCAACTGCTGCACGCCGCGCACCAGCGTGCCCAGCCGGCGGTCACCTACCGTCACTTCGTGCAGCTGCCCGGATTTGCCGCGGAAGCGCATCCGTACGCGCCCGCCGCGCAGCAGGTCGAGGTGCCGGTTGCGCAGCGTGGTCAGGCCAAAGGATCTGTTTTCCTTGGCATAGGACTCATTGCCTACCCGCACCAGGGTGTCGGCCAGCAGCGCGACCACGACCGCCAGCACCTTTTCGCGGGGGAAGCCGCTGTGCTTGAGATCGCGGCTGAGCCGGCGCCGCAGCGCGGGCAGTGCTTCACCAAAGGCGATCACCCGGTCGAACTTGCCGGCGTCGCGCACTGCGGCCCAATCGGCGTGGTAGCGATACTGCTTGCGCCCGCGGGCATCGCGGCCGGTGGCCTGCAGATGGCCATTGGCGTGGGCGCAGATCCATACGGCGGTATAGGCCGGTGGGATCGCCAGCGCGCGGATGCGCTGCAGGGTGGCGGCATCGCGCACCGCATGGCCATCGGCATCGCGGTAGCTGAAGCCCTTGCCGGCGCGGCGCCGGCTGATGCCCGGCTGGGTGTCGTCGACATAGCGCAGGCCCGCAGCGCGCGCGGCCTGTCGTTCGGGGGTAGAGGGGGTCGGCATGCGCGCAGTGTCGCTGCCGCGCTGCCGCGATCCTGTCGATAACACAAGACAAACACGTGAGGATCGGTTCGCCGCTATGCTCGGGCTTTCACAATCCCTTCCGGAGTCATGATGTCGTTCCCGATTCGCGCCCGTTCGCTCTCCGCCCTGCTGCTGCCGGCCGTGCTGGCCCTGACCGCCTGCCAGGCACCGGCGCTGGATGAACAGGATTCGGCCACGGCCCATGCCCAGCAGGCTGCCGAAGCCGCCAAGGCACCCGCCGACGAAGCCGGCAAGGCCACCGAGGCACCGCCGGTCGGCACCTGCGATGCCAGCCAGGTGCAGAGCCTGGTCGGCCAGGCCTACGCCGACGCGCTGGGCAAGCAGGCGCAGGAAGATGCCGGTGCCCACCAGCTGCGCGTCATGAAGCCCAACGACGTGGCCACGATGGAATTCCTCGGCGACCGCCTGAACATCGAAGTGGACGACAAGGGCCTGGTCAGCGGCGTGCGCTGCGGCTGAGGGCGACCCCGCGCCGGCACGGGGTTGCCGGCGCGTTCTGTTGCACCTGCAACCGTGTATTGCGGCGCTGCAGCAACCTGTGATCTAGTCGAGGCATCCGGTGGCCTCACGATGCGCTCCAGGGAATGAGCGGGGACGAGTGTCGCCGCCAACCCTATACGCATCGAGGTAGAGATGGCCCCCCGCAACCGCCAAGGGCTTTACGACCCGCGCTCCGAGCGCGATGCCTGTGGATTTGGCATGGTCGCCCAGCTCGACGATCAACCTTCGCGCCTGTTGGTTGATACCGCCATCGCCGCGCTTTCGCGCATGACCCACCGTGGCGGCGTCGCCGCCGATGGCCTGACCGGCGATGGCTGTGGCCTGCTGCTGCGCCGCCCCGATGCATTCCTGAAACTGCTGGCCAGCGAAGCCGGCATCACCACCGCCGCGCGCTTCGCTGCCGGCCTGGTGTTCCTGCCGCACGACAGCGAGGCCGCCGACGCCTGCCGTACCCAGCTGCAGGCGCAGGTGGAAGCGGTCGGCTGCAAGGTCGCCGGCTGGCGCGAGGTACCCACCGATGACAGCGTCTGCGGCCAGCTGGCGCGCGATACCCTGCCGCGCATCGAACAGGTGTTCGTCGATGCCGGTGTCGGCCAGGACGATGCCGGCTTCGCGCTGGCGCTGTTCCTGGCCCGTCGCCGCAGCGAGCAGCAGCTGCGCGATCACGCTGATTTCTACGTCACCACCCTCACCCCCGATGCGATCAGCTACAAGGGCATGGTGCTGCCGGACAAGCTCAGCCGCTTCTATCCCGACCTGCAGCGGCGCGAACTGGCCTCCAGCGCGATCGTGTTCCACCAGCGCTTCTCGACCAACACGCTGCCGCGCTGGCCGCTTGCCCACCCGTTCCGGATGCTCGCCCACAATGGCGAGATCAACACCATCGAAGGCAACCGCCGCTGGGCCCAGGCGCGCAGCAAGGTGTGGAAGACGCCGCGCTTCGACATCGCCGAATTCGACCCGGTGATCTCCATGCACGGCTCGGACTCGCAGAGCCTGGACAACATGCTGGAACTGATGGTCGCCGGTGGCATGGAGCTGATCCAGGCGCTGCGCATCCTGGTGCCGCCGGCCACCCAGTCGCTGGAGTTCAAGGACCCGGACCTGGCCGCGTTCTACGAGTTCCACGGCCTGAACAGCGAGCCGTGGGATGGCCCGGCCGGCATCGTTGCCTGCGACAGCCGCTACGCCGTCTGCACCCTCGACCGCAACGGCCTGCGCCCGGCACGCTGGATGCTGACCGCCGACCGCCACTTCCTGGTTGCCTCTGAAGCGGGCGTGTGGGAAGTGCCCACCGAGCGGGTGGTGCGCAAGGGCAAGCTCGGCCCCGGCGAAATGATCGCGATCGACCTCAAGCGCGGCGACCTGCTCGACTCCGATGCGGTCGACCGCATCAACCGCGGCCGCGCGCCCTACAAGCAGTGGCTGCAGCAGGGCGTGACCTACCTGCAGACCGAACTGATCGACCCGTCGCTGGTGGAAGAGCCGTTCGACGAAGCCACCCTGCGCAGCTACCACAAGCTGTACCAGCTCAGCAGCGAGGAAGTGGAGCAGGTGCTGCGGCCGCTGGCCGAGACCGAGCAGGAAGCCACCGGCTCGATGGGCGACGACACGCCGATGGCGGTGCTGAGCCAGCGCAGCCGCCCGCTGTACGACTATTTCCGCCAGGCCTTCGCGCAGGTCACCAACCCGCCGATCGATCCGCTGCGCGAAGACTGCGCGATGTCCCTGTCCACCCAGCTCGGCAAGGAGACCAACATCTTCCATGCCGGTCCGGAGACGGTGAACCACGTCATCCTCAATTCGCCGGTGCTCAGCCAGCGCAAGCTGCGCCAGCTGCTGAAGATGGACCAGTACGCGCAGGCCAACCGTCTGCTCGACCTGTCCTACAGCGAAGACGAGGGCCTGCGTGCCGGCATCGAGCGCATCTGCGCCGAGGCCGAACAGGCCGCGCGCGAAGGCATGGTGATGCTGCTGCTGTCCGACCGCTACCCGGTGGCCGGGCGGCCGATGGTGCATGCCCTGCTCGCCACCAGCGCCATCCACCACCACCTCTCGCGGCTGGGCCTGCGCTGCGACGTGAATCTCATCGTCGAGACCGGCACCGCGCGCGACCCGCACCACATGGCCTGCCTGCTCGGCTTCGGCGCCACGGCGGTGTATCCGTACCTGGCCTACCAGACCCTGTTCGACCTGGGCCGCCGCGGCATCCTCAAGCTCAGCAAGGGCGGTGAGCAGTCGCAGATCGGCCGCCGCTACCGCAAGGGCGTCTGCAAGGGGCTGTCGAAGATCATCTCGAAGATGGGCATCTGTACCGTGGCCAGCTACCGCGGCGCGCAGCTGTTCGAGATCATCGGCCTGGAACCGGAGGTCGTCGATCTGTGCTTCCCGGATACCGCTTCGCGCATCGGTGGCGCGGGTTTCGCGCGCCTGGATGCCGACGCGCGCGAGCTGTGCGCGCAGGCGTGGGACGCGCAGCAGGACGTGGATGTCGGCGGCCTGCTGAAGTACGTGCACGGCGGCGAGTACCACATGTACAACCCGGACGTGGTCACCACCCTGCAGCGCGCGGCGCGCAGCGGCGATCCGCGTGCCTGGCAGCAGTACTGCGATGCGGTGCATGCGCGCCCGCCCTCGGCACTGCGTGACCTGCTGGAACTGGTCCCTGCCGCCACGCCCGCACCGCTCGATGAAGTGGCCCCGGCCAGCGAACTGTTCCCGCGCTTCGATACCGCGGCGATCAGCCTCGGCGCCCTGTCACCGGAAGCGCATGAAGCGCTGGCGATTGCGATGAATCGCCTGGGTGGCCGCAGCAATTCCGGCGAAGGCGGTGAAGACCCCGCACGCTATGGCACCGCCAGGCGCAGCAAGATCAAGCAGGTGGCCTCCGGGCGCTTCGGCGTGACCGCCGAGTACCTGGTCAATGCCGAGGTGCTGCAGATCAAGGTCGCGCAGGGTGCCAAGCCCGGCGAGGGTGGCCAGCTGCCCGGGCACAAGGTCAACGAACTGATCGCGCGGCTGCGCTATGCGCGCCCGGGCATCGGCCTGATTTCGCCGCCGCCGCATCACGACATCTATTCGATCGAGGACCTGGCGCAGCTGATCTACGACCTCAAGCAGGTCAACCCGACCGCGCTGGTGTCGGTGAAGCTGGTCAGCCATGCCGGCGTCGGAACGATTGCGGCGGGCGTGGTCAAGGCCGGTGCGGATCTGATCACCATCTCCGGCCATGATGGCGGCACCGGTGCCTCGCCGGTCAGCTCGATCCGCTATGCCGGCGTGCCGTGGGAGCTGGGCGTGGCCGAGGCGCACCAGGCGCTGCTCGCCAACGACCTTCGCGGCCGTACCCTGCTGCAGACCGATGGCGGCCTGAAGACCGGGCTGGACGTGGTCAAGGCCGCATTGCTGGGCGCCGACAGCTTCGGCTTCGGCACCGCGCCGATGATCGTGCTGGGCTGCAAGTACCTGCGCATCTGCCACCTCAACAACTGTGCCACCGGCGTGGCCACCCAGGACGAGCGCCTGCGCGAGAACCACTTCACCGGGCAGCCCGAGCGCGTGGAGAACTTCTTCCGGCTGCTGGCCGAGGAAGTGCGTGGCTGGCTGTCCTACCTGGGCGCGCGTTCGCTGGAAGAGATCGTCGGCCGTACCGACCTGCTGCGCCAGATCGAATCCGCGCCGCGCGACGGCGTGCGCGTGGACCTGTCGCGCCTGCTGGCCGACAGCCGCTACGAGGGCAGCCACTGCGCCGCGCAGCGCCTGTACGAATCGCCGGACAGCCTGGCCACGCAGATGGATGGCCTGCTGGCGCCGTCGATCCAGCACAAGCGCGGCGGCGAGCATCGCTTCCTGATCCACAACACCGACCGCAGCATCGGTACCCGCCTGGCGGGTGCGGTGGCACGCGCGCACGGCAACCAGGGCATGGCCGAGGCACCACTGGAACTGCGCTTCCGTGGCAGCGCCGGGCAGAGCTTCGGCGCCTTCAATGTCGGTGGCCTGCACCTGGAAGTGGAAGGCGAAGCCAACGATTACGTCGGCAAGGGCATGGCTGGCGGCCGGCTGGTGGTGCGGCCGCCGCGTGGCGCGCGCTTCGAGGCACGCAGCACCGCCATCATCGGCAACACCTGCCTGTACGGTGCCACCGGCGGTGAGCTGTTCGCTGCCGGCCGCGCCGGCGAGCGCTTCGCGGTGCGCAATTCCGGCGCACTGGCCGTGGTCGAAGGTGCCGGTGACCACTGCTGCGAGTACATGACCGATGGCGTGGTGCTGGTGCTGGGCAAGGTCGGGCTGAACTTCGGCGCCGGCTTCACCGGCGGCCTGGCCTACGTACTGGACGTGGACCGTGATTTCGTCGACCGCTACAACCACGAGCTGATCGACATCCATCGCGTGTCCGCCGAAGGCTTCGAGAACTACCGCCAGCACCTGCACCGCCTGATCGGCCGCCATCGCGAGCTGACCGGCAGCATCTGGGCACAACAGATCCTGGACGAGTTCCGCGATTACATCGGCAAGTTCTGGCTGGTCAAACCCAAGGCCGCCAGCATCGAGTCGCTGACCGAAACCCTGCGACGCGCCGCGTGATGTTTTCCGGTAGTGCCGGCCGCTGGCCGGCAACGTTCCCCCCCGCATTCCAGAGCCCGCCATGAGCCGCAAGCACGCCTTCCAGTTCCTCGACCTGCCCCGCACCATGCCGCAGCGCATCCCGGTGGAACTGCGCACGTCCGGCGACTGGGGCGAGCTGTACGGAAAGTTCGGCAAGGAGGACGCCCAGTACCAGGCGGGCCGCTGCCTGGACTGCGGCAACCCGTACTGCAGCTGGAAGTGCCCGGTGCACAACGCCATTCCGCAGTGGCTGCAGCTGGTGCAGGAGAACCGCATCCACGAAGCCGCCACGCTGTGCCACAGCACCAACCCGCTGCCGGAGGTGTGCGGCCGGGTCTGCCCGCAGGATCGCCTGTGCGAGGGCAGCTGCACGCTGGAAGAGTTCGGTGCGGTCACCATCGGTGCGGTGGAGAAATACATCGTCGATACCGCGCTGGCCAGCGGCTGGCGCCCTGACCTGGGCGCGGTGCAGCCGACCGGCCGCAGCGTTGCGGTGATCGGGGCCGGTCCCGCGGGCCTGGCCTGCGCCGACCGCCTGGCCCGCGCCGGCATTGCCGCGGTGGTCTATGACCGCTACGAGCAGATCGGCGGCCTGCTGCAGTTCGGCATTCCCAGCTTCAAGCTGGACAAGGACGTGATCCACCGGCGCCGCGGCGTGCTGGAGGGCATGGGCGTGCAGTTCCGCCTCGGCGTGGAGATCGGCCGCGACCTCAGCGTGCAGCAGCTGCTGGACACCCACGATGCGGTGTTCATCGGTACCGGCGCCTACCGCTACACCGATGGTGGCCTCGACGGCCAGGACCTGAAGGGCGTGCTGCCGGCGCTGCCGTTCCTGGTGCAGAACAGCCGCATCGTCGGCGGCGATGACCCGAAGGGCCGGCCGATTGCCGGCTGGGAAGACACCATCGCCCTGCCCGACCTCAACGGCAAGCGCGTGGTGGTGCTCGGTGGTGGCGATACCGGCATGGACTGCGTGCGCAGCGCGGTGCGCCTCGGCGCGGCCAAGGTCACCTGCGCCTACCGGCGCGACGAAGCCAACATGCCCGGCAGCGCTCGCGAAGTGGCCAATGCGCGCGAAGAGGGCGTGCGCTTCCTGTTCAACCGCCAGCCGCTGTCGATCGAAGCCGGCGCCGACGATGAAGTGATCGGCGTGACCGTGGTCGAAACCCGGCTGGGCGAACCCGATGCCAATGGCCGCCAGAACGCCGTGCCGATCGAAGGCAGTGAATCCCTGCTGGAAGCGGACGTGGTGATCATCGCCTTCGGCTTCTCGCCGAGCGTGCCGGCGTGGCTGGCGGACCTGGGGGTGGAAGGCCAGCCCAACGGCCGCATCGTCGCCGGGGGCAAGGACCGCCTGCCGTTCCAGACCGCGCATCCACGCCTGTTCGCCGGTGGCGACGCGGTACGCGGTGCAGACCTGGTGGTGACCGCCGTGGCCGAAGGCCGCGATGCCGCTGCCAGCATCGTCCGCCTACTGGCGCACTGAGTCCGGCAACAGCAGCTCCTCCAGCAGCGCGCGCAGTTCGCACGGCGCCACCGGCTTGGCCAGGAAATGGTCGATGCCCGCATCACGGCAGGCCTCGCGTGTGCGTTCCAGCACACTGGCAGTCAGCGCGACGATCGGCACCTGCGCACGGATGGCACAGGTATCGCCACGGATCGCCCGTGCCAGCGCGAAGCCGTCCATGTGCGGCATATGGCAGTCGGTGATGACCAGATCAAAGGGCTGCGCCTGCCAGGCCTCCCATGCCTGCTGGCCGTCGTCGCAGGCGTGTACCTGCAGCCCCAGCTCGCGCAGGCGCTGCACCAGCAACTGCAGGTTGGTCGGATGGTCTTCAACAACCAGTGCCCGCGCCGGCGGCAGCGGCCGTTGCACGGCCGTCGTGAGCACCGGTACCACCGTCGGTGCCGCACAGGCCGCCAGCACCAGTTCCAGCCATACGGTGGTTCCCTTGCCCGGCGCGCTGCGCAGGTGCAGCTGGCCCCCCATCGATGCCGCCAGCTCGCGGCAGATCGACAGGCCCAGCCCACTGCCACCAAAGCGGCGCGTGGTCGAGGTCTCGGCCTGCTCGTAGGCAGCGAATACCGCCTGTTGCCGCTCCATGCTGATGCCCACGCCCGTATCGGTCACCTGCAGGCGCAACCGCTGCCCGCCATCGCGCTGCTGCAGCACATGGGCCTGCAGCACCACGCTTCCCTGCAGAGTGAACTTGAGTGCATTACCGGCCAGGTTGAACAGGACCTGGCGCAGGCGCAGCCCATCGGCCAGCGACCACTGCTGCAGCATGGGGTCGATCTCGCTGTGCAGGTGCAGGCCGCGGCTGGCCGCGACGGGCATCAACAGCTGCTGCACCGCGCGCACCAGCGCCGCAAGATCGGTCGGCCGCAGCTGCAGTGGCGCTGGCTGCAGGCGCTGGCTGTGCAGCACATCGTCCAGGATCTGCCGCAGCATCTGCGCGGCATCACCCACGGTGGTCAGCACCTGCCGCTGGCCCGCATCCAGGTCACTGGCAGCCAATCGCTCCAGCATGCCCAGCAGGGTACTCATCGGCGTGCGGATCTGGTGGCTCATGGTCGCCAGGAAATGGCTCTTGGCCAGCGCCGCCTGCTCGGCCGCGCGGCGCGCCTCGGCCAGCGCTACGGCACGCGCCTGTGCTTCACTGACATCCAACCAGTAGCCGCTCCACTCCACGCTGCTGTCATCGCACTGCAGCGGTCGTCCCTGTGATCGGACCCAGCGCCAGCCCTGCGCCGACCGGGTGCGGAACGTAACGTCGATGGGACCGCGCACCAGCGCGGCCGCTTCGATGCACGCCATCACCCGGCTGCGGTCGTCGGCATGCACCGCGGCCAGCAGTTGCAGATGGTCGATCCGCGCAGTCTCCACGCTTACGCCGAACAACGCCTGCACGTCACCGGCGATCTGCGCCAGGCTGTAGTGGCCGGTTGCCGAACGGCGGGCCTGGTAGACCACCGCCGGCAGGTTCGCGGTGACGTCGTGCAACCGCTGCTCCAGCACGCGGCGACGCACGCTCTCGCGATGCACGCGCCAGTAGCCGAAGGCATGCAGCAGCACGAGCGCGAGCAGGATCAGCGACGCCGGCACCAGCCAGCGCAGCGCCGAACCGGTGAGCCGCGCGCGTGGCCGGTCCGGCAGCCAGGCGCTGCGGCTCGACGCGCGATGTGCATCGCTCTCCTGCAGGAGCCGCTGGTCGAAAGCAGCGACCACCTCGGCACAGGCCGGCACGGCCGCGAGTACCAGTGCATCGCCGAAGCCCGCGGGTGCCGCGATCACCACAGCATCGCCTGGCTCCGCGCGGAGCGCGGCTTCCAGTTCAGCGAGATTGGCGACCACGGCGTCGACCAGCCCGGCGCGCAGCAGTGACAGCGCGTGGTCCAGCGGCGCAGGGGCCAGCAGCTGCGCCCCCGGTGCCTGCTCGGCCAGCAATGGCTCCAGCGGCAGCCGGTCCGGGCTGGCCACGCTGCGGCCACGCAGGCCCTCCAGCCCCAGCACCGCAGCGGCGCCCTCGCGCCGCACGATCACCTGCGGCACCTCCAGGTAGGCCCTGCTGGCCACCCAGCCTGTCGGCAGCTGTGCGCGCGGCCAGCCCAGCAGCACCTGGGTGCCGGCCGGCAGTGCTCCCTCGGTAAGTACCGTCGCAGGCAACGGCTTCGCATGCTGCGCCGCCTGCATGCCCAGCAGCGGCAGGTAATCCGCGGCCAATCCCGCAACCTCGCCCTGCTGGCTGTATGACAGGGGCGGCCGGTCGGAGCGCCATGCCACCTGCAGGGGGCCCGTACAACCGGATGCAGCGGCGATGCCGGGCAGCAACAGCGATGCCATGACGGCGGCGACGGCGCGGCGGCCGGCGACATTCACGGTAGACGTCCTCATTTCGCGGGCAGGAACCACGGCCGCGCAGCGGTACCGCTGCCAGCCACGCTAGCGAGGCAGGCTTCCGCGACAATGAGAAAAATTGGAAAAGCATCCGCATCGGCGAATGCCGACATACACTGCCGCTTCTACCCGTCCTACGGAGCGCTCGATGCGTATCGGCCTGGCCGCCAACCGTCTCCATCACCACGATGCGCGCGCGGCGCTGTTCCGCTGGCTGCGTGCCAGCGAGGCAGGCCTGCGCGAACTGGGGGCGTCACTGCATGCGGTCGGGCGCACCCACGATGCGATCGAACGGCAGGGATTCCTGGCCGGCTACGGCGGCCTGCACCGGTATCCCTACGGCCGCGAGGGAGGCCTGATGAAGCTGGTGGCCGAAGTGGTCGGCATGGGGCCGGAGCGGACACTGGACGGTGCGATCTACCTGATCGACCCGGTCGATCCGTCCTCGGTGTTTCCGGAAGCAACCGCGCTCAAGCGGCAGTGTGTGATCCACGGCAAGCCGTTCATTTCGACCGTGGCCACTGCACGCGACTGGATCGAGGTGGAGCGCATCCACGCCGGGCTGGCTGCCGACACCGGTGCCGACGACCTGCATGCTTTCCAGGGGCAGACGCTGGCGCTGATCGCGCATGATGCGATGAAGCCGGCGATGCTGGCCTTCGCCGATGAACACTTCGATGTGCTGGCCCGGTTTGGCCAACGCGTTGCGACGGGCACCACCGGGCAGCGCTTGAACGAGCTGGCCTGGAGCCGGGGTTGGCCCAGCGATACGCCGTGGGTGACGCGTTACCAGAGTGGCCCGATGGGCGGCGATGCACAGATTGCCGACCGGGTGCTGGAGGGGCGCTGCCAGCGCGCGATCTTCTTCGAGGACCCGCATGTGGCACGCCAGCACGAGGCCGATATCCAGCTGCTGGAGCGCGCGGTGACGACGGTGACCGACCAGGCGGTGTGCATCACGGCGCCGCGGGTGGCGGCACGCTGGGCGGCAGCGGCGGCGTTGCGGGCGGGGTGAGGGTTTCGGCCAACGGCTGAGCCCCTCGTGGTGGGTCGTTCAAATCAGAAGCCGTGCTCGGCCGGGCGGGGTGGATTGCGCAGGGGTCGCTGCAAGTACGTCCTTGCAAGCTCGGTCGCCGCATCCATGCGGCTCACGCCCCTGCGCAACCCACCCCGCCCGGCCACGGACAGTTTCCTGTGTGCCCATCACGGAAGGAAGAAGGAAGAGCAGGAGCGGGTCGCGCGCTGCGCGCGCTTTTGTAGAGCCGAGCCATGCTCGGCTGCTGTCGATCGCGAGGGCTGGATATCCGCGCCACGCGCGTCAGCCGAGCATCGGCTCTACAGCAGCTGGCGAAGCATCGCCTTCAGCCTGCGCCCTTCCAGCTGGAAGTAGTCGCGCTGCTCGCGCCACGCGGGGAAACGTTGTTCCACTTCGTGCCAGAACGCGGGCGAATGATTCGGCTGGATCAGGTGGCAGAGTTCGTGCACCAGCACATACTCGAATGCTTCAGGGCGCCCCAGCACCAGTGCCAGGTCCAGTGCCATGCTGCCATCCGGCGCCAGCGAGCCCCACTGCGAAGACATCACCTTCAGCCGCAGGCGGCTGGGTGCACGTGGCAGGGTGGGCAGGTACTTCGGCAGCCAGCGGCCGACATCGGCGCGGGTCTGTGCTTCGTAGAACTCGCGCAGCAGGCGGCGCAGGGTGGCATCGCCGGCACGGGTCGGCCACTGCACGCAGGCGCCGTGTTCGTCGATCTCCAGCCGCGCATAGCGGCCTTCCTGCCAGCGCAGCGGCAACAGGTCGCCGCGCAGTGGCAGCACGCCGTCCTCGCCCGGCTGCAACGGGGCGGGCAGGCCCTGGCTCTGGTACTGGCGCAGCTGCAGCGCCAACCAGTCGCGGTGCTGTTCCAGGAATCGCTCGCCCATCACCAGGCTGGCCCGCGGCGGCAGCGTCAACCGTGCGCCGCGCTCGTCCACGCTCAGCTTGATCCGGCGCGCGCGCGGATCGCGCACGCGCAGCACCTCGATCTCGGCATCCTCCAGGCGCAGGCGAACGGTGTCGCGCTGCACGGTAGCGGGCGGGGTCGGGCTGATCAGGCGGCGCAGCAGACGGCTCATGCGCCCAGCATAGCGCTGCTTCGGGCCGCCGGATGACCGGCGGCCCACAGGGTGCCTGTTCAGTCAGCCTTGCTGAGCTTGAACGCTTCTTCCAGCAACAGGAACAGGCGGCGGATCTCGGCGCTCTGCAGGGCGAAGCGGGCGTCGAACTCGGCGCGGCGGCCGTCTTCGTCGGCATGCTCCAGCTGGTCCAGTGCGCCGTCGAGGAACTTCAGCTTGCGCACGATCAGGTCGTCGCCGATCACGAAGGACAGGTTGTCCTCGAAGATCAGCGCCAGCTTGGTCACCTGCTTGCCGGCGTCCAGGTGCTTGTCGATCTCGTCGCAGCGCAGTTCCTGGTGCTGGCACTTGACCACGGCGCCGCCTTCCACCGGATCCTTCATCTCGCACTCTTCGCCCAGGCTCAGCCCGGTCGGCAGCGGCTCGCCGGCGATCCAGCCGGTCAGGATCGAACGCGGTGCGACTTCGGCGTTCAGCGGCATCGCCGGGAAGCTGCCGAGCAGGCCGCGGATGTCGGACATGAAGTACTCGCCGGTCTTGCGGCTGGAGGTATCCACCGCCACGTAGCCGTGCTGCAGGTCGATGAAGGCATCATTGCGCGAGGACTTCACGAAGGCGCGCGGCAGCAGTTCATGCAGCAGGTCGTCCTTCATCCGCTTGCGCTCGCGGCCACCCGGGCGGCGGCCTTCCTTCTCCTCGATCTCCTCCAGCTTGCGCTCGAGCAGGTCGTTGACCACCGCCGCCGGCAGGATCTTGTCCTCGCCGCCCACGGTCAGCCACAGGTGTTCGGCGATGCGGTGGGAGAGCAGTTCCTTCTCCTCGCGGCCGAACGGCGAGATGAAGCCGCGCGAATTCATTTCCAGCGCGCCGACCGGCTTCAGCAGGGCGTGCGGCAGCAGGGTGTCGACTTCGGAAAAATCGGTGGTGGTCGGGAAACGGAAGAACGTCAGGTTGCGAAAGAACATGGAATTCCGGATGGCGAAGAGGAAGGGCGCCCGACCTTAAACGGTGGGCGTCTCGGGATCTGCGTCGGCGTCGGCCGGGGAGCCGGCCAGCCAGGCATGGGCGTCGGGCAGCGGCGCGTCGTCGCGACGGCCCAGCGCCATGAAGTCGAACAGGGTGGTGTCGGCCAGCTGCGAGGGCCGGACTTCACCCATGGCGCGCGCGATCTGCTCGATGCGGCCCGGGTGGTCCTTTTCCCATTGCTTCAGCATCAGGCCGACCTGGCGGCGCTGCAGGTTCTCCTGGCTGCCGCACAGGTTGCAGGGAATGATCGGGAACCGGCGTGCCTGCGCGTACTCGACGATGTCACTCTCGCGCACGTAGGCCAGCGGCCGGATCACCACGTGCCTGCCGTCGTCGCTGCGCAGCTTCGGCGGCATGCCCGACAGCTTGGCGTGGTGGAACAGGTTCATGAAGAACGTGGCCACCATGTCGTCGCGGTGGTGGCCCAGCGCGATCTTGGTGAAGCCGTGGGTCTCGGCGTAGTTGTACAGCGCGCCACGACGCAGGCGCGAGCACAGCGAACACATGGTCTTGCCTTCCGGGATGACCCGGCTGACCACCGAATAGGTGTCCTGCTCGATGATGTGGTACGGCACGCCCAGGCCTGCCAGGTATTCCGGCAGCACCTGCTCGGGGAAGTCCGGCTGCTTCTGGTCCAGGTTCACCGCCACCAGCTCGAACGGCACCGGCGCCTTCTTCTGCAGCTGCAGCAGCACGTCCAGCAGGGTGTAGCTGTCCTTGCCACCGGACAGGCACACCATGATCTTGTCGCCGGCCTCGATCATGCCGAAGTCGGCAATCGCCTCGCCGACCTGGCGGCGCAGGCGCTTGGCCAGCTTGTGCTGCTCGCGCTCGGCCACGCGCGGATCGCGGGCGGCGCGCGGTGGGGGATCGGGAAGGGAAATCACGGCACTCATGGGTTCCATTCTAACGGCTCGGAGCCGCCCCGGCCGGGGATCGGGATTCCCCTCTCCCGGCGGTCATCATCGCTGTGTATGCTCGGAGGCTGTGGACACCTACAGCCCCGCCGAGATCGTCGAGCGCCTCGTCGCCCTGCGCGCCGAGCACCGCCTGCTGGATGAACAGATCACCCGCATGGCCGCCAACGGCGAGGACGAGCTGGAGTCCAAGCGCCTGAAGCGGCGCAAGCTGCAGCTGAAGGACTGCATCGCCAGGCTGGAAAGCCTGCAGATTCCCGACGAGCCGGCCTGAGCGGTGGCCCATCCACGCATGGCGTGGACCTACTGCTTCGCGCCTGTAGATGCCAACCTTGGTTGGCATGTCGTTCGCCGGGCAGGACCCGGCGCTGCCTTCAATCCTGCGGCGCAGGCTCGTCCGGGCGGGCCGCTTCCGGGCTGACCCGTTCGATGGTGTGGCGCAGCTCACGGCCCAGGATGAACTTGGCATCCTTGGCCCAGGCATCCAGGCGCTCGTCGAACAGCAGCTTGCTGTTCTCGTCCGGCCACACCAGGCGCAGTTCGCGCAGCTTCTGGATGAAGCCACGGAACAGGGACTTGTCGAAGAACTCCGGCGCGGCCGGCGCATAGAGCAGGCTCAGCCGCTGCGCGGCCTGCTGGCACAGGCTTTCCAGCTCGGCAGCGCCGAGCACGCCGGGGCCGTTCTTCACCAGCACCGAGATGGCAATGTAATAGCGCTCGAACGCCTGCTGCAGCGAATGGCCGATCGCGCGCAGGCGGAACACCTCGTCGGTCTGCCCGGTGTTGCGCGCCAGGATGCCGCCGTCGTCATCGTTGACGTTCTGCAGCAGGCCCTCGCGCACGAACACATCGATGGTCCGGTCGATGCGCTGGGCGAACTCGTCCTCGCTCCACGGCAGGAACAGCTCGGCCTGGAGGAACGGGTACACCGTACGGCCCAGCTGGACCAGGCCGGTGCGGCTCATGCGGCGGTTGTTCTGGAAGCAGCAGGCCACCCACGACGAGGCGGTGAACAGGTGCACCACGTTGTTGCGGAAGTAGCTCAGCAGCACTGCGGTGTCGCCGCTGACGCTGAGCACATCGCCCAGCGGGTGCTTGATGCGGGTGAGGACGTTGATCTCCTCGGCGTGGGCGATGATCCGCTCCGGCGAGTGCGGCGTCACCGTCACCCGGTCCGAGTACGGCATCTCGACCAGCAGGGTCTTGCACAGTTCGATCTGCGCGATCAGGTCGGCCTCGCCCATCGCGTGCTTCGGCGTGGACAGCAGGGCCAGCGCCAGCAGGTTGATCGGGTTGACGTCGGCGGCGCCATTGATGCGCACCTGGATGCGTTCGGCCAGCGTGTCCACCGTGGTCGACAGCCAGGCCGGCTTTTCGTCCTCGGACACCGCCTCGCCCTTCCACTCCGGCGCCTTCTCGGCCAGCACGTCGTTCAGCGCGATCGGCTCGCCGAAGTTCACCACCACCTGGCCATAGTTCTGCTTGAGCACCTTGGGGATGCCCCACAGCAGCGACCAGATCGATTCCTTTTCCTTCGGCCGGCCGGACAGTTCGTCCAGGTAGCTGCCGCCTTCCATCAGCTTCTCGTAGCCGATGTAGATGGGCTGGAACAGCACCGGCTTGCGCGGCTGGCGCAGGAACGCGCGCAGCGTCATCGAGATCATGCCGCCCTTGGGCTGCAGCAGGCGCCCGGTACGCGAGCGGCCGCCTTCGACGAAGTACTCCAGCGAGTAGCCACCGGCCACCAGTTGCGCGACGTATTCGCTGAGCACCGCCGAGTACAGCGCGTTGCCACGGATCGAGCGGCGGATGAAGAATGCACCGCCCTTGCGCAGCAGGGTGCCGACCACCGGCAGGTTCAGGTTGATGCCGGCCACGATGTGCGGCGGCACGATGCCACGGTCGTACAGCAGGTAGGACAGCAGCAGGTAGTCCATGTGGCTGCGGTGGCTGGGCACGTAGACCACTTCGTGCCCCGGCGCGGCGGCCTTGAACTTGTCCAGGTGGTGCACCAGCACGCCCGCATAGATGCGGTTCCACACGTGGCTGAGCATGAAGCTGGCCGAGCGCACTACCGGGCTGGAATAGTCCGCAGCGATTTCCCAGGCGTAGGCGTGTGCCTTCTTCCAGGCATCGGCCGGCTTTGAGTTGTCGCGCTTGGCCTGTGCGGCGATCGCTTCGCGTACCGGCTCGGCGGCCAGCACCTGGTCCACCAGCAGGCGCCGGGTCGACAGGTCGGGGCCGATCACCGATTCACGGATGCGTCGGAAGTGCGTACGCAGCACGCGCTGCAGCTTGCGCACCGTGCGCTCCGGCTCCAGGCCTTCATCCACGGTGTTGCGCAGGGAGATCGGCGGGGCGAAGCGGACGATGGTGCTGCGGCCGTTGAGCAGCACCGCCAGCAGGCGACGGAAGCGGCCGACCAGTGCCCAGTTTTCCGAGAACAGCACCGCGAACCAACCGCTCTGCTTGTCCGGGGCGCGGCCGACGAAGATCGACACCGGCACCAGGTGCACGTCCAGGTCATCGCGCACGCGGTGCGCCTGCAGGACCTTGGCCAGCGAGTCGGAGTGGGTCTTGGCGCCGCGCTGCTCGGGAATCAGCGAGTTGCTGGAGCTGCGCCGCGACAGCGCCAGGTAGGCGCGCTTGCGGCCGGTCGGGTCACCGGCCAGCGGCACCAGCGGCGACGGCAGGCCGGCCTGGCGGCAGGCCTTGTCCAGGATCAGCGCGTTGGACAGGCCGTAGTCTTCCAGCACGTACATGACCGGGCGGCCATCGTTGTACTGGCCCGGGTCTTCCGGTTCGATCTTCAGCGACAGCCACGGCTCGACCAGGCGGCCGAGCAGGCGAGCCCACAGCGGGCGGCGGCCGGCCGGACGCGCGTGCGCGGGCGGCGGTACCGGGTTCGGGCCGGTACCGGTCGAGGGGGACGCCGGCACCGTATCGGCGGGCGTCGACTGGGATTCTTCGCCGGGGAACGGCAGCGGGTTCTGTTTCGACATCGGCGCCATTATGGCTTAGGCGGCGGCGTTGCCGCTTCCCCACCTTCGGCGGGGGCCTCAGCGGCTGCCGGCGACGCAGCCGCGCGGGCCGCGTCGGCCTTGCGCAGCAGCGCGTCGGTGTCGGCCAGGGTGCGGGTCAGGTACCAGTGGCCCTCGCGCCGGCTCAGTGGCAGCTGCAGGCTCATCTCGCGGCCGGCCAGGTCGTAGTGCAGGCGTACCAGCGCATTGTCGCCTTCCACCGAGAGCAGCTCGCCCCGCACGCTGCGAAGCGCGTCATCCACGCCCAGCCCGTAGCTGCCAAGCACCGCCTTGAGGGTGTGGATGAACGGCGCCAGCTGCTGCAGGCTGCCCTCCATGCCAGCCGCCTGCAGGCCAGCCTCGTCATCGAAGCCGACCTTGCCGGCCGCGCCTACCAGCGCGGCGATGGTGCTGCGTGCACGGGCGCGGTCACTGATCGGCGCGCCCTGCGCCCAAACGGCAAGGGTTTCGACCAGGGCGATGTAATGGGCCTGCTGGCCGGGCGTGTAGCCCTTCTGATGGCGCAGGTACTGCACCCCGAAATTGCCCATCGACTGCGCGGCCTGGCGCACGGCGCTGGCCTGGCCGGCCAGCTGGCGGTCGAAGCTGCGCTGCAGTTCGGTGCTGGCATCGGGCTTGCGCAGCGCGGCCAGCATCGGCAGCAGCTGGTCCCCCAGCGGCAGCTCGGTCAGCGGCCACTGGCTGTGTCCCTCCGCCCAGGCCTGCTGCAGCCGCTGATACTGGCCTGGCGGTACCGACAGCTTTGCGTAGCCGACCAGATCATCTTCGGCCAGGCGCAACGCCATCGCCTGCACCGCAGCCACCGGTTCGGCCGCCGGCCTGGCCGGATCGTTCACAGACTCGCGGCATGCCGCAACGGCCAGCAGCAGCATGGCCGCCAGCCCCCATCCACGCGCAGACCTTCCTCGCACCGCCACGCTCATGCACTCGGACTCCCCGGACCGGCCCGCATCTTGCGGCCTGCGACGTGACAGCGGCAAGCCGTGCGGTCACGTTTCCAACCAAGGGATCTGACCCCAGAACCACCAGCGGGATAAAAAAAGAGCCCGGATCACCGGGATCACAGGCTCTTCAAACCGGCACGGGGCCGGAGGACAGTGTTGTGGCACATGTCCGGTCCGAGGACCGGATGGCGGCGATCCTACGCTGCCCTTCAAGTTAAGGCAACACTTCACGTAATGCCATGCATGTATTTGATTTTATTGAATCAATCGTGCTGCCAGACGGATTCAATGAAATCTACGGCGTGTTTTTCGGCGATTCGGGCATAAATCCCCGGATAGCCGGCCAGCGCGCAGCCCTCGCCCCAGCTGACGATGCCGAACTGGGTCCAGCCTTCACGCAGGCGCAGCAGCAGCGGCCCGCCGGAGTCCCCCTGGCAGCTGTCGATGCCCTCGCGGCCGGCGCAGATCACCTTGCCGCGCGACAGTTCCCCACCGTAGGCCTGCTGGCATTCATCGAATGCCACGAACGGCACCTGCACGGTCTGCAGCTGGATCGGGTAGACCCGGCCATCGCCGATGTCGGTGTCGCCCCAGCCGATCACGGTGAATTCGCGGCCCGGCTTGAGATAACTGGCGTCGGGCCGCAGCCGCAGCGCCACCGGCTGTGCACCGTCCAGGGGGGCGTTGAGCTGGATCAGGGCCACGTCGTGCTCCAGCGAGTTGCCGCTGTTGAATGCCGGATGGACGTGGATCGCCTTGACGTTGGAGGCGCGGGGCGAGGCTTCGGTGGACAGGGCCGCGGCGTTGCCGACGACGGCGATGCCGCCCGGCGCTTCCCCCTGCATGCAGTGCGCGGCGGTCAGCACCCACGAAGGCGAGATGAGGGTGCCCCCGCAGAAGTGGCGGTCATGATCCGAATCGCCGTCGAAGATGCCCTGGATGCTGACCATGAACGGGTACTCGCCAGCCGGCGCTGCTTCACCGCCGATGATGCGCGGTGCTTCGCGCACCTGTGGCGCAGCGAAGGCGGGTACGGCGGACGCGGCCAACAACAGGCCGATGAACAAAGAGGTGCTGCGATACATATCCCTGTACTCCTCTATCAATGGTTGGAACCGGCGCGGCCGCGGTCCGTGCCGGTGCATCGATTTGGAAGCAGGGATGAAGCCTGCAGCGCGAACGCGCGCACAGTTTCGGTGCAATGCGCTGCCTGCGACAGTCGCAGGCCAACAATTGCGAACGCCATCCCGCATGGATCGGAATGGCGTTCGTGGTGCCGGCGTGACCGGCGTCAGCGGTGGGCTCAGCGTGCAGCCAGAGCCGACGCGATTTCCTGCTGGATTGCCTGCGCAGCGGCCTGCGGATCAGCCGCCAGGCGGATCGGGCGTCCGACCACGATGGCGTCGGCGCCATCGGCGAAGGCCTGGGCCACGCCAACGGTGCGCTTCTGGTCATCGCCGACCGGACCACCGGGACGGATGCCCGGACAGACGATCGAGAACCCGCTACCGGTCGCGGCACGGATCGGTGCAGCCTCCTGGCCCGAGGCGATCACGCCATCGACGCCCGCTGCCTGGGCGGCCAACGCGCGTTCGACCACCACGTCCACCGGCTCGCGGTCGACGCCCATCTGCGCCAGATCGGCGCGCCCCATCGAGGTCAGCACGGTCACCGCCAGCAGCCGCATGTCGCTGCTGTTGGCGGCCGCGCAGGCCTCCATCATCGCCGGGTGCCAGCCATGGATGGTGGCGTAGCTGACCGGCCACTGCGACAGGCGCTTGATCACCGCCGCAGCGGTCGCCGGGATGTCGAAGAACTTCAGGTCGACGAACACGCGCTTGTCGCGGCGGGCCAGCTCATCCAGCACCTGGAAGTACTCGCCGGAGGCGAGCAGTTCCATGCCGATCTTGTAGAACGCCACGCTGTCACCAAGGCGATCGACCCAGTCCAGTGCCTGCACGCGATCAGGCACGTCCAGCGCGAAGATCAGGCGCTCATCGGCGCGCAACGGCAGCGGTGCGCGGCTCACGGGGCGTAGTCCAGGGCGGCGCGCTTGGCGTCGTGGCGGGCCTGGCGCGACTGGCTGTAGTCGTTGTTGAACTGCGCCGGCTCGAAGCCGCCGTAGGTCGGGTTCGGCAGCATCCACCAGCGCTCGCCGAACCAGTCGTGGTACTGCTGCAGCAGCGCGTCACGGCCGTCGTTGGTGTTGGCGGTCACTTCGACGAAGTCACCCAGCTGGTCGCCGAACTGCATCAGCACGCGGTACTTCTGCCCTGCCAGGCGGCGGCGGCAGTTCTTCTCGCTGCCGGCCTGCTCGCAGCCCGGCACCACCGTGCCCAGGCCAAGGAACACGCTGTCGTCGGCCACCGGCAGGCCCTGCTCGCGCAGGTTGGCCAGGGTCGCGTCCTTCAGGTGCACGGCGCGGTTGGAGATGTAGAGCAGGGTCACGCCCTTGGCATTGGCGGCCTTGGCGAAGTCGACCACGCCCGGGATCGCCTTGGCCTTCTTTTCGGCTACCCACTGGTCCCAGGTCAGTTCGTCGTATTCCTTGCCATCGCGCACCAGGCGCGCCTGGTAGGGCGAGTTGTCCAGCACGGTCTCGTCCACGTCCAGCACCACGGCCGGCTTCAGGCCCTTGGCGTCGTTGCCGCGCTCTTCCGGCACCAGCGCATCCCAGTGGGCTTCCTTCAACGCCGCATCCAGGTGGTCGGCGGCGGCGCGGTAGGTCTGCTCGGTGATCGCCCTGTACTCCTGCGCGCGCTGCATCCACAGCACTGCGTTGAGGTTGTCGTTGGCGGTGGCATCGAGCGCGCCGTCGGCCTTGGCGGCGGCAGCGGGCGCCTGCGGGGCCGTGGCTTCGGCGGCGGGCGCCTCCACGCGCTTGCAGGCGGACAGGCCCAGCGCCGCAGTGGCGAGCAGGGTCAGGGACAGGGAAACGGGACGACGCATGGATTCACCGGCAATCAGATATACCGGCGCATTTTACCGGCAAAGCCGGCCCCGGGACGGCTATGCTTGGCGGTTGACCCGTTGCCCTTCCGGAGGCCGCCATGACCGATTCCGCCCAGACCCCTGACGTCCCCCTGCTCGACGCCGTGCAGGCCCGCCTGCTGGGCTGCCTGGTGGAGAAGGAGGCGACCACCCCGGACACCTACCCGCTGACGGTCAACGCGGCCCAATCGGCGGCCAACCAGAAGACCGCGCGCGAGCCGGTGATGAACGTGGACGCTGGCAGCGTGCAGCACGCGCTGCGCCAGCTGGAGGCGTTGGGCCTGGCCCGCCAGCACTTCTCCTCGCGCGCCGATCGCTACGAACACCGCCTGCAGGCCGCGCTGGACCTGACCCGGCAGCAGACCGTGCTGCTGGCGCTGCTGCTGCTGCGCGGTCCACAGACGCTGGGCGAGCTGGTCACGCGCAGCGAGCGCCTGCACCGCTTCGCCGACACCGACGAAGCCCGCCATGCCATCGAGCGCCTGCAGCAGCGTGCGCTGCTGGTGGTGCTGCCGCGTGCCAGTGGCCAGCGCGAAGACCGCTACATGCACCTGCTGTGCGGTGAAGTGGATGGCGCGGCGCTGGCGGCGAAGTACGCCAGCAGCAGCGGCAGCAGCGATGCGGCCGACCCGGGCCTGGCCGAGCGCGTGGCCCAGCTGGAAGCGGCCGTGGCCGAGCTGCAGGCACAGCTGGCCGAACTGCGCGGTTGAGGCAATCTACTGGGGTCGGATCCCGCAAGGCGGGCTCTGACCCCAGTGCTATCCCGGGTTGCCGGCCAGCGGCCGGCACTACCGGATGTCCTGCCGATGCAGTGCAGACCAACTGTCGGCACCCACCATGATCAAACCTCGGCCGCGCCCGGCGTGGCATACAGCCGGCTCGGGCTGTCCACGCCCGGTAGCTGGATCACCCCACGTTCCTGCATGCCCAGGCCCAGCAGGATCTTTCCGGACACCACGTTGTCCAGGTCGGTGATGCCATACAGATCGTGCAGGCCCAGCGCTCCGCGTGCATGCGCGAACACTGCCCGCGCCGCCTCGCCGGCATAGCCCTGCCCGGCAAATTCCGAAAGCACCGCATAGCCGATATCCGGCCCCGGCAGGCCATCCCGCCGCACCAGCCCGGCATTGCCCAGCCAGGCACCATCGGACAGCCGCTCGATGGCATACATGCCATAGCCATGCAGCGCATAGGCCGGCAGCACCCTTGCCGCCGCGTAATCACGCGCCTCCTGCTGCGTACGCACGCCACGATCGCCGATGAAGCGCACGAAGCCCGGATCGTTCAACAACGCCAGCATCTGCACGGCATCACGCTCCGGATCGATCCGGCGCAGCCGCAGACGTTCGCTTTCAATCGGATGCACGCCCAGACCCTCCAACAGAAAGCCCGATTGTGCCCCAGCCCCCGGCTGTTGCTTTTGATTTTCTCTGCGTTGCCGCGGTAGGACGCGCCCGGAATCCTTCAGAGGCCGGGTGGGGCGGGTTCGCGGGGGTACCGGCGCCATGGATGGCGCGAAAGAGGATGCTCTGAACAACTACCCGGGTAGTGCCGGCCGCTGGCCGGCAACCCGAGAGACAATGCGGCTCATGTTGAGGAGCCATCCATGGCATTGCATGAGATCGCCTCGATGCGGTTGTTCGCCCGGCCCGGCGGTCCTGATGCGATTCCGGATGAAACCAAGATCCTCAATGTCCGTCGTCTGCTGGAGCTACACGGCCTGGCGGCGAAGATGCTTGAAGCGGTGAACGCGCACCTGCCCGAAAGGGCCAGAGCCTGCGCGCAGGCACGATCGTGGATCGCCTCCATCATCCACGGGGCAGCTCAACCAAGAACGCCGCAAGGGCGGGAGATTCTGAGATGCACGAGACCCGCAAGGGCAACCCGTGGTACTTCGACATGAAGGTCCATATCGGTGTAGATGAGTTTTCAGGCCTGGTGCATCACGTGAAGTGTACTGCGGCCGATGTCGGTGACATGACGGTCACCCATGAGCTGCTGCATGGCAAATAAGACTGGGTGTTCGGCGACAGTGGCTATACCGCCGCAGACAGGCGTGCTGAGCAGCACGTATGGAATGTCGGGATTGTCCAGGCGGCTCTTATGTATTTCCTGCTCGACTTTACAGAACCTTCAACCGATATCACACCCAATCCTTCGTGCAACTTCCATGGATCTATCACTCCAGTCCCCACGCGCTTTCTCATGCACCTTACGAAGAATAGCGCATGCACTTTGAATGTCCCCGCCTTGGCATTTGAGGATCGCCAGATAGATCTTCGGCAGGGGGTAATTTCCATGTACGGCTTCCAAGAATGCCTCCATTGCCTCTTGAGTTCGCGACCTTTCCAAGAAAGGGAGAACATGTGTTCCCAGTGTCATGGCGACGTTCTTTGGAGTTTGGTCATCATTCAGAGGCCACCAGAGATCGTGATTGTTGACGATCTCTCCAACGCGAGCACGCACGATGCAAAAGGGCTCTTCCACAAATCCTTGAGGCTTGTAGCCCCATGCTTTCTCGAAGGCGTCGACTTGCAACACACCGGCATTAATCGTCGCAGTATCGCCAGACTTACCTACCTGAATATCAATAACCTCAACAATTGAATCAATCGTGCGATTCCAAAGTGCGCCCTTTCGGTTGAATCCAAGGGGTGCAAGGACCTCATCTGTGCGCGCAATGAGTTTCTTTATTGTCATGGCTTTTTAAATTTATCCGGGTCGTAATAGATGACTCGTGCACGCATGCCGAGCTGCTTTTCGTAATTTGCAGTTTGCCGAGCGCCCGCTGCCATACCAGAAGGTGTATTCGGCTTCAACTCGAGGATTCGACCATTCGGTGTGACTGCATCAGGTTTGTAGACCTTACCGTCAGCTCCAATCATTCGCGGCTCAGACTGCCAGCCAGGTTTCGCTGCAATCCTTTGGGCTAGAGCGGCGTGAGCTGCGCGTCCAGTTGCAGCGGCAGCATTCTCTCCGCCGCGCGTAGCCCGAACAGCAAGTGTACCCCCAGTGGCAGTGCCCGTCACACCAGCTGCGTCAGCCGCAACGTTCGCTGCAGTGGCGACTGTTCCTGGGTTAGCGAGGGCTATCATGCCAAGCTCCCACACGACGGGAGCTGCCATTGCAGCTGTTACGACGAATGCGGGTATGATAAAGCCAGGGTGATCGAAAGCCTTAGAATCCTTAGCAAATGTATCGCTAAATCTATCACACGATGGGCACCGGCCATCTGGGTCCCTGAATCTGTACGGATTGTTGTAGGCATAGACATAGCGGTTGAAATGCCGCATGTCTCCGTGATCCAGTGCTGTAACAGGATCAACCGACAGAAATCTACCAATGACGGGTTCGTAATAGCGCCGCCCCATGTAGATTAGGCCTGTATCTGAATCCGCAAGATGCCCTGAATAGCCCGGGATCTTTGCGCTAGGTGCAGCATCTACTTCACCATACGGCGACCAGAAGTGGCGCGTCAGCACAATACCGTTGGCGCCGCTGGTCGCCGTTAGGGTATTGAGTGCATCGTGATGAAGATAGGTGAGCGTGTTGCCCGTGGCGGAGCTGGTGCGAATGGCCAGCAACCGCTTGCCGAGGTAGATGTAGTCGGAGGTTTCCTCGCCCTCGGTGGATTCGATCAGCTCCCCGCCCACCAAGTACTGCCAAGTGTGGTCTAGATTTCCGACCGAAAGATCCGGCAGACCTACATCGCCTCCAGGGATGGACACCTCCCAGTCGTGGGCAACATTTATCAACTCCTTGCCTGAGATGGGCGGGGCAGTGGGTACTGAAGAATGTGCACGCCGTCCTGCTCCATCGTAGAAGTACTTCTGCACATCTCCCACTGAACGGAGCTGGCCGCCTATATCGTAGGTGAGCGCCTGACCGTTACGCGTCACCAGATTGCCCGCAGAATCGTAAGAGAAGCCAGAGACGCCATTGCCACCGGGGTCCCGCAGCAACTCCAGGCGATTGCGGGCGTCGTAGTGGAACGTACGCTCCCGCTTTCCCGGCAACCGCATCGAGACGATGTTGTCCAGCGTGTCATAGCCGAACGTGTATTGCCCACTGCCACCATAGGCTGGAGCACTGGCTTGAATCAGCCGGTCGAGGCGGTCGTAGCCCAGGCTGATCGTCCCGGAGTCGCCGCGCACGCCATCGCGGATCTGGGTGATGTTTCCTGCTGCGTCATAGCTATACTTCAGATCGATCACACCACCGTCGACGATACGGTCGGTCAACCGTCGCGCGTTCTCGATTACGCCACGTACGATGCCGTTGCCGTAGGTCAGCGCGGTGGTTTCGCCACTGGGGGCGTAGGCGACGTTGCTGGCGAGCACGGCGCCGGTGCCATCTTGCAGCTGTACGGGCTGGCCCAAGGCGTTCAAGGACTGCCGGACGGAGTAGCCATCGGGATAGTCCGTACGGATGTGTTGCCCCATAGGGTCGTAGCCAAATGCCAGGGACCGGGCGCTAGCGCTACCCACCACACGGCTCTGACTTGTCACCGCCCCGAGTGAGTTGTAGGTACGAGTGGTGACAACCGCAATCCGATCCTGATTAAAGACCTTTTCGATCTTCAATTGGCCAGTCGGGGTGTACTCAAGCTGTTGATCCCCAAGACCATCGGGATATACAACAGCCTGCAGACGATTGCTGGCGTCGTAGTCACGCGAAACACGGCGAGAAGCAATCTGGGGCGCGTCGCGATTGCATTCCGTCACGCTGGGCAAATCCAGCCCGGTTGCGCTCCAGGAGAGATTCCCCGCCGCGTCGTAGCCAAATACGCTCGACCCAGTCTCAGGTTCGATGACCTTGCACAGCCGGAGGTTGTCGTCGTAGACGTATCTCCGGGCAACCGTCGGGGCCGGATTGTCTGGATTGACGGGCACGACAGGAGCGGCCTTGGCGGTGGCAACTGCCGTGGCAACCGCGTCGCCGGTGACCGAGAGCGTAAAGCGGCTCGTTCCGGCACCGATTGGCACAACAACGGAGCCGCTGGCTCCACTGCCTACCACCGAGCCGCCATCACGCTTTAGCTCCGCGCGCGAATCCGTGGCCGACCAGACCAAGGTGATGTTGCAGGTCTGGGCATCCGATGCAATCTGGCACGTGGCCGGAGTTGCGGAAAGCGTGCCACTGGGCGCCTCAGGCACTACAACTGATCCGGAGCCGTCAAGGGTGTTGTTGGGTTGTCCAACGGGGGAAATTCCATGGACATAGATCGGTTGCCCAGCCTGCAGGCGGCGCTGCTCGTTGCTCATCTGAAGCGAGAAGCGATGATTGCCTCCAGCCTTGCAGGACGTAGCCACGGCCGGCTCACTCGCCAAGTCGGCCTTGCCGGTCAGGAAGATCGTCCCACCACTGCCGGCGGCTCCACCGGTGTAGGCATGAATGTCAATCGACGAATCAATGCCCGTCGAGCACGCCCAGCCTCGAATCTGACCGTCGCTGGTGACACCATCGATGTTGCCGATTACCTTGGACGGCGGCCCGTTGACCGTGACCTGAACATTGTCGCTTTCCCGACCAAACCATTCTTTGCCCTCTTCCAGCAACCGCCATTGGAAGCTGTAGACACCTGGCAATGAAGGAGCTACCACGTCGAATTCAAAGAACGCAGGCAGCTGTGGACTGACGTCATTCGGCATTGGAACCCGCGCCCTGCCCCAGCGGACATTGTCATTGGGATTCCAGGACCCCAATGCATAGCCCGCCGACGCCGACCACGTCGTGTTACCCGTGTTGGTGAACTTCAGCTTGACTCGATAGGTCCGCCCGGTCTCCATGCTGGTCGGGACCTCTTGCTCATACATGACGCCGCGATTGAGCCTTCCGGTCGTCTCAAAGATCTGCTCGCTGCTGGTGCTACCGAAGCGAGCACCATTCCGGTTCATTTGCCATTGGAGCGTTGTCGGTCCGTTTTCACTGGCCGCTACTCCGCTGAACGCAAACGTTGCTGTGCCACCAGGAGCCACGTCGTGGGGTACGGCAACCTCGGCAATTCCGAGTTTCGTGGCGCCGGAAACGTAGCGCTCGGCCTGACCCAGTCGATAGCCTTCCCCTGCTCGCCACGTTGTGTTGCCCGTGTTCCGGAAGGTGACAGTACCGCTGAACGGGGTTCCTCTATCGGCCGAATTAGGCCAGCTTGCGGAAACGTACTCCGCGCCGTCAAATGGGGTTGGCGGTGCCGCCACCGTGATCGTGATCGCGGGTGAGATCAGCTGCCTGTAAGACTCATTGCCGTTGAAGTTGCGCACGCCAAATGCCTTGTAGACATACTGATACGTACCCGCCGACAGGCCGTTCTCGGTATAGGTCCCGTTCGGAAGTCGGGAGATCACTTGGCCATTGCGCGTGAGCTGTATGTCTTCCAGATACTCAGCTTTGGGGCCAGTGCTTGTGACGCCACTTTTGAGCTGCAACTGATAGGTTGCTGGTGCCGTGTAGGAGATTTGGGCTGGCCCAGTGAGTTCAATCCAAGCGTCAGCGTGTGCCACCTGGCACAGGAAGATGATCATCAGCCCCAGCAGAACCGCCGCGGCCATGCGCAGTTTTTCAGTGTTCACGAATGCCATCCTTGACGTGGTTTCAGTTTGCGGACTGGGCCACTTCGGTAGTGAGGCCAAATGCATTCCGTTTTATGCTGACTTTGCTTCCGTCGGCACGAATGATCTGCGCAGGCCGTTCATAGTCCGGTCCTTCAAAGGCATCAAACCGGGTAATCGTCTGATGGCCGAGCGGATCAACGACGGTAGTCGTAGCATTGCTGCTGTAGGCAATGGTCGTGATCAGCAGGCCTTGCTCGCTGTCCTGGGCCGAGGAAGTTTTCCTCCCAAGTGCGTCGTACTCAGTCCAGGTGCCGGTCGCCACATTGCTATCCTTTGAAGGGTAGGAAGTGAAGATCGGGCGACCCTCGCTGTCGTAGCTGTTCCTGACCCACCGTTGGGTCCCCGCGATGTCGTTTGCATCGTATTCGCGCACCAGGAGCGGCTGCCAAAGCGCATCGAGATAGGTTTCCTGACGCCGTGCCCCTTGAGCGTTATCGACTCGCCAGTGTCCCGGCGAAAGGCCGTACTCATCGGCCGCGACCTGCTGGAACGAGATGGTTGTCTTGGTCCACTGGTTCTCATCGACTGGTGGCTGGACCTCCTTCACGCGACCCATCGAATCGTGCTGATAGGACGTGGTCCTCTGCAGCGCATCCGTGGTTGAGGTGATCCACCCGTTTCCGTCGGCCGACATGCTGTTGGTGGTGCCATCAGGATTGGTGACCAGTCGCGGTACACCCCGATACCAGTCCTGGATTTGGGTCGTATTTCCCTTTCCGTCACGCACCGTACTGATCGTGCCATCCGCGGCATAAGTCACACTCTGCAGTAGCGCTCCAGCGCGATAGACGGCATTCGGCTTGGCCATGGCGTCATAGCTATATCGCGTGGTGACCTTCCCGGACGCAACCTCCTTGACGCTCAACACCTGATCCAAGACCCAAGGGTTGGGCGTATCAAGATGCTCTCGTATCTCGGCCTTGGATCCGGAGGGGCCAGTGTAAGTCACGCGTGCCGGACGGGCATTGCGATTGAAGTCGCTGTAGACCACGCGATAGGTATCGCCATCCTGACTGAATTGGCTCTCGCTCAGCGCACTCAGCGTGCCCGCCAAGAACTGGCCTGACTGAAGTCCAATTGACCGTCCTACCCGGACGGCAAACGGACCTGTCTCGGAACCAAAGGTGTAGGTGCTTAGCTCATCACGTTGCACCTGGCCGGCCGCATCCAGAATCTGCTTTTGGAGGAGCTTTCGTTCGTTCAAGCCCGGATCTGCGCCATAGCGTTCGCGAATCTGCGTGCCATCCGGCTTGGTCAGGCTGGACCAGCGCCCACCTCCCGGCAACTGCAGGTTGTAGCCTCGCGTACTCACCATCGAAGGCAGTCCGGGCCCCATGATGCTGCGCTTCTTCAAGGACCATGCATCGTAATGCGACGGAAGGAGTCCGTTGCAAGGATCAGAGCGGATAAACAGCTCCATTTCAAAGTCGAAGATGCCTTGAGCACCTGACGGAGAGGTTACCGTCATCTGCGTGGGTGGAGGGGCATTGCCCGCGCGGATCTCGCACCCGCCCCCATCGTCACCGCCACGCAAAGGAAGGCTTGATTGAAGCCGCCCGCGATGACTGTAGGTCCAAGCAGAGCCATCCGGGAGTGTCACTTGGGACAAGCCGCCGTCATTTCCCTCCGTATCGCCCACATAGGCATACCGCCAAACTCGCCCATTGGCCGTGACTGTGGTCACCCGGCCGTCGCCATCGTAGCTCAGGTCAATCCGGCGTCCATCGCTGGACTCAATCCTGGTGAGCCGGTACCCGTCGTAACTATAAGACACCCAGTTCCCATAACGATCCTCAACACGCGATGCCAGAAGGTAGACGCGCTTACGCGCCATCATGCGACTCCCGGCCTTGGCTGTGGCGTAGGGCTTTTCCGCTCCCCAGTCAAAGAAGTACTTCTTGCCATCGGGCGTATGCCCCACGAACGCCTCGCCTGGGTATCCGTTGCGCGTTGCAGACAGACAAGTGAATCGCGCTCTGGACGCTGTCATCCACTTGGGTACCTCAAGGCCTGGCGCAGAGGCATAGGACGGGTCATCGGCAATCAGAAGTTCCTCGCCGGTTCCGCCATTCCACTTCACATCGATGCCAAAGCCGATGTCGGTGTAGCCCCAGGTCTCCAGCAGCAAGGGCGCGGTGTTGACCGAACAACGCTGCGTGGTCTGAGCCCCTTGGTCACCCGTGATCCATCCAGCGCCTTTGGTCCACACGCCCGACATATAAGGCACGACGATTTCCCAATCATCGAACAGTGTCAGACCCTTGGTCTCGCTATCGCGAAATCCTCGGTTAGTCGCCTCCACCGAAAAGCGTCGAGCGACGCTCACAGGAAGGTCAAAATTGCCGGGAATGGACACGTCCTCAATGAAGAACTCCGTACTACCGTCGAAGCCTGCGGTCCGATCGCCAAACACCTCATCGGTAGAGATAGCGGCGAGCGACTGCGCGCTCTTTATCCGCTTCTCATATTCTTGGTAATTGAAGAGCCCATCTTGCGCCGAAGCGTGGAACCCAGCCCCCAACGTAAGCGCTGCGCCCGTGATGATCGAGCAAAGTCGCGAATTAAGATAATTACTACGGGGGGATTTTCCCTCCCGCCTGTCCTTGGCAGAAATCATCTTCGCTACATCCTTGGATAAGGAGTGAAAGGAAAATCAGCTGCTGTTTGAGCAAAGAACTACGCCTATAGCTTCGCGTTGTCAAACCCCTATTGAGCGGAGCTGTAATGACCCACTAATTTTCCGATCAGGAGCTACGGCAATCTCCTACGGATTGGCCGCAGCCAGAAGTGAAACATCCTCTCAACCTATTCCGAGGCGATCTCGTGAGGAATTCACGATTCATCAAATTTCCTGCTGCACTTCCGCAAACCGATGCGCCAAAAACGCCACCAGGCGTCTTTTGCCTGCTCATCCGGGTGATGCGGCAAGATCGGGAGGTTGAGGCTCTTCTACAATCGCCAGCCATATCGGAGTGAAACCCTTTTCATCAACACCACCCCATCAGATAGCTCTCCATAGGATTTGAGCTCATTAACTGACGCGTCATGCCAGGTCGCCCCCGATGGCACCCGACCCCACACCCACTATTGTGCCAACCCCCACACGGACGAGGCGGCACACATGCCCTATATCGGAATCGGACTCCACGTACTGGCAGCCATCTACTTCGCGGTGCGCGCCATTCGCTCGGGCCAGAGCCTCTACTGACTCATCCTGCTCTTCTCGTTTCCGCTGCTCGGCAGTGTCGTCTACTTCCTCGCGATCTACTTCCCGGAAGCCCGCAACTCGCGCGGCGCCCGCCAGGCCATTCGCTCTGCCAAGCAGTTGATTGAGCCGGGTCAGGACCTTCGCAACGCTCGCGCCGAACTTGCGCGCACGCCCACCGTGCAGAACCGCGTTCGCTTGGGCATGACGCTGCTGGATGCCGGCCAGGCAGACGAAGCCAGGACCCTGCTCGAGCAGGCGGTCAGCTCGCCATTGGGCGACGATCCCTACATCCTGACATGCCGTATGGCTGGAGCTGATCAAAGCCGCGCTGAAGAGGTGCTGAGACCAAACAGTCTCAGGCGCCCCTGTCGCATCCGCCTCGTTTATGACCCCGCCGGGCGGATGTCGACAGTCCGCTGGCATCCACAACCAACATCGCCGATAGCCTTGCAGCGCTGGGCTCCGGCCCCGTTACACCATATGCAACGATTCTGAAAATGT
Source organism: Stenotrophomonas sp. 8(2023) (assembly GCF_030345295.1). Lineage (NCBI taxonomy): Bacteria > Pseudomonadati > Pseudomonadota > Gammaproteobacteria > Lysobacterales > Lysobacteraceae > Stenotrophomonas > Stenotrophomonas sp. 8(2023). The sequence continues at coordinate 55,189 of NZ_CP128404.1, read as the reverse complement.
TGAAAGTGATGACGGCATCGGCCCTACTGCATTGGCATCACGCATAGGTCCGCGTATTCCTTGCCGTGCCACCGAGCACTGGTGGTCGGGATTCGAAACCCCGGTTGTGTGGATGTTGTTTGCACGTTGCCAGCCGGCACCGCCTCGTGCGGTGCCGGCTGGCAATCCGTCGGCCGGCTATGGCGGGCGATGCGTGGAGGCCTAGAGCCTGCCCGGTCATCCACACACGGGGTTTCGAACCATGCATCGTCCGCCACCTTTATCGGTGGCGGCTTCTGCCTGCACGCAAGGAGCCCAGCCATGACCCAGCCCCACTCCCCTGCCCCGCACCCAATCCACGACGTGCCCGCGAACGGGCCGGCGCTGGATCCGAGCACCCTCATTGCCCTGCTGCACAGCATCGGCTCCGGCGCTGCTTCCGATGGCCAACCCTGGCCGGAACGGCATCAGATGCCCGGCCGACGATTGGCCCTGGCCGACACCGACTGTTCGTTGGCGGGCCTGCGCGTGGTGCTGGAGATCCTGCTGGCCGCTCAGCGCGCCCGCGAGAACGGCGAACTGGAGCAGTACGTCGGCCCGCGGGTCATGGAAGGTCTGATCATGGCCGGGCTGGGACTCACCGCGCACGCCAGCACGCGCCTGCAGCCGGAGGGCTGAGTGGTGCGGCACCCTTGGGAGGCAGGGATTCCAGCTCGTCGAACGACATGCAGACGGCGCTTTCCGGATTCACTGCAGAGACGTTCCAGTGCTGTGGTTGGATAGGCGCTCGCAGCATTTGCTGCTGCGGGTTTCACTGGATGCGAAACAGCGAGCGCCCGACGTTCTGCAGTTACGGGCGCTGCTGCAACGACAGATGCATCCATTGGACTACCTGGAACAGGTGCTTGCTGGCGTGCCGGAGCCTGTTTTGATGGATCGGGTGCGGTGGATACTTGCCGGTGGGTGCCCGATGGGGCGCGATGTGGCACGCAATAGTCGAGCGTGGCTCGACTCTAAAGAGGGAATGCTGCGCTCAACGAGGAGTGTTCAGACCCCACTTAGTCGAACAACGCCTCGATCGCCGCCAACCCGGCACTCGCCCGCTCCTTCTTCCGCGCCGCATCGGCCACCGGGTCGGCACCGTCGCGCTGGATTTCCTCGGCCGGAATCTCCTCGAAGAACCGGCTTGGCTTCAACCGCACATGTTCGCCGAACTTGCGCGTCAGCTTGCTGTAGCTCATCCACAGCTGGATCTTGGCGCGGGTAATGCCCACGTACAGCAGGCGCCGTTCTTCCTGCAGGTTGCCCTCGTCCAGGCTGACCTGGTGCGGCAGCACGCCGTCCTCGCAGCCGACGATGAACACGTACGGGAATTCCAGGCCCTTGGAAGCGTGCAGGGTCATCATGCGCACCTGGTTGCCGCCCTCGTCCTTGTCGCTGCGCGACAGCAGCGCCAGCTGGCCGGCCAGGTCGGCGGCGGTTGCACCGCGCGGGCCGCCCTCGAACCACTGCGCCAGTTCCTCGATGTTGTTTGCGCGGCGCTGGTAGCTGGCCTCTTCCTTGGCCTGCTGGCGCAGCTCGCTCAGCAACCCGGATTCCTTGGCCACCTTGCGGATCATGTCGCCGGACGTCACCTGGCGCATCTGTGCACGCAGGTCGCGTAGGATGTCGGTGAAGCGCGCCAGGCTGTTGGCCGCGCGCGGTGGGAGCTGCTGCAGGGCACCGATGGTTTCGGCCACATGCGCCATCGGCATGTCTTTCTCCTGCGCCAGTTCGGCCAGCCTGGCCAGCGTGCCGGCACCGACATCGCGCTTGGGTGACTGCACCGCACGCATGAACGCGGTGTCGTCGTCCGGGTTCACCAGCAGGCGCAGCCAGGCCAGCGTGTCCTTCACTTCCTGGCGCTCCAGGAACATGGTGCCGCCGGTCAGGTGATAGGGAATGCGCAGTAGCTGCATCGCCTTTTCCAGCGGGCGCGACTGGAAGTTGCCGCGGAACAGGATGCAGAAGTCACTCCACGGCACGTTGCGCGATTGCGCCACGAAGGCGATCTCGGCGGCGACCTTCTCCGCTTCATGTTCGCTGTTGCGGCATTCCCACACGCGGATGCGTTCGCCGTCGGCCTGGTCGCTCCACAGCTTCTTCAGGTGCTCATGCGGATTGTTGGCGATCAGCGCGTTGGCGGCGCGCAGCACGCGGTTGGAGCAGCGGTAGTTCTGCTCCAGCTTGATGATTTCCAGCGTGGGGTAATCGCGCCCCATCTGCTGCAGGTTTTCGGGATTGGCGCCGCGCCAGGCGTAGATCGACTGGTCATCGTCGCCGACGCAGGTGAAGTTGCCCTTCTCACCGGCCAGCTGCTTGAGCAGGCGGTACTGCGCGTCGTTGGTGTCCTGGCATTCGTCCACCAGCAGGTAGCCGATGCGCTCGCGCCAGGCCAGCGCGATCTCCGGGTTCTCTTCCAGGATCTGCACCGGCAGGCGGATCAGGTCGTCGAAGTCGACCGCATTGAACGCGGTCAGCCGCAGCTGGTAGCGCTCGTAGACGCTGGCCGCTTCCTTCTCGCGGTTGCTGCGCGCGGCGGCCATCGCCTGTTCGGGCGACAGGCCAGCGTTCTTCGCGCGCGACACCAGGTTCTTCATGTCCTCGATGTCATCGGGCTTGGCGCCGTACATCAGGTCCTTGATCTGCGCGGTGGCATCATCGGCATCGAAGATCGAGAAACCGCGCTTCAGGCCCACGGCGGCATGTTCGATCTGCAGGAACTTCAGGCCCAGCGCATGGAAGGTACAGATGGTCACCTCGTCGGCGTCCTGCTCGCGCAGGCGCTTGGCCACGCGCTCGCGCATTTCCTTGGCCGACTTGTTGGTGAAGGTGATCGCGGCGATGCGGCGGGCCGGGTAGCGGCCACAGCCGATCAGGTGGGCAATCTTCTCCACGATCACGCGTGTCTTGCCGCTGCCGGCGCCGGCGAGCACCAGCAACGGGCCTTCGACGTGCAGGACCGCGGCAGCTTGGGGAGGATTCAGACCGTGCATGGGGACAGGATTGTAGCGGGGTGCCGGCAGGCCCACCTGACTTGCATGGCGCCCGCCCGTAAGGTATTGAATCGGCACCGGAACACAGGAGCGTGGTCCATGTCCCCGACTGTCATCGCCCGTCCGCTTGCGGCCGCCCTGCTCGGCCTGCTGGCCCTGCCTGCGGCCGGGTCCGGCCCGCCGCCGCGCACGGATGCCTATGAAGCGATCGTGCTGCAGTCGCACGAGTTCCTCGTCTACCATCCGGACCTGCGCTTCCGTGGGCTCGGCATGCAGGCCCGCGAACGGGGCCGCCACGAAGAAGCCCGCATCGACTTCCGCAATGCCGCGCGCTACGGCGACAAGCTGTCACAGGCAGCGCTGGCCGACATGCTCTGGAACGGGCAAGGCGGCCCGGCTGACCGCGCCCTGGGCTACGCGTGGATGGACCTGGCGGCCGAGCGCGGCACCGAGTGGCTGGTGGTGCAGCGCGAACGCTTCTGGGAGGCGCTGTCCGCCGACGAACGGGAGCGCGCGGTGCGCGAGGGCCGCGCGCTGTACGCCGAGTTCGGTGACCCCGCCGCCACACCGCGGCTGGAACGCGAACTGCGCGCCGGCAGCATGCAGCAGACCGGCAGCCGCGCCGGCTGGAGCGGCGCCATGCGCAGCCAGGGCCGCGGCGATGCCGGGCCGCGCGTGCTGCAACCGGAGAAGCACCAACTGGCCCGTTACTGGGATCCGGTGGCCTACCGGCAATGGCAGGACGAGGCGTTGGCGAAGTCGGGGCGATGACGTTGGTTTTTCCATGGCCATGGCCAGGAGGGCGATCATGAAGGCGAAACACGCTCCACTCTGCCTGTTGCTGCTTCTGTCGACGGCCGCTGCCGTCGCCGCAAAGGAATGTCCGGTTGAGGCCCCGCGACGGATTCCGCCCACCGTCCTGACCGGAGGGTTTTTCGATTCGCACCCGGACCTCTTCTGGCGAAGCATGGCCCAACGGGCCGAACAGGATAAACAGCCCGCCAGGGCCCTGGTCTACTACAAACGCTCGGCACGCTACGCCGACAAGTTCTCCCAGGCAATGGTGGCAAGGCTGTACCAGGAGGGTATCGGCACTGCGCCGGACCCGGTGATGGCCTACATCTGGATGGACCTGGCCGCCGAGCGCATGTACCACGACTTCCTGGTCCTGCGGGAACACTACTGGGCACGCCTTGATCCGCTGCAGCAGGCACAGGCGATCGAGCGCGGCCAACAGGTATACGCCGACTATGGCGACCGCGTAGCCAAGCCCCGCATGGAACGGGCGCTCAGCGACGGGCGCCGGCAGATCACCGGCAGCCGCGTCGGCTACGTGAGCTCGGCCCTGGTCGTCGTGCAGCGCCGCGGCGACGAGCAGGGCATCGCAACACCAGGCAACATCGTCTACGACAACGACTACTGGAAGGCCGCCGACTACTGGTGCCTGCAGGACAACTACTGGCGGCCAGCGCTTGCGCCCAGCATCGAGATCGGTGCACCGCAGCAGATCCGCGACGGCGGGCCGGGGGGCGACTAGAATTGGCCGATGGCCAAGCTCTACTTCTACTACTCGGCGATGAACGCCGGCAAGACCACTACCCTGCTGCAGAGCGCACACAACTACCGCGAGCGCGGCATGCGGGTGGCGATCCTGACCCCACGCCTGGACGACCGTGCCGGCGCCGGCGTGGTCGCCTCGCGGATCGGCCTGCGCGCCGATGGCATGGCCTTCGACCGCGATACCGACCTGCAGCGCTGGGTGGAGCAGGATCTGGCGGCCAACGGCCCGATGGGCTGCGTGCTGGTGGACGAGGCGCAGTTCCTGACCCGCGCCCAGGTCTGGCAGCTCAGCGAGGTAGTCGACCAGCTGCGCATTCCGGTGCTGTGCTACGGCCTGCGTACCGACTTCCGCGGCGAGCTGTTCGAAGGCAGCCAGTACCTGCTGGCCTGGGCCGACGAGATGCAGGAGATCAAGACCATCTGCCACAGCGGCAAGAAGGCGACCATGACCGTGCGCGTGGACGAGCATGGCCACGCCGTGCAGGACGGGCCGCAGGTGGAGATCGGTGGCAACGAGCGCTACGTGTCGGTCAGCCGTGCGGAGTTCAAGAAGATCACCCGCGGCGAAGGACGGATCGATCCGGCGCAGGCACCCCTGCCGCTGTAAGGGGTGTTCTTTTGCAGGGCTTGCAGCCCTGCACCCGCTCAACGCAACGGCAACGGCCAAAGCCAAAGCGGCATTCTGCGGGATGGCGGGGCGGTGTGGGTGGGTGTCGACCTTGGTCGACACATCTGTCAAATATCGAGTGAGATTCCGGGGTCAGATCCGTTTTCCTTCGTAAACGGATCTGACCCCATGAGCAATTCCGACAGATCGCGGCGATCTGTCGAAGGCGGGGTGGGTCCGGTGGCGGGAGTGTTCGCGGCATGGATGCCGCGACCAAGCCCCCAGGGACGGGTTTACGGCGTCTCCCGCCACCCCGCCTGCCCTCAGGAAACCAGCTTCTGCTTCGGCTGTTGCTGTTGCTCTGGCCTCTGCAGGTGCAGGGCTGCAAGCCCTGCAAACCCAACCCCTCTTAGTACAGCGTGCGCTCCGGCGCACCCGCCGGCGGCGGGGTGTACTGGTACAGCCAGGTTTCCGTAAGCGTCTTGCCGCCACTGCGCAGGAACAGGCGGATGTCGATCTGCTCGGTACTGCCTTCCGGCGGCACCAGGTCGAACATCGCGCGATAGCCGTTGATCTCGCGCAGCGGGCGCGCCGACACGATCTCGACCCGGCCACGGCTGGCTTCCACCACCGCCTCGACCTCACCCTTGTCGATCAGGCTGGCCAGCTCGCCCCCTTCGAAGTCCACCGCGAAGCGCCAGCTGAAGTACTCGCGCTTCTTGCCGACCACACCGCCCAGGCCGGTGCGGCTGGCCACGCAGTGCGCCAGCGGCGGGCGCGCCGGCGGTTCGGCGCCCCAGTACAGGCGGTAGCCGACCAGCAGCTCCTGGCCCGGCTGCGGCTTTTCCTTCGGGTTCCAGAACGCCACGATGTTGTCGAACGTCTCGTCCACGGTGGGAATCTCCACCAGCTGCACCGAGCCCTCGCCCCATTCGCCCTTCGGCTCCACCCACAGGCACGGGCGCTTCTCGTAGAACACGCCGTCGTCCTGGTAATGGTCGAAATTGCGGTCGCGCTGCAGCAGGCCGAAGCCGCGCGGGTTGCGGTCCACGAACATGTTGAAGCGCAGGTTGCGCGGGTTCAGCAGCGGCCGCCAGATCCATTCGCCAGCGCCGGTCCACAGCGACAGGCCATCGGTATCGTGGATCTCCGGGCGCCAGTCCCATGCCATGCGGCGGTCGTTCTCGCCCACCTGGTACATGCTGGTGCACGGTGCGATGCCGAGCCGCTCGATCGGCTTGCGCGGGTACAGCGCGCTGTCGATGTCCATCAGCAGCACGTCGCCATTGGTGATCGCGAAGCGATAGGCGCCAGCCACGCTGGGTGAATCCAGCAGGCCGTAGACCACGATCGTGTCCGAATCAGCCGATGGCTGTTCCAGGTAGTAGGCGATGAAATCCGGGAATTCCTCCGGCTTGCCCATCCCGGTGTCGATCGCCAGGCCGCGCGCGGACTGGCCGTACTGGCCTTCCTTGCCTACCGCGCGGAAGTAGCTGGCGCCGAGGAAGGCGGCGAAGTCGCGGTCAGTGTCCTTGCGGGTGTTCAGGCGGAAGCCGGCGAAGCCGAGGTCGGCCGGCAGCTCGCCATCCTTGATGCCGCTCTTGCCGTAGTTGAACGCCGCGCCGTCATAGGCCAGTTCCTGCGCCTTGCCGTCGACCACGTCGAACATGCGCACCGGCGAATGGAAGTACAGGCCCAGGTGGAAGAACTTGGCCTGGAACTTGCCGGGCTGGTCGGCCCACAGCGCATGGTCCTGGCGGTAGCCGATCGACTGGTACTGGTCCCAGTCCAGTCCTTCCAGACGGCCCGGCAGCACCCGCTTGTGGCTCTTGTAGGGCGCCTGCGCCAGCGCGCGCGCCTGGCCCTTCAGGGTGGCGAAGTCGAACGGTTGCGGCTGGCCGAGGCGGCGCAGGCCCATCTGGCCGCTCCTGCTGGCCGCGCACGCGGGCAGGGACGGCAGGCCGAATGCAGCCAGGGCGAGGGAGGCATTGCGGATGAAGTCGCGTCGTTGCATGCAGGCGCGTCAGGCACAGGGAGGAAGGTCGGCCATCATAGGCAGACAAACGTTAACGGGCAGCGGAGACGCGCCCTGCCCGTTCAGCTGCCGCTGGCTGCCGGCTCAGCGCTGGCAGTGGCTGCACCAGACGCTGGCGCGCTGGCCGATGGTGGCGTGCTTCAGCGCGCGGCCACAGTTCGGGCAGGGCAGCCCGTCACGGCCGTACACCAGCAGTTCCTGTTCGAAGTAGCCCGGCGCGCCATCGGGGCTGATGAAATCGCGCAGGGTGGTGCCGCCACGGGTGATGGCATAGCCCAGGATCTCCTTCACCGCGTCGGCCAGCCGCTGGTAGCGTTCGCGCGAGATCTTCCCAGCCTCGCGCAGCGGACTGATGCCGGCCTTGAACAGGCTCTCGGCGGCGTAGATGTTGCCCACGCCCACCACCACCGCCTGGTCCATCAGGAAGGTCTTCACCGGCGCACTGCGGCCACGGCTGCGCGCAAACAGGTAGTCGCCGTCGAATCCCTCGTCCAGTGGTTCCGGGCCCAGCCCCTGCAGCAGCGGGTGGATCTCACCGGCGGGCTGCCAGAGCAGGCTGCCGAATCGGCGCGGGTCGTTGAAGCGCAGCAGGCGGCCGTTGTCCAGACTGATATCCACATGGTCGTGGGCGCGCAGCGGTGTGTCACCGGGCAGCACGCGCAGGCTGCCGGACATGCCCAGGTGCAGCACCGCGCTGCCGATGGCGGTATCCAGCAGCAGGTACTTGGCGCGCCGGCGGATGTCCTCGATGCGCTGCCCCGGCAGCAGCTCGGCCACTTCCGGTGGAATCGGCCAGCGCAGGTCGGCGCGGCGCAGGATCACGCCATGCACGCGGCGGCCCTGCAGGTGCGGCGCCAGGCCGCGGCGGGTGGTTTCGACTTCGGGCAGTTCAGGCATGCAGGGATTCTATCCCCGCTCTGCGGCCGGCACCTGGCCGTCGATGCCGGGGAATGATCCCCGGCATCGACCGGTGTCAGGCGCCCTGGCCGGCGCGCACAGGCTCCGCCGGAACCGGTGCCGCAGCGGCGGAACGGTCCGGGAACAGCGACGGCAGCGTTTCCACGAACCGGGCCAGGCACTGGTCGCTGTAGCGCTCGGCCGTCTGCTTGACCAACGCATAGTCGTCGGCCTGCCAGGCTTCCAGGGGTGCGGCCACCGGTGCGTCGACCTGGCACTGCACGCCTTCGCCACCGACCAGGCGCAACAGCTTGCGGGTATACGGGAAGCCGACGTGCTGGATCTGGCGCAGCTCGTACTGGGTATCGGCATCGCCCAGTTCCTTGTAGATCAGGGTGAAGCCATCGGCGGTGATCTGCACCGGCCGTACCTCTGCCGGCACAGCGCCCGGATGCGCGGTGAAGTACTCGGCCAGGCGCATGCGCACCTGGTCCTGCAGGTAACCGAAGGCCGGGTTCGGAACGGTCTCCACCCGGGTTCCCTTCAGCTGGTCCTTCTTGAACGAGCTGCCGCCGAGCGTGCCGGAAAACAATGACACGGCAACCTGCGCGGCCACCAGCTTGCCGGTGGTGGAACGCTGCACCAGGCGCAGCGTCTTGTCGCCGACTGGCTGGCCATCCGCGCCCATCTGCAGCTTCACGCTCACCGGCACCCGGCTTTCCCAGGCAGGCAGCTCCGCCACGGCGGCGACAACGCCGGCATCAGCGGCGGGAACGTCTGCAGCCGTCGCCGTGTCGGACGGGGCGGTCGGGGGTGGCTCATTGGCCAGCACAGGCGAGGCGATGACGAGGCTGCCGAGCAGCGCGGCCGCCAGCAGGGGTGGGTTCGATTTCATGGGGGATCCTTGGGTCGTGTCGGGCCAGTGCAGGCGATTCCGTTCGGCATCGATCATCGCAATGGCACCGCACTCCCTTCCATGTCCTTCCCCCTACCGCGATCCATCGCGGTCGACATGCCAGATCGCCTTACCCGTGCGGATCGACCGGTACCCGGGATCGCGTCGAACCCACCATCGGCAGCACGCCGGGAATCTTTAGCGCGGAGGCGCCGCCAGTTCGCGCGCATCCAGGAAACCATCACCGTTGGCATCCTGCTTGTGGAAGCGCTGCACGATCACCTGCCGCTGCTGCTCGCGGCTGATCGCCCTGCCCTTGCCACCGGGCAGCTCCTCGGCCGTCAGCACACCATCACCGTTGCGGTCCATGCGGTCGAAGGCATACAGCATCCACTGCACGTACTCGGCCTCGCTGACCCTGCCGTCGCCATCGCTGTCCATCCGCTGCAGATAGCTGGCGGTGTCGGTGACCTGGGCCAGCGCCGCGCCCGGCAGCAGTGCCGCCAGCAGAAGCCCGTACCCTGCCCTCACGCGCCCACCAGGCTGTAGCCCTTCAAGCGTGCGGCGTAGGCCTGCAACGCCGCGATACCGCTTTCCTCGGCCTCGCGGCACCACGCCTGCAACTGGTGCAGGCGCTCGGCGGCATCGTGGCCTCGGGCTTCCAGCAACGCCGCCAGCCGCGCGCGGTACTCGACCAGGGTGCGGATGCGCGGGCGCTGTGCCACCCATGCGCTGAGCTGGGCACGGCTGTCCGGCTTCAGCCAGCGACCATCGTTGACCAGTCCACGGCGCAGCCGGCGCGGCAGCAGGCGGCGCAGCTTGGCTCCGGCCTGGGCGGCTTCCTCGCGCAGGGCCGGCATGAACACATTGCGCTGGTAGTCGGTCATCGCCTGGAAGCGATGCGACAGCAGCGCCTTAAGGGTCTCGGCATCGGGCACGGCGATGTTCGGACGCACGTCCATGGCCGGTGCCACCCGCAGCACCTTGGCCAGGCGCAGCGCCTGCAGCAGGCGGATCGCACTCCAGCCGATGTCGAATTCCCAGCGCCGCATCGCGAAGCGCGCCGAGCTGGGGAAGGCATGGTGGTTGTTGTGCAGCTCCTCGCCACCGATCCAGAACCCCCACGGCGTGAGATTGGTGGAGGTATCGGCAGACTCGTAGTTGCGGTAGCCCCACCAGTGGCCCAGGCCGTTGACCACGCCGGCCGCCCAGAACGGGATCCATGCCATCTGGATCGCCCACAGGGCCACGCCGGGCAGGCCGAACAGCACGCTGTTGATCACCAGCAGCAGCACCGGGCCCAGCGTGGCGTGCGGGGTATACAGGTGGCGCTCGATCGCATCGTCCGGGGTACCGCGCCCGTACTGTTCGATGTCCGCGCGCATGCCGCGTGCCTCCCGGTACAGCTCCACGCCGTGCCAGAACACCCTGCCGATGCCGCGGGTGACCGGGCTGTGCGGGTCGTCCTCGGTCTCCACCTTGGCGTGGTGCTTGCGATGGATGGCCACCCACTCGCGGGTGATCATCGAGGTGGTCAGCCACAGCCAGAAACGGAACACGTGGGCCAGCGCCGGGTGGAAATCGACCCCGCGATGGGCCTGGCTGCGGTGCAGGTACAGGGTCACCGAGAAGATGGTGATCTGGGTGAAGACCAGCAGCACTGCCAGCATGGCCCACCACCCCAGGCCGAGCACACCACCGGTCAACAGGGACATCAGGGCATCAGGCATGACGGCTCTCCGGATCGACGCGGGGATGGCAGACATGATGGCCGCTTGCGTTGCAAACTGCATCCCTGCGGCGATGTATCGCATCGCCATCCGTGGCACCGTTCACAGTTGGGGACCTGAGTTGTCGAGCCTTGATCCACGCGCCAGCGCCATGACCGCCGCCCCGCCCGTCGCGGAGCTGCCCCCCTTGATCGAACTGGACCGCGCCACCGTGGTGCGCGGCCAGGTGAAGGTGCTGCACGGGCTCAGCCTGCGCATCGCGCAGGGCCAGCACACCGCCCTGCTCGGCCCCAACGGCTGCGGCAAATCCACCTTCATCAAGCTGATCACCCGCGAACTGTATCCACTGGCGCAGGGCGACGGCACGGTGGCGGTGAAGGTGCTGGGCCAGAACCGCTGGCAGGTGGACCGGCTGCGCTCGCAGCTGGGCATCGTCACCGGCGACCTCAGCAGCAACCTGGCCGACATGCCCGGCCTGACCGTGGAACAGGCGGTGCTGTCCGGCTTCTTCGCCAGCTACGTGGTGCCGGCCTTCCGCGAGGTGACCGCCGACATGCGTGCACGCGTCGGTGAAACGCTGGCGATGACCGGCGCCCTGACGCTGCGCGAGCGCGCCTATGCCGAGCTGTCGGCCGGCGAGACCCGCCGCGTGCTGATCGCCCGCGCGCTGGTCAATCGACCGCAGGCACTGCTGCTGGACGAACCCTCCACCGGGCTGGACCTGGTCGCCCGCGAGCAGCTGGTGGCGACCATGCGGGTGCTGGCGCAGCAGGGCATCACCCTGGTGCTGGTGACCCACCACATCGAAGAGATCATTCCCGAGATCGAGCGCGTGGTGCTGCTGCGCGATGGTCGCGTACTGGCCGACGGCACCCGCGCCGAGCTGCTGCGCAACGAACCGCTGTCGGCGGTGTTCGGCGGCGCGATCACCGTATGCGAGCAGGAAGGCCGGCTGACCGCGTACGCGGGGTGATCGACATGCCACTGTAGAGCCGAGCCGATGCTCGGCTGCTCCTGATCACGACAAACAGCAGCCGGGCATCGGCTCGGCTCTACAGGATGCAATGCAGCGGGCCGGATATCCCGGCCCGCCACCGCCGTGCTCAGAACCGCAACGCCAGCGCGCGCGACTCGATCGGTGCCATCCGGCTCTGGTCCTGCAGCTGCAGGTCGCGCAGTTCGTACGGCGCACCGAAACCGGCCGGCAATGCGGCCTGGTCGAACGGCAGCACCAGCTGGCCTGCACCGGGGCCATCGAACCACGCCGCCGCATGTGCCTGCGCGACCGGCTTCAACTGGCCATCGCGGGCCGTGGCGTACAGCGTGCCGCGTGCTTCGTAGCGGCCAGCGGCGGCCACCTGCAGCGGCAGTGCCACCTGGCGGCTGGACGGGTCCGGTGCCGCCTGGCCACTGAAGCGCGCGGTCGGCCGTGCCACCGCGAAAGCCACCTTGCCGTCGCGCAGCACGCCATCGGCCTGGGCGAACACCTGCAGTTCCCACAGCCCCTGCACGCTGCCGAGATCGGCGGGGATGCGCACCTGCGCGCGCAGGCTGCCGTCGGTGGTGCGCAGCAGGCGCTGCGGCCAGCTGCGGCCATCCGGTGCGACCAGCAGGGCTTCACCGCCCAGGCCGCCACGGCGCGATGCCAGCTGCGCGGTGGTGGCGCTGTCTTCCAGCAGGCGTGCCTGCAGCTGCACGTTGCCACCAGCCAGCACCTGCGCCTGGTTGGCCTGCACTTCCAGCCGCAGCGGGCTGTTCGGCTCAAGCACCTGCACCACATAGCGGCCCTGCGCCTGCGTGCTCTGCAGCGTGTACGCACCGGCCGAACTGGTCGCGCCGGTGCGCAGCATGCTGCTGCCATCACTCACCGGCATGCCGGCATCCTGCAGCGCGCGCGCATCGACACGGCGGGCCACGCTGCTGCGGCCGGCCGGGTCGCGCACCTGCAGGGTGTTGGCCGGCAGCGCGCGGGCACCTGCGGCCGGGCTCAGCTGGATCACCGCATCGGGCGCCGTCAGCGGCAGGTCCAGGCCGCGTTGCAGCTGCGTGCCATCGACCTGCTGCCAGTAGCTGCGGCTGACCGAGGCATACGGCGTGGCCGCCTGCAGCGGTTGTGCCGGGTCCAGCGCCCAGGCAAAGGACAGCGGCGCGTGCTCGCTTTCATCGGCGGGCAGCGGCGCGGCCACCAGTGCGGCAGGCACCTGATCGCCCGCGCGGGCGGCCTGCAGCGGCTGCGCGGCCTGCGCTGCGGAAAGGGACAGCACGGCCAGCAAAGCACTGGCCAGCAGGGTGGAATGGTTCGTCATGGTCATCTCCCTCACTGGTTCAGGTCGTTGCGCAGCAGGGTGCCGAGGCCGAAGCACTCGCGCCGGCTCTGGTTGTGGCTGAGTGGTTCGGCGCCCTGGGTGCGTGCCTTGTCGGTGAACCAGGTGGTGCCGGCAGCCTTCTGGCTGCTGCACTCCAGGAAGCCATCGGAGCAGGACGACAGCCAGTTCTGGGTGAACTCCAGGCCGACATTGGCGGCGTAGCCACCGCAGTAACTGTTGCTGTCCCACACCGCCGATTCCACATCGCTGCCGACCACCGCACGGAACGGTTTGGGCAGCGCCGGGCGACCGGCCGTGCCGTACAGGTTCTGCGCGTTGTAGGTGGCCATGCTTGCCACCTGCTGCTGGCGTACCGCGTCGTTCTTGTAGCCCAGCAGCCAGCCCAGCGACGTTTCGAAGGTATTGCCGTTGAGCACTGCATCGGCCAGCGGTGTACCGGCCGAGGACGGAGCCAGCGCATTGACCTTGCGCACCGTGCGGATGATCTTCGGATAGCGGCTGTCGTAGGTGGGGTTGGACAGGATCCAGCGCATCACGTTGCCGCCGTTGGAGTGGGTGATCACCACCAGCTGGGTGATGCCACGGCTGTCGATGAAGCCGGTCAGCTGGTTGGCCAGGCAACCGGCCGCTTCCGGTTTCCACATGTACTGGGTGAAGTCACAGTTGATGACGACGTAGTTGCTGCTGTTCGGCAGACCCTGGCGCACGGTGTCGATGATCGCCGGCTGCCAGTAGTCCTGGGTGGCATTGGTCTGCGCGCCGGTGCCATGCACGAAGGCCACGCCGACCACGTCGGCGGCCTGCGCCGGGGCGGTTGCCAGCCCGAGGAGCAGGGCCAGGACGGTACTTCCTGTTGCGGTGCTGCGCATCGCTTCTCTCCCTCTGTCAGTGGATCCCCCCGACCCGGCTGGAACTGGACGGCCTCTCGACCCCGTTGTGTCGATGCTCGCGGCGCAGGCGCGTGAAAGTCCGTGCGCTGCGCCCGGATTCAGGAGACTGACGACACTCGATGACGTTTTTCATACTGCCCCGATGACCATGCCGGGTCTGGCCGTATGACCGATGGCCACTGCGGTGTCGCATACGGGCTGCGATCATGACGCGATGTTTTTCCTCTGGAGCCGTCCATGTCGCTGATTTCCCACACCGCCCGCCCACTGCTCGGTCTCACCGTTGTCGCGGTCCTGGCTGGCTGCGCAGCCACCGCCAGCAAGCCGACCGCCGTCGAAGCCAACATCACCACCAAGGCGGTGGGCTATCTGGACACGAGCGCGGTTCCGGCCAGCCTGGACCTGGTGCCGGCACCACCGGCGGCCGGTTCGGCCGCCCTCGCCCTGGACGAACAGGTCAGCCGTGAAGCCCGCGCGCTGCGTGGCAGCCCACGCTTCGCCCAGGCCGGCGTCGATGCGGAACTCGGCTTCCCCGAAGGCGCCAACCACTTCTCCTGCGCCGCCGACATCGACGTCGATGCAGTGAAGACCCCGGCGCTGTACCGACTGCTGGAGCGCAGCCGGATCGACGCCAGCGCCGCCACCAAGGCGGCCAAGAACCACTACCAGCGCCCGCGCCCGTTCATGGTCAACGGTGAGCCGACCTGCTCGCCGAAGGACGAGGACGGCCTGCGCAAGAACGGTTCCTATCCGTCCGGCCACACCTCGATCGGCTGGGCCTGGGCCCTGATCCTGTCGGAGATCGCGCCGGACCGCGCCGATGCCATCCAGGCCCGCGGCCGCAACTACGGCGAGAGCCGCCTGGTGTGCAACGTGCACTGGCAGAGCGACATCCTCGAGGGCCGCTTCATGGGCGCGGCCGCCGTGGCCCGCCTGCATGACAACGCTGCCTTCAACAAGGACCTGCTGGCCGCACGCAAGGAGATCGAGGCGGCGCGCAAGGCCGGTCGGCACTCCAGCCGCGACTGCGCCACCGAGAATGCGGTGCTGAAGGTGCGCCCGCAGAGCGCGCTGTAGGCCACGCCTCTGTAGAGCCGAGCCATGCTCGGCTCAGAGCAGCCGAGCGCAGGCTCGGCTCTACACGAAGCAGAAAACCAGAAGGGCCGGCATTGCGCCGGCCCTTCTGCATTGCATCAACGCAGCCACCGCATCAGAACTTCGCGGTGAACTCCACGCCCCAGGTACGCGGCTCATTGAGGAAGCCGGTCAGGTTGTTGAAGTCGATCGCGCCGACCACGCGGGTCTGGTTGGTCAGGTTGCGACCGAACACCGCCACGTCGTACTGGCCGTAATCCCAGTTGTAGCCCAGGCGCAGGCCGCCTTCCAGCGAACTACGGCCGCGGAATTCCGGCGACTCGTAGATGAAGAAGTTCACCGCACTGCGGTAGGCCCAGTCGGTGTAGGCGTACAGCTCGCTGCCATCGCTGAGCGGGAAGCCCACGCGCAGGGTCGCGTTGTGGATCCACTTCGGCGCCTGCGGCAGCGGGTTGCCGTTCACCAGCGCATAGGTCTGGCCGTTGATCACCGTGGTCGGGTCGGTGATGGTGCAGCCACCGCCGCAGATCGCCACCGCCAGGTTCTTGTCCTTGATCTCGGTGTCGTTGTAGCTGCTGCCGAAGGTCAGCAGGACGTTGTCGGCCAGGTAGGCCTCCAGGTCCAGCTCGACGCCCTGGCCGATGGTCTTGTCGGCGTTGAGCAGGGTGGCGGTGTTGTTGCTGCCGCCCACCGCGATCAGCTGCTGGCCATCGACGTTGTAGCGGAACACGCTCAGGCCCAGGCGCGCGCGGCGCTCGAACAGGTCGGCCTTGATGCCGGCCTCGTACGAGATCACCTTCTCCGAATCGGCCTGCGACAGGCCTGGCGCGAAGGCCAGGCGGCCCTGGATCGACGGCGCGCG
The DNA here is from genome assembly GCF_030345295.1 of Stenotrophomonas sp. 8(2023). Lineage (NCBI taxonomy): Bacteria > Pseudomonadati > Pseudomonadota > Gammaproteobacteria > Lysobacterales > Lysobacteraceae > Stenotrophomonas > Stenotrophomonas sp. 8(2023). Next base: position 39,277 of record NZ_CP128404.1, on the reverse strand, counting down.
GAAGCCCTTGGCCACGCGGGCATAGGCGTTGATGTCGTCGGTCAGCTTGTAGACGCCGCTGAGGTCCCAGCTGACGTCGTTGACGTCGGTGTTGGCCAGGTACGGGCCACTGACCGGGGTGCCGAACGGAACGGCCTGCAGCACGCTGGCGCTGAAGTCCTTCTTGTCCTGGGTGTAGCGCACGCCGGCACGCAGCTTGAAGCGGTCGGTGACATCGAAGTCACCCGAGGCGAACACCGCCCAGGCCTTGTTGCGCTGGTTCTGCACCACGTGGCCGGTCTGCGGATTGCCCGGGGCCAGCGAGTCGTAGTTGAAGTTGTTGATGGTCACGTCTTCATCGAAGTAGAAGACGCCGGCCTGCCAGTCGAAGCGGCCCCACTCGTTGGACTCGATGCGGACTTCCTGCGTCCACTGGCGGTGATGCGGCAGGCCGTCAGCCGACTCCGACGAGAACGGAATCAGGCCGGGGCCGTAGTTGCCGGCGCCAAGGAACGCCGCGCCGTAGCCACCGTCAATGTCACCGCGGTTGAGCGATTCGGCGGTTTCGTAGCCGGTGATCGAGTGCAGCGTCACCGAGCCGAGGTTCCACTGCAGGCGCGCGCTGCCACCCCAGGTCTTCAGGTCGGAGAAGTTGACGCCGTCGTTGGCCACCTTGTCGCGGTCGAAGTTCTCGACCAGCGAGTTGCCACCCTTCTCGATGATGTTGGCGCGGAACAGGCGGGCGGTGCCATTGAGCTTGCGCTTGTGCAGGTTGAACAGCGCTTCGAAGTCATCGCCTTCGTACAGGAACTGCACGCGGCCGGCGGCTTCGTCATAGCCTTCGAAGCCACTGTTGGGAGCGCCGACGCGGGTGTTGTCGACCCAGTCATCGCGGCGCTGGTAGATCGCCGAGACGCGTGCCGACCAGCGATCGGTCAGCGGGCCGCCGTAGGCGCCCTGCACGTTCCAGCTGTTGTAGCTGCCGTAGCCGACGCGGATGTAGCCATCGGCATCCTGCGACGGACGCGCCGAATCGAATTTGACCACGCCGGCCGGGGTGTTGCGGCCGAACAGCGTGCCCTGCGGACCACGCAGCACTTCCACGTTGGCCAGGTCGAACAGCGGGAAGCCCTTCAGCAGCGGGCTTTCCTGCACCACGTCGTCGTACACCAGCGACACCGGCTGCGACGCATTGAGGTCGAAGTCGGTGTTGCCCAGGCCGCGGATGTAGAAGCGCGGGAAGGCACGGCCGTAGGACGACTCGATGTTGAGGCTGGGCACGCGTGCGGCCAGGAAACGGATGTCATCGCCGGCCGAACCGAGCACATCCAGCTTCTCGCCCTGGATCGCGGAGAGCGCGACCGGCACGTCCTTGGCGTTCTCGACACGGCGCTGCGCGGTCACCTGCAGGGCGTCGAGGGCAACCGGATCCTTGGCAGCGGGGGTTTCCTGGGCGGCTGCTACCAGCGGCAGCAGGGCGGAAAGAGCGGCAACGAGGGGGCGCGCGACCGGAAATCGGCCACGGGAAGTGCGGGTCGGGGACATGGCGGTAGGCTGTGTTTGGAGGGGTGGTAAAACGGCGCTACCAGATAATTGTTGCAATACAGCACCTACGCCGCAAATGCCTGCCGTTCATGGCCCCGTCGCCGGCACCCCCGGGCGCTCGCTAGACTCGGGGTTTCCACGCGACGGACCCGCCGCCATGACCCAGTGGTACTTCCATGCCTCCGCCCAGGCCGAGCGAATCGGCCCGCTTGATGACGGGGCCGCACGCCGCTACGCCCAGGCCAATCCACGCGCCCTGGCATGGTGCCAGGGCATGAGCGGGTGGACGCCGATCGCCGAGGTGGCCGAGCTGCAGGCTCCAGCCCCGGGCATGCCCAACACACCGCCGCCGGTCCCGGTCGCCGCCGGCGCCAGCGGCCGCGCCGATGACATCGAGTTCCGCATCGTCGGCCATGAAATGCAGTTCGTGGAGATCGAGCTCGACCCCGGCGAGAGCGCCATTGCCGAGGCCGGCGCCTTGATGTTCAAGGACGCCACGGTGCAGATGGACACGGTGTTTGGCGCTGCCAACGGTGACCAGGGCGGCTTCATGGGCAAGGTGATGGCCGCCGGCCGCCGTGTGCTGACCGGCGAGAGCCTGTTCGCCACCGTCTACACCCAGAGCGGCCATGGCAAGGGCAAGGTCGCCTTCGCCGCGCCCTACCCCGGCACGGTGCTGGCGATGAAACTGGACCAGCACGGCGGCCGCCTGATCTGCCAGAAGGACAGCTTCCTGGCCGGCGCGCGCGGCGTGCAGATCGGCGTTCAGTTCCAGCGCAGGATCATGACCGGCCTGTTCGGCGGCGAGGGCTTCATCATGCAGAAGCTGGAAGGCGACGGCTGGGTGTTCATCCACGCCGGTGGCTGCGTGATCGAGCGCGAGCTGGCCGCCGGCGAGCGCCTGGACGTGGATACCGGCTGCGTGGTGGCCTACCACTCCAGCGTGGACATGGACGTGCGCCGGGTGGCCGGCATCAAGAGCATGCTGTTCGGCGGCGAAGGCGTGTTCCTGGCCACGCTGACCGGCCCCGGCAAGGTCTGGCTTCAGTCGCTGCCGTTCTCGCGCCTGGCCGGCCGCATGTGGATGGCCGCACCGCAGGGCGGCGGCCAGAGCCGCGGCGAAGGCTCGGTGCTGGGCGGCCTGGGCCGGATGCTGGATGGCGACAACCGGTTCTGACCCACTCATTTGGTAGGTGCCAACCCTGGTTGGCACATTCCTTCAGCGCGCGACCAGGCATTTGTGCGGACCAAGGTCCGCACCCACCAGAAGCGATTCACGTTTTTTTGCTGAATAGGGAGTTCCCCCCACTCTGCCCGCCCCGCCACGGCTTCGGTATGCTGGCGCCCTTTCCTGAATCCAGCGCCGCGAGCGCACTGCCGATGAGCCTGTTCCGCCCCCGCATGCTGCTGTCCGTCGCCCTGATCGGCCTGCTGGCCGGCTGCGGTGGCGACCCGGTCCGCCCCACGCCGCCGCCGGCGCCGACCGTGGTGCCGCAGGCCAAGCCGATCAGGATCGGCATCGCCCTCGGTGGCGGCGCGGCCAAGGGCTTCGCGCACATCGGCGTGATCAAGATGCTGGAAGCCAACGGCTTCGAGCCGGCCGTGGTCTCCGGCACCAGCGCCGGCAGCGTGGTCGGTGCGCTGTATGCCAGCGGCATGGACGCCTTCCAGATGCAGAGCAAGGCAGTCGCGCTGGACGAAGGCAGCATCCGCGACGTACGCCTGTTCTCCGGTGGCCTGGTGCAGGGCCAGAAGCTGCAGGACTACGTCAACGAGCAGGTCGCCAACCGTCCCGCCGAGCGCCTGAAGAAACCGTTCGCCGCCGTTGCCACCCAGCTGGAAACGGGCGAGCGCGCGATCTTCGTGCGCGGCAACGTCGGCCAGGCGGTGCGCGCGTCGAGCAGCATCCCCGGTGTGTTCGAGCCGGTGAAGATCGGCGGCCGCAACTATATCGACGGCGGCGTGGTCAGCCCGGTGCCGGTGGATGCCGCGCGCCAGCTCGGCGCCGACTTCGTGATCGCCGTGGACATCTCCAGCAAGGCCAGCGGCAAGGCACCGACGGACATGCTGGGCATCGTCAACCAGTCCATCTCGATCATGGGCCAGCGCCTGGGCGAGCAGGAGCTGGCGCGCGCCGACATCGTCATCCGTCCGAAGGTACTGGACATCGGCGCCGCCGATTTCAGCCAGCGCGGCACCGCGATCCTGGAAGGCGAGAAGGCCGCAATGGCGGCCATGCCGCAGATCCGCGCGAAGATCCAGCAGTTGCAGCGCGCGCGCGCCGCCGCGGCGGCACCCGCGCCGGTGGCCGCACCAAAGTGCGAGGAAGCCTCGCGCCTGGGCAAGCTGATGGGCCGCAAGGACAAGTGCTGATCCATTGATGCCAGGCCACCGGGCACGCCTGGTGGCTGCTCAGGGCTCCAGCTGCGACAACGGCAACGCCTGGAAACCCTTCACCGTTCGCAGCACGAAGCTGGAATTGGCATCGGCCACGCCGCCGGCGTTGAGCAGCCGGTCCAGCAGGAAGTGCGAGAAGTGCTCCAGGTCGCGCACGTAGACGTGCAGCAGGTAGTCCATGTCGCCGGTCAGCGCATGGCAGGCCACCACCTCGTCCCACGCTTGCACGCTGTCCACGAAGTGGCCGATGGCGGCCTGGTCATGCTTTTCCAGCTGCACGCGCACGAAAGCCTGCAGGCCCAGGCGCAGCTGGCGCGGTTCCAGCCGCGCGCCATAGCCGACGATCACGCCCTCGCTTTCCAGCCGCTGCAGGCGGCGCAGGCAGGCCGAGGGCGAGAGGTTCACCCGTGTCGCCAGCTCGGCGTTGGTGGCGCGCCCATCCCGCTGGATTTCAGCCAGTAGACGTATATCCGTGCGATCGAACTGGACTTCTCCGGCCATTGTTGCCCCGCAACATGGTGAGTACGCAAGGATATTGCGCCAACAAGGCCAATCGACGCAACTTTTGCAACCCTGTTGCGTGCGCCCTGCCCTAGCATCGTGGGTATCCCGTCAAGGAGTGCCCATGGACCTCGCCCAGCCCCGCCGCGTCGAACACCAGCAGACCGACAAGGGCTACGTGCCGGTGTATACCACCGCGCTCGTCGAGCAGCCGTGGGACACCTACAGCGCCGACGACCACGCCACCTGGAGCACGCTGTACCAGCGCCAGCGCGAACTGCTGGTCGGCCGCGCCTGCCAGGAGTTCCTGGACGCGCAGGACGAGATGGGCATGAGCGCACACATGATTCCGCGCTTCGACCAGCTCAACGAAGTACTGGGCGCCGCCACCGGCTGGACCCTGGTCGGCGTTGAAGGCCTGCTGCCGGAACTGGATTTCTTCGACCACCTGGCCAACCGCCGTTTCCCGGTGACCTGGTGGATCCGTCGCCCGGACCAGATCGACTACATCGCCGAACCGGACCTGTTCCACGATCTGTTTGGCCACGTGCCGCTGCTGATGAACCCGGTGTTCGCCGACTACATGGAGGCGTACGGCCGTGGCGGCGTCAAGGCCCACGCGATCGGCCCGGATGCACTGCAGAACCTGACCCGCCTGTACTGGTACACGGTGGAGTTCGGCCTGATCGATACGCCCGACGGCCTGCGCATCTACGGCGCCGGCATCGTGTCGTCGAAGGGCGAGTCACTGTACTCGCTGGAATCGCCCGCGCCCAACCGCATCGGTTTCGACCTGCAGCGGATCATGCGCACCAAGTACCGCATCGACACCTTCCAGAAGACCTACTTCGTCATCGACAGCTTCGAACAGCTGATGCAGGCGACGTCGCCGGACTTCACCCCGATCTACGCGGCACTGGCCGACCAGGCGCATCTGCCGGCCGGTGATGTGCAGGACGACGACCGCGTGTTCCAGAAGGGCACGGGTGAAGGCTGGGCCGACGGCGGCGACGTGTAAGCGCGTAACGCACACCGCTTCGCAGTGGAAACGGCGCACCCTGGTGCGCCGTTTTCGTTGTTGCCTGCACCGTTCTGTCGCGACGGCGCAGGCGAGGGCAGGACACTCAGCCGTCCACGGCCCGGCAGGAACCGCGCACCATCAGTTGCGGATGCACGCTGGCCGCAGCCGGCGCCTCCGGTACGTCGGTCTGCACCAGCATCGCGGCAGCCATGCGGCCGATGTCGGAGACGTGGCGGCGTACCGACGTCAGCGGCGGCCACAGCCGCGACGCCAGCGGGCTGTCGTCGTAGCTGACGATCGACAACTGCTGCGGCACCGCGATGCCCGCACGCAATGCCACCTGGTAGACGCCCGCGGCGATTTCGTCGTTGCCGGTGAAGATCGCACTGGGGCGTTGTCCGCCCATCAGCAGGCGTTCGGCGGCATGCACGCCGGACTCGAAGGTGTCGCCCGCTTCCAGCACGCGCTCGCCCGGCAGGGTCACGCCGACCTGGGCCAGCCGATCAAGGAAGCCGTGGGTCCGCTCGCGGGCAGCGCGCCGGTCACCGGGACCGGCAATCACCGCGATGTCGCGGTGGCCAAGCGAGAGCAGGTAGCCCGCAGCCGCCGCCGCACCATCGCGATCGTGGGTGACCACCGCCTGCACGTCTTCTTCCGACGCATGCGCGTTGATGCGGATGTGGCGGCAGTCGATCGCGTCGAGCATCTGCGCCAGCGCCATCGATTCGGAGGCGCGCGGGCCGAGGATCACGCCATGCAGTTTCTGCTGCTGCACGAAACGGCGCACGCCGTCCGCACAGTCCGGATCCTGGCTGTTGCACGGGTGCACCACCAGCTCATAGCCGGTGCCGCGCAGCGCTTCCAGCGCGCCGTGCTGCAGGTCGACAATGCATTGGGCGCCGGGGTCGTCATACACCAGGCCGATCAGGAAGGAGCGGCGGAACGCGAGTCCGCGCGCCAGCGGGTCGGGCACGTAACCGACCTCCCGCATCAACGCCTCGACCTTGTCGCGGGTGTCTTTGCGCACCAGCGGCGAGTTGTTGATGATTCTTGAAACCGTTTTCTTGGAAACTCCCGACAGTCGTGCGATGTCGTTGATCGTGGCAGCCTTGCCTTTCGATGCCGGCAACGCGGCATCGCTCATATTTCGCACTGACATGTATAGAACCAGGTAAGTCGGAGAATTCTAGCCTTGCACCCGTCGGATGCGAAGTTGCGGAACGTCGCAGCGGATCTGAATCGCGTCGTGTTCGACACGTTTTGCTGCGCGAGGTTCCCTTGTGATTGCTCTAGTGCCTCTGCATCTGAACCGTTCTTCTGCGCGTGTTCACCCTGAATGCGGACGCGACGCGCGCGAACGCCAACATTCCCTTAACCATGCTCCGCTACAGTCAGGTGCATGGACCTGCAGACCTCTCCGTTTCCGCCGTTCCGTGGCCGCGACCGGTTGATCGCTGCAGTCGACGCGGCGGTGACCGCCGGTGATGCCGGGCGCATCACCGCCGACCTGCAGCTGGCGCTGCAGGAAGCCATAACCGACAGCCGCATCGAATTGCCCGAATGCGTGCATCGGCCGGTCAGTGATCATTACGCGCGGCGTCCGCTGTACCACAGCCGCGAACACGGCTACAGCGTGATCGCCATGAGCTGGGGCCCAGGGCAGGGCACGCCGCTGCACGACCACGATGCCATGTGGTGTGTGGAGGGAGTGTGGTTGGGCGAACTGGAGATCACCCGTTACGAGCTGCTGGAGCGCGCCGGCGAGCGCTGGCGTTTCCACCGCCACGCCACGCTGCGCGGAGGCTGCGGCAGTGCCGGCAGCCTGATCCCGCCGCACGAGTACCACACCCTGCGCAACGCCAGCGACGACGCATTGGCGATTTCTGTGCACGTGTACGAGTCGCAGATGGAGCGCTCGGCGGTGTTCGACCCGCTCGGTGGCGACTGGTACCAGCGCCGCATCCAGGCGCTGCAGGCCGACCCGGCCTGACCGGGGCAGGGCGGGGCGACGCTGCCAGCACCTTCGTGAGCCACGTGGCATCATGCGCCGCTGCGCTGCCGTACCCGGCGGCGATCCGCGATGCCCCGTCGGCCAAGGAGCAAGACCATGTCCAGCGCTGATCCGCGCCTGCGCGCGCTGTTGAAGCTGGCACCGGTGATCCCGGTGTACACCCCCGAAGATGTGAATGAAGCGGTCGACGTCGCCCAGGCACTGTTCCGCGGCGGCCTGCCGGTAATCGAGGTGACGCTGCGCACGCCGCAGGCGCTGGATGCGATCAAGGCGATGGTCGAGGCCGTGCCGGACGCGGTGATCGGTGCCGGCACCGTACTCGACGCCGCGCAGATGCAGGCAGCAAAGCAGGCCGGCGCGCGCTTCGCGGTGTCCCCCGGTGCCACGCCGGCGTTGTATGCGGCCGCGCGTGATGCCGACCTGCCGTACCTGCCCGGTGCCGCCACCGCCTCGGACCTGATCCTGGGCCTGGAGCATGGCCAGGACACCTTCAAGTTCTTCCCGGCGGTACAGGCCGGCGGCGCCGCGCTACTGGCCGCCTGGCACGGTCCGTTCGCCGATGTGCGCTTCTGCCCGACCGGCGGCATCAGTGCGCAGACCGCGCCGCAGTTCCTGCATCTGCCCAACGTGCTGTGCGTCGGCGGTTCGTGGCTGACCACCCCGGCACTGCTGCAGACCCGCGACTGGGAGGCGATCGAACGCCTGGCCCGCGAGGCGTCCGTGCTGGCCAGCTGAACCTGCTCCGCGAATCTTCAAAGGTTTGATCGTGATCAAAGCGCCGGCCTCGTGCCGGCGTCATTCTGTGGGCAAGCGCACTACGGAGATCCGAACATGAATTCGACCATGAAGGCCGCTGTCGTGCGTGAGTTCGGCAAGCCACTGGTGATCGAGGAAGTCTCGGTACCACGCCCGGGGGCGGGCGAGGTACTGGTCAGGATCGAGGCCTGTGGCGTCTGCCACACCGACCTGCACGCCGCCGAGGGCGACTGGCCGGTGAAACCGAACCCGCCGTTCATCCCCGGCCACGAGGGCGTGGGGCACGTCGTGGCCGTGGGAGGCGGGGTAGGGCACGTCAAGGAAGGCGACAGGGTCGGCATCCCCTGGTTGTACTCGGCGTGTGGCCATTGCGAACACTGCCTGGGTGGCTGGGAAACGCTGTGCGAGACACAGCGCAATACCGGTTACTCGGTCAACGGCGGCTTTGCCGAGTACGCACTGGCCGATGCCAACTATGTCGGCCTGCTTCCGAAGGATGTGGGCTTCGTCGAGATCGCACCGGTGCTGTGCGCCGGCGTGACCGTCTACAAGGGCCTGAAGGTCACCGACACCAAGCCCGGCGACTGGGTGGCGATTTCCGGCATCGGTGGCCTGGGCCACATGGCGGTGCAGTACGCCCGTGCGATGGGCCTGAACGTGGCTGCGGTGGACGTGGACGACAACAAGCTGGCATTGGCCCGGCAGCTCGGCGCGCAGGTCACCGTGAACGCGCGTACCACCGATCCGGCCGCCTTCCTCAGGAAGGAGATCGGCGGCGCGCACGGCGCCCTGGTCACGGCGGTCTCACCGAAGGCGTTCGAGCAGGCGCTGGGCATGGTCCGCCGTGGCGGCACGGTCTCGCTCAACGGACTGCCGCCCGGTAATTTCCCGCTGGACATCTTCGGCATGGTGCTCAACGGCATCACCGTGCGCGGCTCGATCGTCGGCACCCGGCTGGACCTGCAGGAGTCGCTGCAGTTCGCCGCCGAAGGCAAGGTCGCGGCCACGGTCAGCACCGACCGCCTGGAGAACATCAACGACGTGTTCGCGCGCATGCACGCGGGCACCATTGAGGGCCGCGTGGTACTCGACTTCGCCGCCTGACCGCCTGTGCATGGCCGTCGTCGCTCCGTCCCCCTCTCCCACGGACGCGGCGGCCATGCCGATTCATCGGTAGTGCCGGCCGCTGGCCGGCAAACCCCAGGCGGTTCGGTAGTGCCGGCCGCTGGCCGGCAACGCGGGCACTCTGTGGCCGCCGTACAATGCGCGCATGCCCGGCCTGCTCAAGACCCTGTTCCTGTCCATCGTCGCCCTGATCGGCGGCGTCCTGTCGCTTGCGCTGGTCAGCAGCGTCGCCAGCTGGCTGCCCCCGTTGCTGGGCCTGTCGCCGGACAACAACAGCGTGCAGCTGGGCTGGGACCTCACCTTCAGCGTTCTTGGTGGCATCGCGGGCGTTTCCTTTGCCACCTATTACGCCCCCTGCTGGCCGCGTTCGCATGGTTTCTCGATCTGGTCGCTGATCGCGCTGGGCTGTGGCTACGCGATGTGGACGGCCGGTGCGGATTTCCCGTTCTGGTTCGTCATTGCGCTGCTGACATCGCTGCCGCTGCAACTGCTGGCCGGTTGGTGGTTCGGCCGTCGCGCCTCGCGCGACGCAGGGTAACGCCGCCTTTGTAGAGCCGAGCCCATGCTCGGCTTTCATGCACATCGACACAGGCAGCCGAGCATGGGCTCGGCTCTACAGGTCCATGCGCGGCAGCGTCTGCTTCAACTGCGCGATGCCCTGCCATGGGTCACTCTTCAGGCGTTGCGCCCTCGCCAGCGCCTTGCCCATGGGAAAGGCGTCGGCAGCACTGATACGCGCCAGTTCCTCCCAGCGCAGCGGCACTGCCACACCGGCGGAATCGCGCGCGCGCAGCGACCACGAGCACACGCTGGTGGCCCCTCGGGTGTTGCGCAACCAGTCGATGAAGATGACGCCACTGCGCTTGGCCTTGCTCATCGTCGCCACATAGCGATCAGGTTGCTCCTTTGCCATTGCCTGCGCAAAGGCCTCGCAGAACGCCTTCGCCTCGTCCCAGCCAGCCTTGGGCTGCAGTGGTACCACCACATGCAGCCCCTTGCCGCCAGACAGCCGCACGAAGCTCTCCAGGCCCACCTGCTGCAGACGATCACGCACATCACGTGCACCCGATTTCACCTGTGCCCAGCTGACGCCGTTGCCAGGATCGAGATCGAATACCAGTCGATCCGGATGCTCGGTGTCTGCTACGGTCGCACCCCACGGATGCAGCTCCAGCGTGTTCATCTGCACCAGCTGCAGCAGGCCCCGTGCGTCGTCGATATAGACGTAGTCCTCGGGGCCGCTCTTCTGCTGCAGGGGCACCGCGTGCACCGCGTCGCCCAGGCCGGGGCCATGATGCTTCTGGAAGAAACAGGCCTTGCCCACCCCATCGGGGCAGCGCAGCAATGACAGCGGCCGTCCGGCAATTTCGGGCAGGATCCAGCGCGCCATGCGCCGGTAATAGTTGGCCACGTCGCCTTTGCCCAGTCCCTGACTGGGAAACACCACCCGCTCCGGATGCGTGATCTGGACCTCACCCCCGGCTTCAGCAACTGCTGTTGCGTTGCTCATTCCCAGGTCCTCCTTCTGCTTGTCGCTGCGCAGCCGCTTGAAACTGGCCTGGCGCAGCAGGCCTTCCTTGCCCCAGCCACGGAACGCCACTTCCGCCACCGTCACCGGCTTCACCCAGCGCACGCTGGCGGCGCGGAACGGCACATGCGCCGGAAGCTGCAGCACGGGCGTCTTTACTGCCAGTGGCTGCAATGCCTTGAGCAGCGCGCGCAGGTTCTCGTCGTCGAAGCCGGTACCGACGCGGCCCACATAGCGCAGACCCTCCTTGTCCGGCGTTGCCAGCAACAATGATCCGAAACCCACCCGCGAGCCCCTGGGGGCCGTGTAGCCGACAATCACGAACTCGTCGGTGTCTTCGTGCTTCACCTTCACCCAGCTGCGTGCGCGGGTGTTCACGTACGGCGCGTCCACCTGCTTGCTGACGATGCCTTCGAATCCCGCCTGGCCACTGGCATCGAACACCTGCGGGCCCTGGTCGATCACATGTTCGCTGAAGGCCAGGATGCCGGGCACCGGTCCGATGAGATCCTTCAGCAGCGCTTTGCGTTCCAGCAATGGCGCACGACTGATGTCCGCGTTGGCCACACCCGGAAGATCGAACACGATGTAGCGCAGCGGTTGCTTCGAGCTTCCATCGATCACGCGCTGCAACGCTGCGAAATCGCTGCGCCCTTCCTTGTCCAGCACCACCAGCTCACCGTCCAGACGCGCATCGCGCACCGGCAGCGCCTGCACGGCCTGCACCACCTCGGGGAAGTCATCGGTCCAATCCAGGCCATTGCGGGAGCGGAGCTTCACCTCGCCGTCGTGCAGATCGGCCAGCAGGCGATAGCCGTCCCACTTGATCTCGTGCAGCCAACGCGCGCCGTCCGGCGCGCTGTCGCGATGATCGGTCAATTGCGGTTTGAACCCATGCGGGTAGGGCGTGTCACGTGCGCCGTCCAGTTTCAGCGCGCGCGCATGCCAGCGTGCATCGGCCTTGCGGGTAGCCGTGCGTGCGGCGGGCACAGCACGCCCTGCCTTCCCCCCAGTGCGCTTCATCACGGTGGATGCGCGCTTGGGCACGTGCGCGTCCAGCAGATCGTCTGCTTCGGCATCGCGCGCCTGCTCGTCGTCGCGCTTGATCAGCAGCCACTGCACCTGGCCTCCCTTCATTGCCGTGCGCACCAGCTTCCAGCCACCGGCCAGGCGTTGTCCATGCAGTACGAAGTCGATCTTTCCAGCTGCCAGCGCCTGCAGTGGATCGCCTTCGCAGGCCCAGGTGCCCTGATCGAACACCTCCACGTGCCCCGCGCCGTAGTGGCCTTCGGGAATGTCGCCCTCGAAGCCAGCGTAGGACAACGGGTGATCTTCCACTTCCACGGCCAGCCGCTTCTCGCCGACGCGAAGCGAAGGACCTTTCGGCACCGCCCAGCTCTTCAGCACGCCGTCCATCTCAAGGCGGAAGTCATAGTGGCGCGAACTGGCATGATGCAGCTGGATGACGAAGGTTGGCCGCCGCTGCGGATCACCGCGTGCGGGTGTGTCGTCAGGCTCCGGCGTCTGCCCTGTGCCTCCGCCAAGCCGGCGCTTGCGCCGGTACTGGTGCAGCGACATGGTTCAACCTGCCTTGCGCCGTGGTGCGGCCTTCTTCGCAGCCTTCTTCGTTGTCTTCTTTGCGGCCTTCTTCACCGTCGACTTTGCAGCTGCCTTGCGCGTTGCGGCCTTCTTCGCCGGCGTGCGCTTGTTCGCATCCAGGCTCTTCTGCAGCAACGCCATGAAGTCGACAACGTTCGTTGTCGCATCCTCGTGTGGTGCGGGCTCATCTTCCACCCGCGTGGTGCCGCCCTTGGACTTGATGCGCTTGTTCAGCACCTGCTGCAGGCGCTCGCGGAATTCATCGTGGTAGTGCGATGGGTCCCAATCGCCGGACATCGACTCGATCAACTGCTCGGCCATCGCCGTTTCCTTGCTGGTGATGCGGTAGTCGGACAGCTTGCCGGCAGGCAGCTTGTAGTCCTCGGGATCCACCAGTTCCTGCGGATAGCGCAGGATCATCAGCACCAGCGCGTCCGCATGCGGCATCACCGCACACAGGTACTCGCGCGTGCGCACCACCACCCGGGCAATGCCTACCTTGCCGGTACTGCGCAGCGTTTCGCGCAGGAGCACGTAGCCCTTTTCGGCCTTCTTGCCGGGCACCAGCAGGTACGGCTTCTCGTAGTAGCGCGGGTCGATCTGCGCTGCGTCCACGAAGGATTCCACCTCCACCGCTTCGTGGCTTTCCGGCGCCGCCGAGCGGATGTCGCCTTCCTCCAGCACGACATAACTGCCCTTGTCGTACTCATAGGCTTTGACGATGTCCTTCCAGGGCACTTCCTCGCCGGTGTCGGCGTTGACCCTTTCGAAACGGATCGGCTTGCGATCGCGCGAGTCGAGCATGCGGAACTGCAGGTCAACCTTGCGTTCGCCGGACATCAGCGACACCGGCACATTGAGCAGTCCGAAGGACAGCGTACCGGTCCAGATCGGGCGGGCCATGGACGCACCTTTGATGGGGCAGGGCACCCAGCTTCGGATGGGCGGTGTAAACCACCCGTGTCGATACCGTGCACGTGGGTTCCACGCAGGTGCGGTAGTGCCGGCCGCCGGCCGGCAGAGCTCGCGGCCTGAAGTGTCCTGGGGTTGCCGGCCAGCGGCCGGCACTACTGCAGCAACGGCCTCACCGCCGCCGCCGGAATATGGTCCAGCGCGCGCCAGGCGTCCTCCACCACCGGCCGCGCCTGCGACCAGCCCAGCCGCGACTGCCCGCGCATCTGTTCCCAGTGCTCGGCCAATTCCTCGCAGGTATCGGCAGCGTCGCCGCGCGGCCAGTCGGCAGCATGGGTGGTCAACGCGAAGGCATAGACCGGGCACAGGTCACGCCAGTTGCGATGACTTTGCCCGCGACGTTCCTCGTAGTCAATGAGCATGTACTGCAGATAGTCCTGGGCCACCGCCTGCGGATCCTCATGGCGGCGCGTGCGGCGCTGCGCGGTACGTTGGCCGAGCGGATCGAGCAGGGCGTTGAACACGGACGGTGCGGGTCGTTCAAGACGGGGCATGGCCGGCTCCTGCAGCGGGGGCGGGTGGGCAGGAATACGCGCGGTGCCGTTACCAGCGGGTGAGCGAGATGTTCATGACGCCAGGTTCGCGGCGGCTTTACCTGCGTCGCGGTGTAGTGGGAACCCCAAGCGCAGGTAGCCAGACCATGAGCCGAGAGACCTCCCGCGACCCGCTGCGCGCAAACCACCCGCCCATTCCGGGCGAGCAGCGCGGCAAACGCGATGCCGACAACGCCGACTACCGTGGCACCGGCGCACCGTTCTTCGATGCCGAGCACGGGAGCGACCATCTGCCGGTGAAGCACGAGGCTGAACAGGCGGCGCAGGACCGCAAGGATGGCGGTGACCGCCATCGCGGTGGCCAGGAAAGCCCGCTCAAGCGCCGCGAACGCAAGCAGCGCGCCAGCGACAACCAGGACGAAGCGCTGGAGGAGACCTTCCCGGCCAGCGACCCGACATCGCCGTTCGTGCCAGCCAAGGCCCCCGACTGACGGGTAGTGCCGGCCGCTGGCCGGCAACCTCCTGACGTCCTGCACGGCGCGATGCCGGCCAGCGGCCGGCACTACCCCTTCAACGCCACGACCATTGCAGGCCGACGTTGGCCCGCCGTCCCGGTCCCGGTTCGTAGAAGCGCCCGTTGCCATCGTTGACGATCACCGAGCCTATGTAGGCCTGGTCCAGCACGTTCTCCATCCGGGCGAAGGCGCGCAGCTCGCCACCCGGCAGGGCCCAGCGACGGCCGCCTTCCAGATGCAGCAGGGCGAAGCCGGGCGCGCGTTCGGTCGCCACGTCGTTGACTACGGTATCACTGCTGGCGGAGGCCTCCAGCGCCCACTGCCACTGGCCGGGCGACCATTGCAGCCGGGCAAAGGCCTGCTGGCGCGGTACCCCGGGCAGGCGGCTGCCGGCGGCAACCAGGGTGTTGGAGGTGAGGTACGGCGAACGCGCCTGCGCCTGCAGCCAGGTCCACGCCAGCTGCAGCTCCAGCTGCTCGGCCAGCGGCTGGCGATACTGCAGTTCCACACCCTGGCGGCGGGTGCGGCCGATGTTGCGATACGTGCTGCGACCGCCGATGTTGCTGGCAACTGCCAGCTCGTCGTCGGTATCTGCACGGAACAGGCTGACATCGAGCTGGGTTCCATCCTGTGCGTGCCACTTGCTGCCTAGCTCCAGGCTGCGGCTGCGGGCGGCCGCCAGATCCAGCGCCAGGCCCGCCTGACCATCGGCGCGATACCCCAGCTCGTTGAAGGTGGGGGTCTCGAATCCACGCCCCACGGCGGCATGCAGGCGCCACTGCGGGCTGGCCTCGAAGCTGACGCCTGCCACCGGCGTGGTCGCCTGGTAGCGCCGGTGGCCACTGTCATCCGGGTTGCGGGTGGTGATGTAGCGATCGTCCGAGTCGAAACGCACCGCGCTGTGGCGCACCCCGGCCAGCAGCGACCAGCGCGGACTCCATTGCCACCAGGCCTGGGCGAACTGGTCCACGTTCTGCACGGTATCGATCTGGTCACGGCGCAGGCGCCCGCGCACCCCGAGGGCGCTGCCCACGAAGTTCTCGTAGCCGGTGCGGTGCTGGCGCTGGCGGTCGGCGCTGAGCCCGGCCACCAGGTCCAGCGGCCGGCCGGCGAGGTCGCCGTGCCAGCCCCAGCGCGCGTCCAGCCCGCCATACCCGCCCTGCAGATCGATCACGCCGCCGGCATGCAGCGGGCTGTTGGTCTGGGGTGCCGGCGGAATCGGCAGGTATTGGGTCACCGTGCGTTGGCCGGCATAGCCCATCAATTGCCAGCGCTGTGCCCCGGTCTCCCGGGTCCAGCGCAGGCCAGCCTGCTGCTGGCGCACCGATTTGCGGGTGTTGTACTGGTGCGCGACTGCCGTGGCCTGGCGCGGATCAGCCGCCACCTGGGCACGGCTCAGGCCCAGCGGATCCTGCGCATCGGGGGCATCCAGCGCATTGAGCAGCAGCTCCAGCCGCCCACCGCCCAGATCACCACCAATGCGTGCGTTGAGCGATTCGCGGCGCGCACGGCTGTGGTCCCGCCAGCCATCGGTGCGGAAGTGGTTGGCCGCGATGTTGTAGTCCAGCGCTGGGCCGGCACCCTTGAGCTGTGCGCCGACACTGAGCGTGTTGTCGGCGCCGGCATTCACGCGCAACCGCCACGGGTCACCGGCCTGGCCCTGCGCGCTCCAGACCTGCAGCACGCCACCGGAGGAATTGCCGTACAGCGCCGAGAACGGCCCGCGCAGCACCTCGATGCGCTCGGCGCCCAACAGGCTGGCATGCGACAGCTGGCCCTGGCCGTCAGGCATGGTGGCCGGCACGCCGTCGATCAGCACCCGCACCCCGCGCACGCCGAAGGTCGAGCGTGCGCCGAAGCCACGAATCGACAGCTGCGTGTCCTGGGCGAAGTTCTGCCGGTCACGTGCCAGCAGTCCGGGGACCCCGGCCAAGGCCTCAGACAGCTGCGCACCGGTGCCCGCGCGGCTGGCGTCGATCCAGACCGTGTCCTGGCTGGCCGGCAGCGCGAACGGATCGATGCCCGGCACCCGGGCGGCCTGTACCTGCACCGCAGGCAGGGCGGTGGGCGCAGGCTCGGCCACCGCCGTCCAAGGCGACAGCAGCAGGGCGGACAGCGGCAGGCAACGGCGTCGTGCGGCGGGATTCATGATTCAGGTTGATGGATCGGG
Organism: Stenotrophomonas sp. 8(2023); assembly: GCF_030345295.1. NCBI lineage: Bacteria > Pseudomonadati > Pseudomonadota > Gammaproteobacteria > Lysobacterales > Lysobacteraceae > Stenotrophomonas > Stenotrophomonas sp. 8(2023). The sequence goes on along the minus strand of NZ_CP128404.1, from coordinate 22,664 downwards.
CGGCAACGCACGCCATGGTACGGGGCCGCGGATGACGATGGCGGCGGCCAGCCCCGGCAGGCTTTGTTACGATGGGCTGTTTCCGGCCGAAAAGCCGCGGACCGCGTAGCGCACTTCCTCCCCCTTTCCGTCTACCGAACGAGTACCGCCGTGTCCTTCTTTGCAAACGTGGAACTGGTCCCAGGCGACCCGATCCTGGGCCTGACCGAGGCGTACAACGCCGACAGCCGCCCGACCAAGGTCAACCTGGGTGTGGGCATCTACTACGACGAGAGCGGCCGCATTCCGCTGCTGCGCGCCGTCAAGCAGATCGAGCAGCAGCTCGCCGCTGAAGCCAAACCGCGCGGCTACCTGCCGATCGATGGCCTGCCGGCGTACACGCAGGCGACGCGTGAGCTGGTGTTCGGCAAGGATTCGCCGCTGCTGGCCGCCGGCCGCGTGACCACCGCGCAGACCGTTGGTGGCAGCGGTGCGCTGCGCGTCGGCGCCGACGTGCTGAAGAAGCTGCTGCCGCACGCCACCGTTGCGCTGAGCAACCCGAGCTGGGAAAACCACCGTGCGGTGTTCAGCGCCGCCGGTTTCGAGGTGCTGGATTACACCTACTTCGACCCGGGCACCCATGGCGTCGATTTCGACGGCATGCTGGCCGACCTGGGCAAGCTGGAAGCCGGCACCGTGGTGCTGCTGCACGCCTGCTGCCACAACCCCACCGGCGCTGACCTCACGGTCACCCAGTGGAAGCAGGTCGCGCAACTGCTGAAGGACAAGCAGCTGTTCCCCTTCATCGACATGGCCTACCAGGGCTTCGACAAGGGCATCGAGCAGGACGGCGCAGCGGTGCGCATCATCGCCGAAGCCGGCATCGACAGCTTCATCGTCGCCAACTCGTACTCCAAGTCGTTCTCGCTGTATGGCGAGCGCGTGGGTGCGCTGTCGATGGTGGCGCCGACCGCCGCTGACGCCAAGGCCGTGCAATCGCAGGTCAAGCGCGTGATCCGCACCATCTACTCCAGCCCATCCACCCACGGCGCTGCACTGGTGGCCGGCGTGCTGACCAACCCGGAACTGCGTGCGATGTGGGAGCAGGAGCTGACCGAGATGCGCGAGCGCATCCACGCCCTGCGCCACGGCCTGGTCGAGAAGCTGGCCGCTGCCGGTGCACCGCAGTTCGGTTTCATCAACGAGCAGGCCGGCATGTTCTCCTACTCCGGCCTGAGCCGTGAGCAGGTCGAGCGCCTGCGCGACGAGTTCGGCATCTACGCCGTCGGCACCGGCCGTATCTGCGTGGCCGCGCTGAACCAGAACAACCTGGAATACGTCGCCAAGGCCGTGGCCACCGTCGCCAAGGGCTGAAGCAACGCTCCAGTAGCTTGAGGACAAAGGCGCCGAAAGGCGCCTTTGTTTTTTGCGCCCTGGTCTCTGTAGAGCCGAGCCTACGCTCGGCTTGTGCGGCATGAAGGACGAAGAGCAGCCGAGCGCGGGCTCGGCTCTACAGAAGGAAGGCGCCACGAGCGCAACGCATCTGGAAACGATTACGCCTTCCCGCGCTCACGCACGCCCCCGCCAGACGGGCGACAATAGGCGTTTTCCCGCTGCCGAGACCTGCCCGCTCATGTCCCGTACTTCGTTGACCCGCTTCCTGATCCAGGAACAGCACGCCGGCCGCATCAATGCCGACCTGCGCCAGCTGATCGCGGTCGTCGCCCGCGCCTGCACCAGCATCTCCATCGCCGTCAGCAAGGGCGCCCTCGGTGGCGTGCTCGGCGACGCCGGTACCGGCAACGTGCAGGGTGAAGCGCAGAAGAAGCTCGACGTCATCAGCAACGAGATCCTGCTCGAAGCCAACGCCTGGGGTGGCCACCTCGCCGCCTGCGCCTCGGAGGAAATGGACCACAGCCAGCCGGTGCCGGACATCTATCCCCGCGGTGATTTCCTGCTGCTGTTCGATCCCCTCGATGGCAGCTCCAACATCGACGTCAACGTCTCCGTCGGCACCATCTTCTCCGTGCTGCGCTGCCCGACCAATGTCGAGCTGCCGGGCGACGACGCCTTCCTGCAGCCGGGCAGCAAGCAGATCGCCGCCGGCTACTGCATCTACGGGCCCAGCACCCAGCTGGTGCTGACCGTCGGCCATGGCACCCACGCCTTCACCCTGGACCGCGAGAAGGGCGAGTTCGTGCTGACCACCGAGAACATGCAGATCCCGGCGACCACCCAGGAATTCGCGATCAACATGTCCAACCAGCGCCACTGGGAAGCGCCGATGCAGGCCTACGTCGGCGACCTGCTGGCGGGCAAGGAAGGCGTACGCGGCAAGAACTTCAACATGCGCTGGATCGCCAGCATGGTGGCCGACGTGCATCGCATCCTGACCCGCGGCGGCATCTTCATCTACCCGTGGGACAAGAAGGACCCGTCCAAGGCCGGCAAGCTGCGCCTGATGTACGAAGCCAACCCGATGGGCCTGCTGGTCGAGCAGGCCGGCGGTGCCGCCTGGACCGGCCGCGAGCGCATCCTCGACATCCAGCCCGACCAGCTGCACCAGCGCGTGCCGGTGTTCCTCGGTTCGCGCGAGGAAGTGGCCGAGGCCGTGCGCTACCACCACGCACACGACGACGCACAGGGCTGACAACCGATCGCCTGACAGCGGTCATGGCAGATCGATGACATGACCGTGGGGTGACACCGAGGGCGGCAAACGGCACCATCAAGCCGTTGCCGCCTAAGGAACGCACGCATGCACGAGCAGGGCCCGGTCGATTTCATCGAAGTCATCCACAACGCCGTCCCCAGCGAGGTCTGCGCGGCGATCGTCGAGCGCATGCGTGCGACGCGTGGCCTGCTGCCCGGCGCGGTGGGCAGTGGCGTGTTCCCGGAACTCAAGCACAGCAAGGATCTGCGCATCAGTGGCCTGGACGGCTGGCAGGATGTTGATCAGCAGCTGCAGATTGCGGTGTTCAACGGCCTGCTGACTTATCTACGCCGTTATCCACAGGCGTTGATCGCCCCACTGATGTTGCAGATCCAGGACAGCAACGGCCAACCGCGACGCCTGTCTGCCGAGGACTTCCCCGACATGCCGCAGCAGCAGCTGGCCGACCTGGCCCGCACCTGCCTGCGCCCGGGTGCGATCAACCTGCAGTGGTATGCGGCGGGCGAGGGCGGCTACCCGTACTGGCACTGCGAGCTGTACCCGAAAGATGCGCAGGCCGAGACCCTGCACCGGCATGTGCTGTGGACGCTGTACCTCAACGACGACTTTGACGAAGGTGAAACCGAGTTCCTGTTCCAGGGCCGCAAGATCGCGCCGCGTACCGGCAGCCTGCTGATCGCCCCGACGGCGTTCACCCACACCCATCGTGGCAACCGGCCGCAGGGTGGCGACAAGTTCATCGCGACGAGTTGGATCCTGTTCCAGAGTGCGCAGAAGTTGTTTGGAGGAGGGTGAAGCAAACTGGTCACTCGATGTTCTCAGCATCTTGTCCGGATCAAGAAGCGGGCCCCCGAGATCCTGTGCTGTCGTGCGGGCAGTTGGTGCTATCTCCTAAGGCAATCCGCTACTCGGGCTGCCCTCGCTGATAAGAGAATCTCCAGGGGCGTGCACGCCTTCCCAGGCGCCCACCTGACCCAGCGGTCTCCGGATGGCATTCAGTTCATAGCTGAGCTCGCGCATCTTGCAGTGGTCCTTCCAGCCCGCGGGGCTATCGAGATCAAAGCGTGCGTTGATGCGAAGCTGCATCAGATCATTGGATTTCCTGAGGATTTCGACGCTGCCTGAAACGGCCTTTCCGTAGCATCCAGTGCTGCCAGGTCTCAGGCTAAGGCCAGTGCTGTAGAACGCCCTGATATCACCCTCCGTCAAACTGAAGACATCGCCCTCCGCCAGATTCGGGGGAAGGATCAATGTCAGCTTCCTGTATCTTTCATTCTCAATCTTGGTCGCTGTGTACTCGCGCAATGCCACTACGACATTGTCGCCATCAACAATCCGATGGCACGCAAGTGAAATTTCCCTGTAGTCAGACCTTTCGCAGCCGGTCACATCAGAGTTGGCGTTAGACACGTAGAAGGCGCTGATCTTATGGCTACCAGGAAGCGACGCGCACGCGCTGCAGCTCAAGCCTAGAACAAGCGCAATCAACAATCTCGTTCGCACAGTCGCGCTCCCCAGAAACAACTACTTGTACGGTGCGAATTTTTTATATCGCTCGCGTCGTAACCACGGCGGTCGACACCGACCAGCTCGCCCGGAACCACCGGCTCAGAATCAGGGTCTCGGCTTCCTACCTGGCCTGATCAAGGTCTTGTGCATGACCCAGGCGATCCAGCCGCAGACCAATCCGATCCCCGCGACAATGATTTCCTCTTCCTCGAAGGCAGTTCCATTTAGCCCTTGATAGGCGACGAACGCGATTGCTCTCAATGACAGCAAAGCAAATAAACCAACAGGTACCCAAAGTAGAATCTTCATCACTCTCCAAATCGCGATCGCACAAACCAGTGCTGGACGACTGGCAATCCTGGATCTCTTTTCCTGCTTTTTCGCGGTGCCATAAGTTCCTCGCACAGTCGCCTTACCGCGGATGATGTACCCAGTGCCTTGAATCCGCCGCGAGCGGTCGTCCAGTCAGAAATGATTCTGACTGCCTTGGCTCTGTGATGCCCCAGGAGAGCTCCGCCACTCTTCAAGGCTGCCATGCCAGGACCTCCAGTCAGTGCTTTCTCAGCAATGGACCCGGACCACGGTCGAACGAACTCACCTCTACCGAGGGCGGCGGCGATAGAGAATCCCTCCCGCCATCAGACCAAAGAGGGCGACGCCGAAGCCCACGAGTTCTTCGTTCCCAAGCGCGTTTCCTGACATCAGCTTGGCAGTCGTCAGCAGAAGAAAGTTCAGTGGAAGCATCCAAAGGAACGCGATGCCGAGCCGGTGGATGATCTTCATTTCAGTTATCGCATTGTTCCAGATACATCGAAATAAGCCAGTATTGGGTAAAGGTTGATCCGCTCGATTATCTGGCAGGTCCAAAGGATCCCAAGAGGTTGCCGTTGCCGCCTTGCCAGGCACTGAGCTTCTCGACGGGGATCTCCTCGAGTTGACAGGTGAACTGGAGATAGAAGGAACGGTCCTCCTTTCGATAGCTGTTCCACCCAACAGCCGTCACTTTGACTTCGATCCGACTGTCGCCCTTGTGCGGCCGATGTAGTTCGATATCCGCTGAATCGGACAACCAGTAGTCTCCCTTGTGCGCGAAGCCCGCGCTGCCACTGCTCAGGCGTGCGCCGAGCACGGCCGGAATCCCTTCAGAGGACGGAGTGTATCCAGACAGGGTGCCGGTGACCTTGGTGAACTCTTGGGAATCCATCACGCCCGGTGATTCCGAGAACAGGCGAAGCAGAAGAAGGGTGTCGGTGCCCTTGCTGACCACCTGACCTGCATTTGCTGTCCACAAACGTTGTTCGAACTCGTCCAGGCCAGCCGGCATTTCAGTGACGACCGCGGCCTGCGGAACGACGATGCATTCGTGCAGGGCGCGGGCCTGGACTTGCAGGGTCGCAAGGCAGAGAAGAAGACCACTGGCACGGAAGCAGTGACTGCATTTCATCATGTACAACACCAGGCGATGCGGCAGGATGTGGATTGTTACCGGTGGATCGCGCTGCGGTCCAGAGCCCTAGAACAGACTGCCCTGCGGCGACTCCTTCTTCGGCGGCAGCGGCTTCTGGAACCGGCTGCAATCCAGCTTCGGCCAATGGCTGTTCTGTGCATTGAAGCCCAGACGCTTGCGTGCCAGCTTGAACCGGTTGTTCAACAGATCGGCATACACGCCCTGGCCACGCATACGCGTGCCGAACTGGCTGTCGTAGTCCTTGCCGCCGCGCAGCTGCTGGATGGTGCTCATAACGTGCGCAGCGCGATCGGGATGGTGCGTATCCAGCCAGTCGCGGAACAGCGGTGCCACTTCCAGCGGCAGGCGCAGCAGCACGTAACCGGCGGTGCTCGCACCTGCGCCGTGCGCAGCCTCCAGCACGGCTTCCAGCTCGCTGTCGTTGATCCAGGGAATCACCGGCGCCACCATCACACCGACCGGAATGCCGGCGTCATGCAGGCGCTTCATCGCGCGCAGCCGTGCATGTGGCGCTGATGCACGCGGTTCCAGCTTCGCGGAAAGATGCGGGTCCAGCGAGGTCACCGAGAAGTGCACGCTGACCAGGTTCTCCGCGGCCAGCGGCGCGAGCAGATCGATGTCGCGCTCGACCAGTGCGTTCTTGGTGATCAGTGAGAACGGATGCCGGGTCTCCAGCATCACTTCAATCAGCTGGCGGGTCAGCTTGAACTTGCGTTCGATCGGCTGGTACGCATCGGTGTTGATGCCCAGTGCGATCGGCTGCGGCACATAGCCCGGTTTCGACAGTTCCTTGCGCAGCAGCTGCGGCGCATTGGTCTTGGCGAACAGCTTGGTCTCGAAGTCCAGCCCCGGCGACAGGTTCAGATAGGCATGCGAAGGGCGGGCGAAGCAGTACGAGCAGCCGTGCTCGCAACCGCGGTAGGGATTCACCGATTGACTGAAGCCGACGTCGGGCGAGTTGTTGCGGGTGATGATGCTGCGCGCGGTTTCGGCGCGTACTTCGGTGCGCAGGCGCGGGGCGAGGAATTCTTCGCTTTCGTCGACCGCCCAGCCGTCGTCCACCGCCTCGCTGACGGTGCTTTCAAAGCGCCCGGCAAGGTGGGACGTGGAACCTCGGCCCTTGATCGCAATACCCATTGCGGCAGGGTACGTCGTGGCCGTCTCAATGGCTGCGACGGCCGCCTGAAGGGTTCAGGGCGAGGCTGAGCCGAGCATGGACTCGGCTCTACAGTTGATGCAGAGACCTTGTGGAGCCGAGCCTACGCTCGGCTGCAATGCATCAAAGCAGCGCCAGGTACCCGCGCACGGTGGCATCCAGCCCGTCATACAGTGCCTCGCCGATCAGCGCGTGACCGATCGACACCTCCAGCACCTCCGGCACGTGGGCCAGGAAGTCGCGCAGGTTGTCCTGCGACAGGTCGTGGCCAGCATTGACACCCAGGCCGACGGCCTGCGCTCGTCGGGCAGCAGTGGCGAACAGCGCCAGCATCGCATCGGCATCGCCCGCCGCATGCGCCTCTGCATAGGGCCCGGTATACAGCTCGATGCGGTCCGCCCCCACCTCAGCTGCCTGCTCCAGCAATGGGTTGCCCGCGTCAACAAACAGGCTGACCCGACACCCCATGGCCTTCAGCGCAGCCACCAGCGGACGCAGGCGCTCGGCATCTCGTTCGAAGTCGAAACCGTGGTCGGAGGTGATCTGGCCGTCATCATCGGGGACCAGGGTGGCCTGCGCCGGACGGGTCTGTTCGCACAGCGGCAGCAGCCCCGGGTAGCCCTCGCGCGGCGGCGCGAACGGGTTGCCTTCGATGTTGAATTCAACGCCACGCGCGCGGGTCAGCGTGGACAGGGCCAGCACGTCCTCGGCGGTGATATGCCGGCGGTCCGGCCGTGGATGCACGGTGATGCCATGCGCGCCGGCATCCAGGCAGGCCTGGGCGGCACGCACCACGTCCGGTTCGGCGCCGCCGCGCGAATTGCGCAGGACGGCGATCTTGTTGACGTTGACGCTGAGCTGGGTCATGGAACGGAACTACTTGGAAAGAAGGGACGGGTCGTGGTCGTTGTGGTCGTCAGTGCGGCGGGCCTGGGCCTGTTCGCGCAGGCGGCGCAGCTCCTCGGCATCGATCAGCGTAGCCGGGTCGCGCTGCAGGTCGCCGAAACGGGCCACGTAGCGGCCGCGCACCCAGGCCAGCAGGAAGCCGAGCGCCGCCAGCAGGCACAGGGTCATCAACCCCGCGCTCGGGGTCTTCAGGGCGAAGGCAAAGCAGCCCAGCGCCAGCAGCAGGTACAACCAGTACATAGTCGGGCTCCCCGGATGATCGCCGCAGTGTAGCGCTGCGTCAGAGCAGCGGCGAGGCCAGCCGGGCGAAGGCCTCGGGCAGGCGGTGCAGCCACAGCGAGCGGCCGGCCTGGTCGTGCACCCGCGTGGAACGGTCGAATTCGCCCTGCAGCAGTTCGGCCAGCGCAGCGACGCGGTCACGGTCGCTGATCATCATCGACAGTTCGAAGTTCAGCCGGAAGCTGCGGTGGTCGAAGTTGGCGCTGCCGACGATGCAGACTTCGTCGTCGGCGATGAACGCCTTGGTATGCAGCATGCGCGGGCCGTACTCGTAGATCTTCACGCCCGCGTGCAGCAGTTCATCGAAGTAGGACCGTGCGGCCTGGGTGACGAACCAGGAGTCGCTCATCTTCGGCACCAGCAGGCGCACGTCCAGGCCGCCCAGCGCGGCCGAAGTCAGCGCCATCCTCGCTGCTTCACCGGGCACGAAATAGGGCGTCACCAGCCACACGCGCTCGTGTGCTTCCTGGATCGCCGCCACGTGCAGGCGGTGGATGGTCTCCCAGCCCGAGTCGGGCCCGGACACCAGCACCTGGGCGCTGATCGGTCCATCCGCACGCAGCGGCATGTCGGCCGGCCACAGGCGGGCGATGTCGAAACGCGAGTGGTCCTGGCCACTGGCATAGAGCCAGTCCTCGGCGAACACCAGCTGCAGGCTGCGCACCACGTGGCCGCGGATACGCATGTGCAGGTCGCGGTAAGCGTCGGGCCTGCGGCTCTCGTCTTCCTCGTCAGTGATGTTGATGCCGCCGGTGAAGGCGAGGCGACCGTCGACGATCACCAGCTTGCGGTGGGTGCGCAGGTTCAGCCACGGGCGCTTGAACGGCTTCAGCAGCTGTCGCGGATGGAACCAGATCGCTTCGCCGCCGGCGTCCAGCAGTGGCTGCAGGAAGCGCCGGGGCAGGGCGGAAGAGCCCACCGCATCCAGCAGCAGGCGCACCTGCACACCGGCCTGCGCACGTTCGACCAGGGCATCGCGCAGTGCGGTGCCGGCATGGTCGGGGTTGAAGATGTAGTACTCCAGGTGCACGTGGTCGCGCGCCTGCGCGATCGCGTCGAGCAGCGCGGCATAGGTGGCTGCGCCGTCGACCAGCCAGGTCACCTCGGTGGCACTGCTGGGCGCCAGTCCGGTGGTGGCCTGGGCAACCTTGGCCAGCTCGGTGCAGTCCGAATCGGGCGGGCAGACATCGCTGTAGTGCTCCATGCCCGAGCGTGCACGGCCACGACGCAGCCGTTGCCGCTTCACCTTCTGCGGCCCCAGCAGGTAGTAGATGAAGAGCCCGAGGTAGGGCAGCAGTGCCAGCGAAAGGATCCAGCTCAGCGTGGCCACCGGCTCGCGCTTCTGCAGCATGATCCAGCCCGCCAGCGCGAACAGGTAGAGCAGGTAGGCCACCGCCAGGATCGTGCCGAGGTGGGCGATGCCGTCGAGCCAATGGCGCAGGGAGTCGAAGAGGGCGAGCATCCGCCGATCATAGCGGCGCCTGCTGCCGGATGGGGTCGGATGGGCTCAGATCCCTTTCCTCAGGAAAAGGGATCTGAGCCCAACCCGTGCGCCACGACGAGAACACAAAAAAACGCCCCTGTTTCCAGGGGCGTCTGCAGTCGCGTCATGACTGTTGTATTGCGGTGTAGCGTTTACTGCTGCACAAATCCGATCTTCTTCATCTGAGCATTCTTCGCGGCGGCCAGAACCTTGGCCATCACGTCGTACTCGGAATCCGGGCTGGCGTCGATGCGCAGTTCCGGCTGGTTGGTCGGGTCACGCTGGACCTCCTGCTCCATCCGCTGCTGCAGCTCGCTGGTATTGATCGGGCTGTTGTTCCACGAGACCTGGTTGCTGGCGTCGATCTTCAATTCGATCGGCGGCGGCGGTTCGACCAGCTGCGGCGGTGGGTTGAGCACGCGCTGCGGCAGGTCCACGGCGATCGGGTACGTCATGATCGGCGCGGTCACGATGAAGATGATCAGCAGAACCAGCATCACGTCCACGAGGGGCGTGACGTTGATGTCTGCCATGGGGCCCTTGCCACCACCACTACTGAATGCCATGGCTTATTGCCCCTTTTCTTTGGTCGCAACGAAGCCGACGTCCAGCATGCCCTGTTCCTGCGCGACCTTGGTCAGGTCGTTGATGACGCGCATCTTGGTGGTGCGGTCACCACGCAGGTTCAGCGGCGGCTGCGGGGTCTGCTGTGCGGCGGTCGCCAAGCGGGACTCGAGAGTCTGCTTGTTGATTTCTTCGTCGTTCCAGTAGATCGAGCCGTCTTCCTTGACTGCCAGCGTGATCGGGTTCGGACGCTTTTCAGCATCTTCCGGCTTCTGGATCAGGTTGGCTTCCGGCAGATCCACCTTGACCTTGTGGGACATCAGGGGCGCCGTGATGATGAAGATGATCAGCAGCACCAGCATCACGTCCACGAGGGGCGTAACGTTGATGTCGGCCATGGGGCCGCCGCTGTTACCACTACTGAAAGCCATAACGGGCTCCGTCTAGATCTTGGTGACTACTTACTTCGTCGCTGGGTGACGCGCGCCGCAATTAGCGGACGCGCGAACCGGTGGCGAAGAAGTCGTGCAGGTCGTGCGCGAAGGTATCGAACTTGCTGATGGTCGCGCTGTTGATCTTGCTGAAGAAGTTGAAGGCGAACACGGCCGGGATTGCGACGAACAGACCGATCGCGGTCATGATCAGCGCTTCACCCACCGGGCCGGCAACGGCGTCGATCGAAGCGGAGCCGGTGGCACCGATCTTGATCAGCGCGCCGTAGATGCCCCACACGGTACCCAGCAGACCGACGAACGGAGCGGTCGCGCCGACGGTGGCCAGCAGGGTCATGCCCGACTGCAGCTTGTTGCTTTCGCGGGTGACGGCCTGGCGCAGAGCGCGGTCGACGAACTCCGAACGGCTCAGGTTCTCACCGACGCCGCCGGTAGCACCGCCTTCAGCGCGCTGGTGGTGGGCAGCGGCCTGGGCAGCGTCCAGGGCGATCTTCGAGAACGGCTCCGAAGCCGGCTGCTCTTCCATCGCACGGATGGCGTCCTGCGCGTTCGGGGTGTCCCAGAACAGGCTGACGACGCGGTCAGCGGCGCTCTTCAGGCGGGTGGCACGGAAGATGTTGATGACGGTCCAGTACCAGGACATGGCCGACATGGCGATCAGGGTCAGCAGCACGACCCAGGAAACCGCGAAATCACCCGGCTTGGTGGTCATTTCGTGGATCAGGTGCTCGAAGCCCATCTGCGACAGGGCGTTGGACGGATTGCCCCCGGCAGCAGCGGCGATGAAAATTTCCTGCAGCATGACGCTTACCTTTGTTGTGTGTGGTGATAAAGGGTGTAGCTAAGCTAAACAATCGAACCGGGAGCGGGGGTGGCCGGAGGGCCACCCGGACGCATCAGTTCAGCGCAAAGTTGACCGGGACGCGAACGCGACCTGCCGCCTTCTTACCGCCAGATTCAGCGGCGTTGAAGCGCCACTTGCGAGCTGCTTCCATCGCAGCACGGTCCAGGTCGCGGTTACGGCTGGACTTTTCCACCGTGACATTGGTGACGTTGCCGTTGGCATCGACATCAATGATCAGGATCACTTCGCCCTGGATACCCGCGCGGAAGGCGGCCGGCGGATAGCGCGGCGGATTCATGGCCTTCGACGAGATGTCCACGCTGGCCTCGATCGAGGTCGGCGGAGCCGGCGGCGACGGGGGCGACGGCGGGGTGACGATATCGTTCGGGCGCGGCTCCGGCACGTCCACGACCGGCGCCTGCGGCGGCGGCGGTACGGGCGACGGCTTCGGCGGCGACAGATTCTTCACCGGCGGTGGCGGAGTATCCTGCGGCGGCGGCGGCGGCGGCGGCGGTGGGGGCGGCGGCGGCGCGTCGACGATGGTCACCATGACGTTGCGCTCCTTCTCCGCGACGGCCTTGGGAGCCACGGCGGGAATGAGGAGCATCATGAAGGCGGCCAGATGCAGGGCAATTACAAACGCGATGCCGACGATGCGAGGCCAGCTCAGCCCCTTGTCATCGGGTTGTTCGTACCGGTGAACGACTAGTTGTTCCGTCATGCGCCAAGAGCTCAATAGTGGGGCCGGAATCCCGGGGGCGGGATCCCTGATCAGCGGTGCATGACACCGCAGGAACCTCCAAGCTTATACCAATCCTGAGCGCCTGCGCATCAACTGAGCAGGCATTCAGGCGTTATTCCTACTTACTTCAGGTTGATGATTTTTTTGGCATCCGCCTGGTTCTTCACGCCCTTCGCCAGCGCCTGCTGGGCGGCCTGCTTGGCCTCGGGGACGCGACCTTCGGCATGCAGGACGCGTGCCAGGTTCAGGTAGGTCTCACCGTCCTTGGAGAGCGGGGCAGCCTTCTGCCACGCATCGATCGCCTGCGGCACCTGGTCGGAGTAGTAGTAGGACTGGGCCAGCGCCAGGTAGACCTGGTAATCCGGCTTCAGGATGCCCTTCTGCAACCCTTCGTTGATGACCGCGATGACGTCCTTTTCCTTGTTCTCGGTGTTGGCATAGATCGAGTACAGCTGCTTGTACTCGCGCTCTTCGGTGAGCTGGCCGCTGCTGCGCAGCTTGTCCATCACCGCGGCGGCCTTCGGCATCTGGTCAGCCTGCATGTACATGTTGGCCAGATTCAGCTGGGCCTTCTTGTCCGTCGGGTTCTTGGCCGCCAGCGCTTCTGCGGCCTGCACGGCCTCACCGGTCTGGCCGGCTTCGGACAGGGCCGCCATCAGCAGCTGGTTCCAGTTGTCCTTCGGCTCGGCGGCGCCGGCGATGGCCTGCTTCAGCACCGGGATCGCTTCCTGGTAGCGCTCCAGCTGGTACAGCGCCTGGCCCTTGGCGATCAGCTCTTCCGGCTTGGTCGACTTGCTCTCTGCGAAGTACTTGTCCAGGGTGGCCAGGCCTTCGGCGGTCTTGTCTTCCTGCAGCTGCAGCTGGCCCAGCATCAGCATCGACTGGAAGTGGCCGTTGTTGTCCAGGCCGTTGAACTGGATCACCTGCTTCAGATACGCGATGGCGCCCGGCACGTCGTCGGTCTGGTAGGCGGCCTGCGAGGCCAGCTGCGCGGCCAGCGACTTGTCGTACTCGTTGGAAGCGCTGTCGGCCAGGATCGCGTCAGCCTGTTCGCGCGTCTCCGGGAACTTTTCCTTGTTGTAGCTGTCGATCATTTTCTGCAGCTTGCTGCCCATCTTGGCCGAGGCCTTGGCGGTCGGCTCCTGGCGGGTCGCATTCGGGTACAGCGGTTCGGCCTTGGCCTGCTTGCTGCTACCGCCGCGGCTGCCACGGTCGGAGGAACGCGAGGACTGCGCAAAGGCATCGGTGACCACGGCGCCGGTCAGGGCGGTCGCGACGAGGACGGAAAGCACAGCTTTGTGGTTACGGAAAATCATCGTTCACCTCGATCGAACCGCCGGATAGCGGCAAAGTCGGACTGTCAGAAAAATCTGAGCCGCCAAACGTATCAGAAACAGATGGCGTGAGAAATCGTTTTATGTGCTGCAATACAGCATAGAACTGCGCACTCATCCGCACTTTGGCCGCAGCCCGGCCGCCTGCGCCTGCTGGTAGACCGGCGTCAGGCCCGGTGCATCACGTCGCAGCTCCTGGATCCGGTTGGCCGGATCGGGGTGGGTGGACAGCCATTGCGGGCTGCGACCGCCGCTGGCGGCCATCATGTTCTGCCACAGGTCCACGGCCTGGGCCGGGTTGAATCCAGCCTGCGCCATCAGCCGCTGGCCAATCACGTCTGCCTCGCTTTCCTGCGTGCGCGAACCCGGCAGCAGGAAGGCCGCCTGCGCGCCCATCCCACCCAGCTGGTTGACCGTGCTGGCGGCGCCATCGCCATAGGCGGCACCGGCCAGCGCGCCCAGCACGGCCAGGCCGGTCTGCGCGCCCATCTGCCGGGTGATGCGTTCTTCGTGGTGACGCGCGATGACATGGCCGATCTCATGGCCGATCACGGCAGCCAACTGGTCCTGGTTCTTGGCGACGGTGAAAATGCCGGTGTTCACGCCCACTTTTCCGCCGGGCAGGGCAAAGGCGTTCGGTTCCTTGTCGACGAACACGGCGGTCTCCCACCGTACGCCACGGTACTGAGGCGGCAACTGCGCGACCAACGCGTTGACCACGCACTGCACGTAGCCGTTCTGGCGGCCATCGGTGCTGATCTTCTCTTTCTGCTTGGTCTCGGCAAACGCCTGCGCGCCGAGCTGGTCAAGCTGTGCCTGCGATACGCCGCCCACCATCTGCCGTCTTCCGGTTGGCGAGGTGGTGGTCGCACAGGCACTGACCACGGTGGTGATGACTAGAGCCAGCAGCAGTTGTTTCATGGGTCCGCCCCCGTGTTCATGTGCGCAGTGTGTAGCGTACCTGCTTAATCTTTCGTCAAGCGGGCACGGCGTTACGTTGACCCCAGGAACACCATTGCGGCGAGCGCCACCGCGTTGTTCAGCGCATGCGCCGTGATCGCCGCCCACAGGGTGCCGGTGCGGCGGTACAGCCAGCAGAAGGCGGCACCCATGCCGCCGTAGACCAGCCACAGCTGCGCCATGCCCAGCAGCGAGTTCTTGCTGACACCGGGCACTTCATGGACCAGGGCGAACGCCAGGCTGCTGAGGATGAGGCCCAGCCAGGGGCGGCCGGCCTGCCACAGGCGCCCGAACAGGACACGACGGAACAGCAGCTCTTCGTAGGCGGGGGCGAGGACGACCGCAAACAGCACCAGGAACAACGGGAAGCGCGCGATCGCGCTCTGCATCAGTTCCACGTTGGTCGGCACCGGCTCGATGCCGAACTGCTTGGAAAGGAAGGCGACGCCGTTGCTGCCAACCACGATCAGCGTGGCCACCAGCAGGGTCCAGCCCCAGGTGGAAGGACGCTGCAGCGCCTGTCGCGAGGCCAGGCGTTCGCCGGCGTTCGCCGGGCGCCGCCAGAAGTACAGCAGCAGCGCGGCACCACCGGTGGCGATCAGGGCCATCAGGATCTGGGCCAGGGCCCCGGGCTGGCCCACTGCCGCGCCGGCGCTGTCAGGTGTGAGTGCACCGCCATTGGCCGCGACGTTGGCGCGGCTGACCACGATCGCACGGTAGAAGCCCCAGAACAGTCCGGTGACCATGCTCAGGCCGACCAGGGTGACGGCGGCGATGCCCAGGTCGATGAAGAAACCTGCCAACGGTGCCACGGCGCGCGGCGGGGTAGACGGCGGCGGAACCGGAGGCGGAGCGGCGGAGACCGGGGCGGATGCGGACATCAGGTACCTGCGTTCAAGGGACGAAGGCCGGTGCAGCTCCCCGCGCACCGGCCAGGTCCCGATTGTGTCAGATATCCAGGTTGGCGACCTTCAGCGCATTGTCTTCGATGAAGTCACGACGCGGTTCGACCACATCGCCCATCAGGGTGCTGAAGATCTGGTCGGCAGCGACCGCATCCTCGATGCGCACCTGCAGCAGGCGACGGGTCTCCGGGTTCACCGTGGTATCCCACAACTGCTCCGGATTCATTTCACCCAGACCCTTGAATCGCTGGATCTGGCGGCCGCGCTTGGCCTCCTCGAGCAGCCAGTTCTGCGCCTTCGCGAAGCTGTCGACTTCGATCGACTTGGCGCCGCGGGAAATCGTTGCACCTTCGCGCACCAGCCCGTGCAGCAGCTTGGAGGCCTGGTGGATCGCACGCAGTTCGCCACTTTCGAACGCCGACAGCGGCAGCACCTGGATGTGCTCCTCGCCCATGTGGCGACGGGTCACCAGCACGGCGGCGGGGCGCTCCTCGTTGGCCTCCTGCAGTTCCAGGCTGAAACGCGGGCTGCCCAGGCTGCCCTGGTTGAGGCGCTTGGCCAGCGCATCCAGGCCTTCGCCTTCGCCCGCATTGCGCAGGCTGTCCATGTCCATCGGCACGAAATCGACCAGCGCTTCGAGCAGGTTGCGGTCATAGCGGTGGGCATTGCGTTCGATGGAATCGAGCGCGGCGGCATAGGCCAGCAGCAGCTTTTCCAGCGCCAGGCCTTCGATGCCCGGTTCGCCGGTGGCCGGCACCAGCGCGGCGTTTTCCACCGCACTGCTGGCCAGGTAACTGTCCAGCGCCGGGTCGTCCTTCAGGTACAGCTCCTGCTTGCCCTGCTTGATCTTGTACAGCGGCGGCAGGCCGATGTAGACGTAACCGCGCTCGATCAGCTCCGGC
Source organism: Stenotrophomonas sp. 8(2023) (assembly GCF_030345295.1). Taxonomy (NCBI): domain Bacteria; kingdom Pseudomonadati; phylum Pseudomonadota; class Gammaproteobacteria; order Lysobacterales; family Lysobacteraceae; genus Stenotrophomonas; species Stenotrophomonas sp. 8(2023). Next base: position 6,507 of record NZ_CP128404.1, on the reverse strand, counting down.
ATCTGACGGTAGAAGAAGGTCAGCAGCAGGGTGCGGATATGGGCGCCGTCGACGTCGGCGTCGGTCATGATGATGATCTTGTGGTACCGCAGCTTGTCCGGGTTGTACTCGTCACGGCCGATGCCGGTGCCCAAGGCCGTGATCAGCGTACCCACCTGGTCGGAGGACAGCATGCGGTCGAAGCGTGCGCGTTCCACGTTGAGGATCTTGCCGCGCAGCGGCAGCACCGCCTGGTTCTTGCGGTTGCGGCCCTGCTTGGCCGAGCCACCTGCCGAGTCACCCTCGACGATGAACAGTTCGGACAGCGCCGGGTCCTTTTCCTGGCAGTCGGCCAGCTTGCCCGGCAGGCCGGCGATATCCAGCGCGCCCTTGCGGCGCGTCAGGTCGCGGGCCTTGCGCGCCGCTTCGCGTGCACGCGCAGCGTCGACGATCTTGCCGGCGATCGCCTTGGCTTCGTTCGGGTTTTCCTGCAGGAACTCTTCCAGGCGCGCGCCGAAGGCGTTTTCCACCGCCGGGCGCACGTCGGAGCTGACCAGCTTTTCCTTGGTCTGGCTGGAGAAGCTCGGGTCCGGCACCTTCACCGACAGCACCGCGATCATGCCTTCGCGCATGTCATCGCCGGTCAGGTTGATCTTGGCCTGCTTGGCGATGCCGTTCTGCTCGATGTAGTTGTTGAGCACACGGGTCAGCGCACCGCGGAAGCCGGCAAGGTGGGTGCCGCCGTCCTTCTGCGGAATGTTGTTGGTGAAGCAGTACATCGTCTCCTGGTAGGAGTCGGTCCACTGCAACGCCACATCCACGACGATGCCGTTGTGCTCGCCGGTGACCGAGATGACGTTCGGGTGCAGCGGGGTCTTCAGCTGGGCCAGATGCTCCACGAAGCTGCGGATGCCGCCTTCGTAGTGGAAGTCATCACGACGGCCATCGCCACGTTCGTCGGCAAGGACGATCTTGACGCCGGAGTTCAGGAACGACAGCTCGCGCAGGCGGCGAGCCAGGATGTCGTAGTGGAATTCCACGTTGTCGTGGAAGGCGACCGTCGACGGCCAGAAGCGCACGGTGGTGCCGCGCTTGGTGGTGGTTTCCAGCTTGGCCAGCGCGGTCACGGCGGCGCCGTTGCTGAATTCCTGCTGGTAGTGGAAGCCGTTCTGGAACACGTCCACCAGCAGCTTCTGCGACAGCGCGTTGACCACGCTGACGCCGACGCCGTGCAGGCCGCCGGACACCTTGTAGCTGTTGTCGTCGAACTTGCCGCCTGCGTGCAGGACGGTCATCACCACTTCGGCGGCCGACACTTCGCGACCGAGCTTGGCGCTCATCTGCTCGTGCTTGCCGGTCGGAATGCCGCGACCGTTGTCGGACACCGAGACCGAGCCGTCAGCATGGATCGTCACTGCAACGTGATCGGCGTGGCCAGCCAGGGCTTCGTCGATCGAGTTGTCGACAACCTCGAACACCATGTGGTGCAGACCGGTGCCGTCATGCACGTCGCCGATGTACATGCCGGGTCGCTTGCGGACAGCCTCCAGGCCTTCCAGGGCGGTGATGCTGTTGGCGTCGTAATTGCCGTTGTTTGCCGGGGTGTTCTGTTCGTCGCTCATTGCGCTTGCCGTAGGCTCCGCAGGTCGGCCACCGCTTGGAGCGATGCGCCGAGAATGAAAGGATTTCAACCCGAATTATACCAGCCGGGGTCGAGCGGCCCTGGTGTGCCCACTATGGCACAGCCACGATCTGTGCATGTTCCACGTGGAACCGGGCGATGTGGGTCAGTTCCTGCAGCGCCGCCGGCGTTTCGGTGGCGGTGATGAAGATCTGCGCCGGCCCACCGAGCAGGCGCTGCAGAACCCGCGTCTGGTGGGTGCGATCCAGCTCCGAGCCCAGATCGTCCAATGCGATCACCGGCCATTCGCCGCGCTGTTCCGCGTAGTCCTCGGCCTGCGCCAGCAGGCAGGCCAATGCCGTCAGCTTGGCCTGGCCGCGGGACAGCGCATCGCGACCCGGAATGCTGTGGAAATCCACGCTCCAGTCTGCCCGGTGCGGACCGACCGAGGTGTATCCGGCCTGGCGGTCACGTTCCCGGGCCAGAAGCAGCGCATCGGCCAGAGGGAGCTCGTGCCGACGCCAGCCCGGGCTGAGTTCCAGCGCCTGGATGCCGAGCTGCGGGGCCAGGCTGGAAGCCAGCGCCACGGTGCGCTGCTGCAGACGCTCCAGGTAGTGCTGCCGACGGCTGGTCAACGGTTCGCCGGCTTCAGCCAGTTCGTGATCCCAGGTATCCAGCATCCGCGACGGGCCACCTTGCTTGAGCAGGGCATTGCGCTGTTTCAGTGCCCGCGAATACCGGCGCCACAGGGACAGGAAATCAGGTTCCACGTGGAACAAGCCCCAATCGAGGAATCGGCGGCGAGGTTCACCACCACCGCTGACCAACGCATGGCTGCCTGGCTCGAATGTGACTACCGCAAGCGCTGCGCACAGATTGCCGAGCTGGGCCACGTCTTCGCCGTCCAGGCGCCCCTTCCAATCCTGGCCACTGTGCCGCAGGCCGGCCTTTCGGCGGTGCGGCGGGTGATTGGCACGTTGTTCGTCCCATTCCACGAAGATTTCCAGCGCTTCCTGGCCCTGGCGCACCAATCCATCGCGGACACGACCACGGAAGCTGCGCCCATAGGCCATCAGGTGCAGGGCCTCGAGCACGCTGGTCTTGCCGGCACCGTTGTCGCCGGTCAGCAGGTTCAATCCCGGCTGGGGCGACAGCTCCACCGCATTGAAGCGACGCAGTTGGTGCAGGGCGAGGCGGCGGATAAGCATGGGGCGCGAAAGACCATCCGCACGGGGCGGCAGAGGGGCAGGGAATCCATCAGCTTACTGCATCGGTCAAGCCGGACGTGCCCGGCCAGCTATCCGGCCAGCTATGGAGCAGTTACCGCAGGTCTGCCTGCGCCCTGACCGCTGGTTCCACGTGGCGCTGTTTCCTCATCCCAGCAGATGCGGGTCTCGGCAAGCCCGGAAATCCTTCGATTCTGCGAAGGGTAGCGGGGGTGTGAGCCTTGGATTTCGCCGATTTCAGGCGATGCCGTGGACAGCGCTTGCCTCGTCGCCGGCGAGTACCAGCGGATGAACCTGCAGATTCCTTGAAATCTACGGTCCCATGCCCTGGGCGGTTCCACAGATTTCAAAGAATTCAGACCGATCGTTCCACGCTGTCCACAGCTGCCCTGTATGACTTATACACAAGGTATGGGCAATCTGTGGATAAAAAAGCCCTTTTGCCATGCCTTCAAAACTATCCACAGGTTCCCCCCCAGGCTGGGAGGCCGATATACAGGGGGTTTCAGGTGCATAAATTTCTTTTAAATCAGTCAGATGAGGTGTTTTTCCACGAGATCTGGCTCTACCATCACCACCATGCTTTAGATTTATACCCAGATTTAGAAGCTAGGCTTGCCCCAGTCTGCATCGAATCTTCCCTGTGGACAGCGGCGTTTGCAGAGGGAAGTCCATCGCGCCGCGATGCAGGATCATCGGTCCCTGTCTGGCCAGATCTGGGGACAGGCGACGAGTATCGGTTCCTGCACCTGGACTTTCGATCAATCGCGACTCGTCATTGCTACGATCCAGCGATCCTGTTTTCAACGATCGAGACGAACATCCCGGAAAGGCAACGGATTTCAACCGAGCCTATCGACGGAAGTGACGTCGTCCGGAGAACTGCGTCTTCTCGATGCTCCACGTGGAACCTGCAAAAAAAACGCCCGGGAAGATCCCGGGCGTCGTTCGGTTCCACGTGGAACAGCAGCTGTCAGAGACGCAGCGGCATCACCACGTGGCGCGACTTCTCGCTGCTGGACTCACGTACAAGCGCCGAGGAGTTGGAATCGCGCAGCTGGACAATGACTTCCTCATCGCGCAGGGCGGAGAGAGCGTCCAGCAGGTAGTTCACGTTGAAGCCGATGGCCAGATCGCTGACCGTGGTGTCGGCTTCGATCTCTTCCTGGGCTTCTTCCTGTTCCGGGTTGTGCGCGCTGATCTTCAGGTTGCCCGGCGAGACTTCCACGCGGATGCCGCGGTACTTCTCGTTGGACAGGATCGCGGCGCGCTGAAGCGAGGCGCGCAGCGCTTCGCGATCAACCTTCACTTCACGGTCGGCACCGATCGGAATCACCGCTTCGTAGTCCGGGAAGCGGCCGTCGATCAGCTTCGAGGTAAAGGTGACATCGTCGCGCTTGACGCGCACGTGGCTGCGGCCGACTTCCAGCTCGATCTCGCGATCGCCGCTTTCCAGCAGTCGCTGCAGTTCGGTCACACCCTTGCGCGGCACGATGATCTGGCGCTTGGACCCACTGGGCTTGGCCAGATCGGTTTCACACAGCGCCAGGCGGTGGCCGTCGGTGGCTACGGTACGCAGAGCATCGCCGCGCAGGTCGAACAGCAGGCCGTTGAGGTAGTAGCGCACGTCCTGCTGGGCCATCGCGAACGCGGTGCGCTCGATCAGCTCCTTCAGGGTCGCCTCACCGATGGCCACGCGCTCGGTGGCTTCCACTTCATCCACCGACGGGAAGTCGTTCGAAGGCAGCGTGGCCAGGGTGAAACGGCTGCGACCGGCCTGCACGGTGATCTTGTCTCCGGTCTGCGAGACGGTGATCCGGCTGCCGTCGGGCAGGGCGCGGATGATCTCGAACAGCTTGCGGGCGGGAATGGTGGTTTCGCCGTCCTGGGCATCTTCAACCGCGATCCGCGACACCATCTCCACTTCCAGGTCGGTACCGGTCAGCGACAGCTGGCCGTTCTGCACCTGGACCAGGAAATTGGCCAGAACCGGAAGGGTCTGGCGGCGTTCGACCACGTTGACGACCTGTGCCAACGGCTTGAGAAAGGCTTCGCGCTGCAGTGTGAAACGCATGTGGTTCCGTGCCCCTATGCTTTAAAAAATGTGGAATAAATCAAAAGCTTGGTGGTGCTGGTAGAGACAGAATCGCTGGAAAACAATGCTAAGTCTTTGTAATCAAAGGTATTTCAGACCTCGAAACCCTCTGCATTACCGACCCCCAAGGGGTGGGGAAAGCTGTGGATAAATCTGGCGCGATTTCAAACGGCATTTTTATCCACAACGTGTCCCGCGCTTGCTACCGGATTCTGCACCGTTTTGTGCGATGACGCCTCATCGGCATCCGTGCATCATTCGCTCAGCTTCCGGATCAGCTTGTCCCAGTCCTCGCGGAGCTTGCCGTCGGTCTCCATCAGGGTCCGGATCTGGCGGCAGGCATGCAGCACCGTGGTGTGATCGCGACCGGCAAAGGCGTCGCCGATCTCGGGCAGGCTGTGCTCGGTCAGTTCCTTGGTCAGGGCCATGGCGACCTGGCGGGGACGGGCCAGCGAGCGGGTCCGACGCTTCGACAGCAGATCCTTGATCTGCAGGCCGTAGTAGTCGGCAACGGTTTTCTGGATGTTGGGAATGCTGATCGCCTGCTGCTGGGCGCGCAGCAGGTCACGCAGGGTTTCCTGGGCGAATTCGGTGGTGATCGCGCGGCCGGTGAAGTTGGCGCGGGCGGTCAGGGTATTCAGCGCGCCCTCGAGGTCGCGCACGTTGGAGCGCATCTTCTTGGCGATCAGGAACGCAACATCATCGGGAATCTCGGCACCGCGTTCGCGCGCCTTGGCCAGCACGATCGCGGCGCGGGTCTCGAAGTCCGGCGGTTCGATCGCGACCGACAGGCCCCAGGCAAGCCGCGACTTCAGGCGCGCTTCCAGGCCCTCGACTTCGCGCGGATAGCGGTCGCAGGTCAGGATGATCTGCTGCTTGCCATCGAACAACGCGTTGAAGGTGTGGAAGAACTCTTCCTGGGTGCGGTCCTTGCCGGCGAAGAACTGGATGTCATCGATCAGCAACGCATCCACCTGCTGGAACTGGCGCTTGAACTGATCCATGGTCTTTTCCTGCAGGGCCCGGATCATCGCGCTGAAGAACTGTTCCGAACGCAGGTACAACACCTTTGCACCTGGATTGGCCTGACGCATGGCGTTGCCGGCGGCGAACATCAGGTGGGTCTTGCCCAGGCCCGTGCCTCCGTACAGCAGCAGCGGGTTGTGCGCCCGGTCGCCCGGCTTCTGCGCTGCCTGGAAGGCGGCGGCCAGGCCCAGCTGGTTGCTGCGGCCTTCGACGAAGTTGGCGAACGTGTAGTGGCTGTCCAGATTGCCGGCGAAGGGCACCTGCGGTTCGCTGGACACATGCGCCGACGGCGTGGAAACCGGCGCGTTCTGCGCCTCCACAGGGCGCGGGCGCGAGCCGATTTCAAGAAAAACGTCGCTGAAACCGGCGAAATGCGCCAGCAGCTCGCGGATCCGGGCCAGGTACAGCTCGCGGACCTGGTCGACGATGAAGGCATTCGGTGCATACAGCACCAGGCTGTCCACGCGCAGATCGGCCTGCAGCGGCTTCAACCAGGTATGAACGTCTTCCGGCGGGAACTCCGCTTCGAGGCGCTCGAGACTACGGGACCAGGCATCCAT